>JAAYNV010000023.1 GCA_012520645.1 Clostridiales bacterium | reverse complement strand
TGGTCTTTTGGTACAAAATAAAATGCAGAATCAACACCAAACAATGTGATTTATACCATTGTCAAACGGTTTAAAAGGTCTGTTTTAATCTGAAGAATTAAGCCGCGTTTAATGTGCCGGACAACAACATATCATAAAAAACTCGGTAATCTTCCACGCTATATTTTCTAAATAGTAATCTCTCTGATTCTAGTTCTATATAATCCATAATCACACCACCAAATTCAAGTTTTCTTTATCTCTGCTCCCATACAATTGACCTTTGGTCAATTCTTATTTTCCTATTCGGCAACTTGGGATTCGCTTACATTTGCAAAGCAGTTATCCAAAAGCAAATTGCGGTAACAAACGAAAGCGGTGTCATTATGTATTTCTCCTTTTTACTTTTAGAAATAAGGTTCATAACAGTATTTAAAGAAAGATATACCGCCATTACAATGCCAATAATCTTCGTTACGTTATACGAAAACCATAATGGTATAAACTCTCCCATTTGTAAAATAATTAGTACAAAAAATACTTGTAAGATAAGCTGTGTAACTAACACGATTCTTAATTTGGGGGGAAATACTTTATATTGCCCTCCCATTGTCAATTCACCTAACGGCAATCCACAAATGATAAGAATTGATAATATAATTACAACGGAAAAAGCTCCTGCTCCTATAATAGATATCATAATTCATCTCCGCAAATTCAAATTATCTAACGCTCATACGCAGCAATAAACTCTTTGCTATTCGCTTCTCTATACTCAAGAGTGCCCAGATTACCAATTAAATCAAATGCCATATCTGCATTGGTCTGCAATTCATCTTCTATCTCAGATGCCGCTGGAGCTGCTTTCAGAAAAACAGTCAGGCCATATGGTTCTGTTTCAGACTGTATCTCTATGCTGTCATAGGAATATCCTTCCGGATAATCTTGCTGACTTACAATATTAACAACGTTGGGAGCATCCCCAACATATTCTGTTTTGTATTGTGACAGATCCGGTACCTCATATAATTCTTTTGTTCTTCCTCCACATGCAGTTAAAGACATCAGCGATAGAATAACCAACGCTGCTGCAATTGCTTTTCTTTTCATCTAAATATCTCCTTTCAGAAACAGGCTCTTCTGTCATCCTTCTTTCTGTTTCAAAGCAAACAGGATTCAGGGTCATAGGTTCTCCGGTTTGGTACTCCTTCAGTGCTTCCGAAATCAGCTTTTTATATTCCGTAAAGAGTTTTCCCTCTATGATATATCACGGTAAAATGTGCGCTAAATCCTTATCCGTTCCGTTCATCTTTTCCACATATTCCTCTGGATCTGACTGATACCAGTTTAAATGCGCCACAGAAAAATGGAGTTCAAACGGGGTTGGATATACGAATGGATTGCATACAGCTTCTCTCACTTAAAGTTCCTATCCCGCTCAATCAGAATATCATTTTATACGAGCCATTCCTTTGCCTTTTCAAAATCGTTGATAAAATTTAAGACAAAGGGAGCACCCTTCAGGGCCTTCTTAATCTCTTTCTGTGCACTTATATTTACCCCGACAAATACGACCCGCGTAAATTGTTTGTTTCCATTTAATATTTTTTCTGCAATGGCATGGATCAACGCATTATTTACCATTGTTTCTTCCAGATTGACCGCCAACAGAGAAGGCATTGAGGGTCTTTTAAACTGCTGATAATCCTGTTCCAGCTTTTCTATGGCAAGATCGGTATATCCGTAAATACCGTCCAGATGTTCAAACCAGATTTCACCGCCGCCAAAAAACATAGCAAATGATTTCTTGTTTACTCCGGCCAGTTCTTTTGCGTCAGTCTTCTCTAGTTCTTTCTCTGTTTTCCTCATAAATACTTCTCCTCTTTTTTATTTTTCTGCTTTCTCATTCTGAAACAAAAGATTGTTCACTCTCTCGGTAATCCAGATTTCATCTTCCACAACTTCTACTGCATAACCACGGATTACCGCTTCATCAAAACGGCTTACAATCTCCTCAAACTCCGGTGCCGTTTCTCTCTTCTTCGGGAAACGGATGCTTGTTTCAAAGCCGTCCACAGATTTGAGCCCTGCTCCTTCCCCGATTTTCTTCCATTCCTCTTTCGTATAAAATTTGATATGTCCGTCCTTTTTCATCTGCATATACGCATCTACAAACCGTTCCGTATCATCCGCATTTGGTGCAGGATCAGACAGGAAAAAGCTTCCTCCCGGTTTTAACACTCTGCCCACTTCCCGAAACGCATCCTGAATATTCGGGAAATGATGCAGGGCATACCGGGTTATGACCATATCAAAGGTATCCTCCTCAAATGGAAAATCCATCCCGCTATAACTGACAAACTGTAGGTTTTTTAACCCCTTATCCTCTGCCTTTTTCCGGTTTTCACACAACGCCTGTTCCACAATATCAAGACCTGTCACTTCTGCTTCGGGGTATTTTTCTGCAAAAGGAAATGCCAGATATCCCGTTCCCGTACCCAAATCCAGAATTTTCATGCCATCTTTTACCTTCAGGAAATCCAGAATAAGCTCCAGATGTTTCTCATCCCTCGTCTGCTTATTATAAAATGTTCCTGCTGCAAAGCTCTCCTCAAAGCCCTGCTTTGTCCTCTCTATACTTTCATATACTCCCGACATCATAATCTATTGTTTTACTCCCTCTTAGAACTAACTTTATGGATACATATACTGTCTATGTTTTTTCTTAATATCCGGCACCCATACATCAAACCTTGCTGTCTATACCGCAAGTTCAAGCTGGCAGTCGCAAGGTTCCTTCTCCACATGACTCCTGCTGTACTCTTCTGCCTCCTTACAACCCACTGCTTTATAAAAAGCCTGACTCTCTATAGACGAATGCGCCGAAATGTAGAGTTTTTCAGCACCGTGTTCTTTTGCCCATCCCTTCGCACATTCTATCAGTCCACGACCTATGCCGCTTCCTCTGCTCTCCTCCGATACGTGAATACTGGAAAGCTCCATATACTGCTTCCTGCTGCCGAAATGTTTTGCTTCCACTGAGGTAAATCCGACCATCCTTTGATCCTGAAATGCTCCGAATACGATACCGCCTGTCAATATCGTATTCCTCAGACATTTTACAAGATACTCATATTGTTCTTTGGACCAGTCCTCCGTAAACGGATTGTCCACAATGACCCACTTATCATAGATTTTCCGCCAGCACTTTGTCACCTGCTGATGTCTTTTAAAATCCACAAATAAACCGGTATTAATTTTCTCCGTCTCTAATATCCTAATCATCCTTATCCCTCCATTATTTTCACGCATGCGACAATACCGGAAAACGAAGCATGTCCTTCCGATATTCCTCAAACCCCTTTCCCTTCAGAAATAAAGTACAGTCCTCTTCTTTGTAAGGAACTGCTACAAATCCGTTCTTTTCTAAAGGAGTAAATCCGAGCTTCACCTCTTCTATTTCCTTTCCAAAGGCTGCAATAATTCTATTCAAATCCACAATATGATCTGCATATACCGCCGTCAGAAACAGTTGGTTTCCGGATATCTCTGCTACAGAAAATGCCTCCTCTGATTCCACATAATACAAGTTGTCCTTCATAACGCTTGACAGATAAAACATGGCTAACTGTGCATTATCCCGCATTTCGAAACGACTGTTTGGAACACTTCTCTCTATATGCCCCTGAAATGCGTCCCAATCCTCCCATGTCGCTAACGGTACATAACATGCCTCCGAAACATCTGCTGACCACTCTTCTGCCTTTTCATGCTTTTCCATTCGAAATTCCTGTGCCGGTTCAAACCCGAACTTCGGATAAAATTCACAAACTGTGTCATTGGCAAACAAATAAAATCCGTCCGTATTCTTCTCATAGTCCCGGAAAATTTCTTCCATCAGCATGCGAATATATCCCTTGTTTCGATGCTTCTCATCAGTCATAACCGTACCAAGCTGTATAAAATGAAATGTTTTTCCGGGTGTGTACATTTCCATGCGATTGACGGAAACATTCGCTACAATCCTACCATCCAGCAAAACCGAATATGGATTGTATCTGTCTGTCCAGAATCCATTCTCATACCAGCTTTCAAAATCAATTCCAAAAGTCTTCATTGCAAGTTCACAAAAGCTGCATCGCAACATTTCATTTTCTCTGTAATTCTTTATAATCGTAACTTCCATCTTCCTTTGTTTCTCCTCTCCGGCATGCTACGGCTTACAATACCGCAAAAGAAATTTACCGGTATTTTTCGATACCATATAAACCTCATCTCTTTTCTCTGCGTCTGTCTGCACTGTCAAATAATAGTTTTCTTCCGATTGGAACAGTTTCCATCGTCCGGTTTCTACCATTTCATTCTTCATTTGTTGGAGAGACTGATACTTTCTTAAGGTGCAGACTGCTATACTATCCACGGGAAGCTCTGCAATCTGCTTCCACTGCGGCATATCAACTCCCTTTAAAATATCTCCGACTTCTTTCAGATCCGAGGTGGAATATACCACATTTTCATCCACCCAGATTTCTATTTTCTGACGCTCCGCTTCCTGCACGTCAGATGCCTCTTCTTCACTGCCTGTTATGACCATCATCTTTCCCTTTGAGCGAAGTTCAAACCGATAGCCTGTTTCATACTGCTCCCGCCGGTAAAATTCCAGACAAAGCGCTCCCGTATGATACAGGACAGTCCACTGTGTCTGTTCTTCACCCGGATAATTGCTCTGTGCTACAGTCTGCATGCACTTTTTCAGTTCAAAACAATCCTCTGCGCCCTCTGCGAGTTTTCCTTCTGTTTTCATCTCTTCATAGTCCTGTTTGAGTACTGTCAGTGTATCAAAACGCTTATGGGACTGTTCACTGCCGATTCCATATTTTTTCTCTGACAAATAATGGTTGGTCACAATATCTGTCTGCGTTACGACCATTTCCCCTGACACATATTCCACAACCACTGATTTTCCACTGGCATCCGCTATCGCAAAATGATGGGCTGTTCCGATTACAGAATGCATATCATACTGCTCCAATAAGGCAACCGCCTCGTCCACTGTTGCTGCATGATCCAGAATCAGACGAATTGCAGTCGTCGTTGTAAGGTCCGGCTGATTTGTCATCTGGTCGGTTTCCTCACTGTCTCCCGCCATCAGATCCGCTACACAAAGCCCCATCTCATTCATTCCATCAAGCGGCACGTAAACAGCTGCTAATGCCATATAACGGTCCGAAAAATCCTCCGGCTTCCAATTCTCTCCAAATCCAAGGAAATCCAGACAGCAGGTGGAATAGGATTCATAACCATTCTCCGGCTTTGTATGTACGATCATGGCACTGCAGTCTTCCCAGTCATAATTACGGCCGAATAGGTATTCACCATTGCCTTCCACAAAAAGCGTACTGCAGCCGTAATCCGGCTCTGCCAGTTCTACCGTATTGTGTTTATAAAGTCCGCCGGACAAAAACGACATAATATATCCTGCCATTTCCTCATTTGAGGAAGCACCACCCTGCTCTAAAAAGGTATCAAATCCGTAATCCCCTTCATACTCCATCATATAAAGTCCATCTGTAACCTTTTCCACCGTAGTAGCCGCATGGACTTTTTCGCCAAACATAGCCCATACACCTGCACCTGCAGACAGCAGCACAATAATCAGACAGCTAAAAACTATTCTTAGTATCTTTTTTCTTTTCATTCTTTTCATTCTTTTTTTCCGTCACATCCATTCGAACATATTGACCTGTTTTTATCAGTAACAGAGTTCCCTGGAATTGTAATCCCATCATCTCAATAATTTCCTCGGATGAAAAATGACAAATCTTGTTGACCAATAATACGCAAATAGAAAATGTGAAAACCCATGCCTGTCGGAATATCTGTTCTGCTTCCGGTTCGGATACCGAATAATCCTTCTGTATCAGTTCCAGACATCTATCCGCCAACGTTCCCAGCTCCTTTCGCATTTCTTCAAAAGATTTGCTCTCCTCATTCTCTTCCATATAAAGAACCCTGAACAACTGTGGCTCCTCTAACGCAAATTGAATCATCTGAACACCAAACTTTTTAAATGCAGGAGTATACTCCAGAATATCCGCTACATATTTCTCAAATTCTTTCATAGCTAATTCTCTGACCGACTCCCGCACTTCATTCATATTTTTAAAAACCGTAAAAATTGGAGTGGAAGAGGTTCCTAATTTTTTTCCAAGCTCTCGTGCCGTTACAGAATTAAATCCATTTTCCTTTGTCATACGAAACGCAGTTTCTACAATCTCTTCCTTGGTAAATTTTGGTTTTGGTGGCATGAATCTTCTCCTCTCCTTTGTCATTATTTAATACTACTGTTTTGTAACGCCGTTTTATATCATCGTTATAATATATTTTATAATACTTGTCAAGTGTGAATTAAAAAAAGCAGACACCCTATAAAGGCATCTGCTCTTTCTTACATGAAATCATCCAGCAATAACTCTTCTTCTATTATTTTAGCTGCAGCTGCCACCATCCGGCTGCAAGGACGTGTGGCATAATATTCCGGAGTGCGCTGTGCAGGCTTCGCACTCTCTTCCCGCTCCTCCAAACCAAGCAATTCTCTGCATATAATACTGCCCATCTCTTTCTTCAGACGGTCGCTCATAGTACGCACCTTTTCATAGGCGGCAGTCTTTCCTGCTTCATCTGACGGATCGGTAAAGCCCTGCTTTAAACCGGTCAGCATCGCCATGGCACTTACCACACCGCACACCTCCCGCATCCTGCCGATTCCGGCGCTTAACGGTCCTGCAAGCTTTACAGCGGTTTCCCTGTCCATTCCGAACAAATCCGCATAGGTTGCAAATACGGCCTGACAACATCCAAAGCCATCCTCAAACAGCTTTACTGCATCTTCAATCCGGCTCTGCATCATGCGTTTTTACCACAGCACTTTTTATACTTCTTGCCGCTTCCGCACGGACACGGATCATTCGGATATACCTTATCTCCCTTTACAACCGTAGTAGAGGACTTCTGCTCCTTGTAAAGCGCCTTCTTTGTATCTGCATCGAAAATCGCATCCCACTCGGGTAAGTTATAGAGCCAGTCTGCCTCTGCAGCTACCATGTTCTTATAGAGAAGCTCCTTGTCAAATCCAAGGTTTACCTGCGTATCCTCCTCCATCTCCTCAATCGGATTGGCTTCCTTTAAGCTGTCATTGATACCATCCAGAAAACCTGTCATGGTCATGATATCCACGCTGTATTTCTCAGCCAGCTCCTTAACAGTTCCGGTCACTACCTCGTCCGGATTCTTTAAAAGCTCTGCATAAATGTCTCTTTCCTGCTGAAAATATGCACTCCAAAGTCTCTGTAAATCTCCTTTATTGGCTTTCTCAGAATAAGCCATATCTCTCCACTGTTCTAATAATGCCATAATACTTGTCCATCCTTATTCGTATAAATTCTGATGCGCTTTTTTCGCATATCCAGACTATAGTATATACTAAAACCTGCGGAAAGTCCAGAACTTCCGGCAGCCATGTTATACCGGTATCTGCAAACCCTCCTGTGTATCAGGGAAGCTGCGCTCCTGCTTGCGCATCCTCTTCCAAATTCTCCCTTGTAATGTTTTTAAGCCACTTTCCGCTGCGATAACGCTTAATAACCCAGGGCCATTTCACAAA
Source organism: Clostridiales bacterium (assembly GCA_012520645.1). Lineage (GTDB taxonomy): Bacteria > Bacillota > Clostridia > Lachnospirales > Lachnospiraceae > JAAYNV01. Next base: position 34,225 of record JAAYNV010000023.1, on the reverse strand, counting down.
CTCATCAGTACAAAGCAAAAAGTACACCCACAGCACCGGCAGCTTTAGGACAAAAGCAGCCAAAAATCCAAGCGGCACCGCATAACACCACATATCTACCGTATCACAGATCATTCCAAACTTACTGTCTCCGCCTGCCCGGAAGACTCCGGCAATGAGCGTCGTATTAACCGCTGCTCCCATGACATAATAAGAATTGATAAAAAGCATTACCTTCAGATAGTGTCGTGCCGTATCAGATACCGATGCAAACCGGAGCACCAGAGGGGACGCTGCCAGTATTAAAACTCCTCCGATCAGTCCGCTGGCAACCGTCAGTTTCATAAGCTGTGTGGCATACCGCTTCGCATCCTCCATCCGGTTTTCTCCAATGACATTACCAAGCAGGATACCGCCCGCACTCGCTACGCCAAAGCAGAGTATCGTTCCGAAATTTCGTACGACCACCACAAAGGAATTAGCAGCCACCACATCATTTCCAAGATGCCCAAGAATAATGGAGTAAGTTGAAAATGCCACACCCCAGGACACATCATTTAACAGCGCCGGAAGGGAAAGCCGCACAAAATCCTGAAACAGCAGCTTATTTTTCTGGAACAAATACGAAAACTTAAGTTTCACATCCGTGCTTTTTGCCGACACGATAAAGCAGCCCGCAAGCTCTGTCAGACGCGACAGCGACGTTGCTAACGCTACTCCCACAACTCCCAGCTTCGGCGCTCCGAACAATCCGAAAATAAAGACGGCATTGAGAAAAATGTTCAGAGAAAATGCCAGTGTATTTAGCACCGTGCTGATGGCGACTCTGCCCATGCTGCGCAGTACTGCCAGATAGACCTCAGTCAGTCCCCAGCACAGATAGCTGACACTCAAAATCCGCAGGTAAGAAGCTCCCAGCCCGATCAACTCTGCATCCGATGTAAAAAGCTGCATCATCTGTTTTGGAATCAAAAGAGCGGCTGCCGCAAACAACACCGAAACCGTCATTGAAAACCGAAGGGCGATTCCCTCCACTATCCTTATCGCATAAAAATCCTTCTTTCCGTAATACTGCGCACAGAGCATAGTTGCCCCGGTTCCCAGTCCATAATAGACCATAAACAGTATGCTTGCATACTGCGCTGCAAGCGATACCGCAGAAATCGAGGACTGTCCCACATAATTAAGCATGATCACATCCGCCGAATTGACTGCCGCACTGAGCAGATTCTGTAAAGCGATCGGAATGACCAGTTTAAAAATTTTCTGATAAAAATATTTATTATCTGTATAATTCTGTTTTTTACGGTCCATACTATTACTAATCATCGGAACCCCCTCCTTTGATTATTTATACAAAAGAGAAAATATAATACTTATCCTCCCTTATAAGCCCCCGGCATGCAAAGGCGTATGCTGGGGGTTTTGTATTCCATCTCAGACAAGCGGAATACCAACCTCGATCGAGAACCCATCCTTTTCATTAAAAGCTGCAATCCTGCCGTTCATCCGCTCCATAAAATCCCTACACAAAAAAGTCCGAGACCCGCTCCCGATTTTTCCTTTCTTTCCGCATCCTTCCCGCGATAATATTTCTGAAAAATATGCGGCAGTTCATCCTCCGAAACCCCCGGTCCGAAATCCCTGATGCGCATATACAAAAAATGCTGTTCAAAACGAAAACATACTTCTAGCCTTGTATCGGCATATTTATAGGAATTGTTTATTACATTTCCAATAATCTGCTGTATTCTTAAGATATCCATATTTAAAAGACAGTCTGGGATCTCCGGAATTTTTTCCACTCTCTTTTTGAAATCAGCATCCACTATGATCTGTGCAAGCTGGCTGCTGCTTACCGCTCTGCAGTTTACTTTGAGTTCCCCAAGCTCCTCTAACGTAGCATGGAACATATCCGTAACCAGAGCATCAATCTGATCTGCCTTATTATATATAGAGCAAATCTTTTCTTCAATCTCATTTCCCTTATATTTTACCATCAACACCTCGCTCATGAGCTTGATCGAGGTTACCGGTGTCTTAATGTCATGGCTAAGACCAGCCACAAGTTCCTTCTTACTGACATTCGCTTCATATTCCCTCTGCCTGGATTTCTTTAATTCCTCCCGCAAAATATCAAAACTCTCCGTAAACAGCCCAAATACTCTCCCCCGATCCATTTCCAGAGGTATATCCAGGTTTCCGGTTGCCACACATGATGCAAAATTCTTGAGCCTTGCAAATGGCTGAAGAATAATATAATACAGATACCCCCAATATACCGCTCCTGCTACTGATACCACAAAAAGGAGAATAGCAGCCACAGTAGCTATACTCCTTCTTTGTCGTATGATACTTTCCTCTTGTCTTGTGTCAATGATCAGCAATCTCCGACCATCAAGTTCATAATATGCGTAGCCTCCCTGTATAGCATCCTCCACACTTCTGGCAGAAATTTCTTCCGACTGATACAGCACCTGTCTTTCTCCATCCACCACGCAAAACGGATAGAAAAAGGATTTCCTGTTTAAGTTCTCCGGCGTATCCAGATTCTTGTAAACCTCATGGTAAATACGGTTTGTCTCCGTTATATCACATTCTATATCCACTGGTGCTTTCATCCACCCAATCAAATACAGATCCACTGCCAGATTGATGAAAAGTAACAAACAGATTACTATTCCAAAACGTTTATTCCTGAAAGACATATCCGATACCCCATACTGTTTTAATATATTTCGGTTCATTGGGATTTTCCTCGATTTTTTCTCTCAAATGCCTTATGTGAACCGCAAGAGTTCCCTCCCCCACATAATGATTACCCCAGACCTTGTCCAACAGTTCTTCTTTCGAAATCACTCTGCCTTTATTCCGTACCAGGTAGGTAAGAAGCTGGTATTCCATCTCGCGCACCTTGATGGGAGAACCGCCTACATAAATCTGATGAAAGTTATGATCCAGCTCCAGAATCTCATTTCCCCTCTCCAATACGTTTTCTGATATTGTCTGAGACTCCGGTACTGCTTTTCCATACCGCTTCAGCACCACCTTGACCTTTGCCAACAGTACATTTAATGTATAAGGCTTCTTAATGTAATCGTCCCCACCGATATTTAAAGCCGTAAGCACATCGTCATCACTGGTTCTTGCACTGATAAAGAGAATGGGAATGTCAAGTTGATGCCGGATTTTCTTACAAAATTCAAAACCCGAACGCTCTCCCAGATTGATGTCAAGCAGTAGAAGCTGTACATGGTACTTCCTTAAAAACTCCATTCCTTCCTCATAGCTGGTAGCATACGCAGTCGGAATATCAAACATATTAAAGTATTCTGCAGTCGACTCTGCAATCTCCTGTTCATCATCAATGATCAGAACCTGATATTCCATCCAATTCCCTCCTTAACAGCCGGATACAATACGAATTTCTATCTCTTACCGTCCTATCATAACATATTTCAGTGCTCTATTGTGCATCCAGAAACAAAATCTCACATTTCTTTCCTTTTTCTGCCGCAAATGCCGCATACCCTTCCTTTGGCAGGGAAATCTGCTTTCCCGCATTCAGCATATGAGTAGAGTATATCAGATTCATGTATTGGTCATAAAAGAAAATCGCAGTCCCCTCCTCTATCTGTACCTCTATTCTCTTTCCTGTCATTTCCTGCGGAATTTTATACCATTTGGTTTCCTCTGATGCGTCCATGATGACCGTTGTATCAGAATCAGGAAAATCCTGAAGAATCTCTTCTCCTGCATAAACATGTCCTATGTCAAATTGTATATATTCGGTATCTCCCATTTTCGATACATACCCCTCCGTCATGTCCCTTTCAAGCTTTGCCGTTTTCAATCTGTTTTTATCCACAAGCTCCATGACCTGTAGCATGCCGCTCTTTGGTCGCAAAAATCCTGCCACGCCACTTTCCTCAAACCAGAAAGACACATTATCTCCCAGATCATAGTCCTCGCTGGCGGGCAGGGCATTGACCAGAAAATACTGCTTGCCAATGCGCTTATCCCATGCCTTTAAAATATCCTTTCCAAGTCTTTTTTCCTCCACTCTGACTGCAGCCACTGTACTCAGTGCCTGTGTTGGGAATCCGGCTGTCTCCATATAACCATTGCTTATGAAATAACGACTTCCATCCTGCTCTGTACAAAGCTTCAGTCTGCTGATTCCGGTACTGCCATTCTGGGCAGTATCCATACCGGCAAAGATGTATTTTCCCATTACTCCGGTAAACCACCCATTTTCCCGATAAGTATAGGTCTGTGTATCTGTTCCCGTCTCATCCAGTTTCCTGAGCTGCAAAGTAAACTCATTCGGAAAACTCAGTTCCACCATACAGTCTCCCGCTGCATAATTTCCCGCATAGGTCTTCAAAGAATCGGGAATCTTTTGCTTCGCAAGCTGCTCATATCCCTCTGAAATACTCTTTACACTGACCTCTGTATCACCTCTTTCTATTTTTCCCTGTTCCTCCAGTACCGTCAGCAGAATCTCCTGTGCCATCATCTGAGCGTAGAAAGAATTTCCCCCAGAACAAGTCACGGCACATGACAGCTTCTCTTCCGGCAGAATCGTCAGATTCGCATGCTGAAAATGCAGGTCACCACCTTTGGAAACCGATTTTATTCCGTAACAGTCAAAAATAAAATCCTCTGTTCCATCAAATCCAAGCCCGTATTTCTGGTTACTGTCTCCCTCTGCCCTCCGATACTCTGTCAAATCATATTCATTCTGCATCATAAGTCCAGCTGATTCCTTTGAAAGTACCTCCAAATGCTCCCCCATAAACACAGTTGCAGTCTGACTTGCGTATGCTTCCCCTGATGAAGTGGAAAAAAATTTCTACGGAAGCTGTGACTTTTGATTCCCCCCGACAATGCTATGACCGGTGCATAACTATATATCCTTCTGGCGGAAAAAAACTCAACACTGCGGAAAGAAGAATACAGAAGAGCAGACAGCATACATCCTTTTCAAGATGACCAAAGAACTTCCATGATAGTCCGTAAATTCCTTCCAATGCCTTTCCAAAAACAGGAAGCACCATATAATTTGCTGAAATACCTGCTAATGCCCCAACCGTTGAAATCAATACATATTCCAACACATAAACCGAAATAACTTCTCCGGCTTTAAAACCAAGTGCCTGCAGTGTTCCGATCTGAACCATGCTCGTTTCAATCGTGTTATGAATCCGAAAGCGGATTACAAGCAGACAAATAATCGTAATGATCACGGAAAATCCAAGTAGAATTGCCGCCATAATAATCCCCATATAGGAATAAGCCCCTTCACATTCCAAAGCATTTCCCCAAATAACCATTTCTGTTTTTGTAATACTGTCTGCATTTTTACGGATATAGTCCTTCAGTTCCATATCCAGTTCATAGGAGTTCTTATAACTTTCGGCTGATGCCAGCATGGCATAGCATTCTCCAATCTCCTGTTTCAATCCTTCATAATTCTCCTGCGGAAGATAAAACCGCAGTCCTCCTGTATGGATGATTCCAAAACAGGTGGTCTGAAAAAATCCCGCAATTTGAAATTTATATTGATTACCCTTATAGCCGATAGTAAGCATATCCCCGGATGCAAATCCATACTGTCTTAAGGTCTCCGGTGCATAGATTGCCTTTTCTGCACTCACCTCTGTCAGATCGGTAAAAACCGGACTGAAAAATTTCCCCTGTTCATCATAGTTCTGAAACATCAAAGCAATCTCAATCGTTCCTCCATCATAAGGAATCTCTCCCTCCGTCATTCCGATCACCCTGATACATTCTGATTTCTCAGTCAACTCATTATTTTTTAGAAACTCATAATACTCCTTTCGAAACATACTCTGCGAACATATGTAACAGTTATCCGGTTCATTCAATGCCGTATGATTAATTTTATAAATGTTCCTTGCTCCCGTCATGATATTCAGCCCGATACATAAAAATAATGTGGCTATAAATATCAGAAGCAGTAGGGAAACACTGGTCCCCTTCCTTTTTTTCAGATTAAATAAAGTCAGTCTCCAAATTTTCATTTCATTGCTCCTCTTAACTACCATCCCATCTGTTCCAGAAACAGCTGTACCTCTTTGCGCCGCTTTTCCGTTTCCTGTTCTTCATAAAATGGCAGATTCAATTCTCCCCTGATATTTCCATCCTTAATATATAAAATACGGTTTCCACGCATTGCTGTCTTTATATCGTGCGTTACCACAACCAGACTCTGCCCCTCTCTATTCACCTCGGTCAGAATATTTAGGACCGCCTGCCCAGAGGCTGAATTCAAGGCTCCCGTCGGTTCATCCGCAAATACAATTCTGGGATGATTGATCAGTGCCCGTACAATTCCCACTCTTTGGCACTCTCCTCCGGACATCTGTGACGGAAATTTATTCCAGCTGTTTTCATCAATTCCAACTTTTTTAAGCAGTTGCTTTGTTTCTTCCAATACCTCCTTTTTGCTCTTTCTCTTTAACAAGGCACTGGTCAGGACATTATCCAAAGCACTCATGTTATCCAGTAAATAGATGCTCTGAAATACAAAGCCGCAGTTATCACGCCGAAAAACTGCCAGTTCATCATTGGTGCATTTCGAAATATCCCTTTTCTGAAATTCCACCTTTCCTAAAGAAGGTCTGTCCATTCCTGACAGCGCATACAGTAATGTTGACTTTCCGGAACCGGAACTTCCCATAATAATGGTAAAATCGCCTTTCCGAATCTCAAGATCAATATTTTTGAGCACATGCTGCTGATTTCCACCTGTTGAAAAGCTTTTGCAAAGCTTTTCCGTTCTTAAAATAATATCACTCATTCTATTTTCTCCCTTCCATGATCTGATATTATTATAGAAAATTGTCCGTTATAAGTCTTTGCCAGAGTCTTTCCGAATTCTTAACAACTCCTTAAATCTCTTTAAAAACCGCGCAGAAAAACTCCCGGCATACCGTTTGGTATGCCGGGAGTCTTCTGTTAACATGGGGATAGTCGCAAAAAGTGCCAGCCGTTATTTACCCTATTCTATCATACTTTTTCAGATTTCGGGAATCAGTGCCAACGCCTCTTCATCCGCCACAATACTCACATCCTTGTGCATCTGCAGAATAGATGCCGGAACCTGCGGAGTCACCGGTCCGAAAAACGCATCATGTAAAATCTGCGCTTTATCACTGCCGCTTACTACCATCAGAACCTTCTTTGCCTGCATGATTGTTTTTATTCCCATTGTATAGGCCTGCCTGGGCACCTCGTCAAGCGATGTGAAAAACCTCTGGTTCGCCTTCATCGTCTTTTCTGTCAGATCCACGCAATGCGTCTCTGTCTCGAATGACAACCCCGGCTCGTTAAAGCCGATATGACCGTTATGTCCCAGACCTAAAAGCTGTAAATCAATCCCTCCCAGCGAATGAATAATATGATTGTAATCTTCACACGCCTTTTTTTGAATCCGGCTCCATACCATCCGGCAGATGGGTTCTTGCCAGATCGATATTCACATGACCAAACAGTTTATCGTGCATAAAATAGTAGTAACTCTGCTCATTGTCTCTGGGAAGTCCTTTGTATTCATCCAGATTAACCGTAGTTACACCGGAAAAATCCAGATCTCCCTTTTTATACCACTCTACCAACTGTTCGTAAGTGCCGATCGGTGTCGATCCTGTTGCCAGTCCTAGTACGCAATCCGGCTTCATAATAATCTGCGCAGAAATAATATTGGCTGCTTTTCTGCTCATATCTTTATAGTCTTTTGCTCTATAAATTCTCATCGCTTTAACGATACTCCTTTCGGCAGAAATCTTTCCTGCCCTGCTAGGTTATTCTTTTCCATTCAGCTATATACCAATCACTGCTGAATCTTATAACATCTTCTTCATTTCATCTGCCACAAACTGTACCTTGGTTCCTACAATAACCTGAACCGAAGTCTTGCTCGGGCGAATGATTCCGGATATTCCTGCAGATTTGATCTTCTTCTCATCCACTGCCGTGTAATCCTTTACTTCCAGACGAAGTCTTGTTACACAGTTATCCAGAGACTTCACATTTTCCTTACCGCCCAGACCTTCCAGAACGATTCTTGCAACTGTTGTAAAGTCATTGTTTGCAAGCTGTACATTCATTTCTGCATCCGAAATATCATCGTCCTCACGTCCCGGAGTCTTCAGATCAAACTTGGTGATCACAACACGGAACAATACATAATAAATTACTGCAAATACCAGACCAACCGGAATGAGAATCCACGGATTCTGAGCCATCGGTGCCTTGAAGCTGAGTACCCAGTCAACCAGACCAGCGGAGAAGTTGAAACCACTTCTTACCGGTAAGTAGTAGCAGATCAGTGCAGAAACACCTGTCAAACCTGCATGCAATACATACAGACCAGGAGCTAAGAACATGAATGCAAATTCAAGCGGCTCTGTAACACCTGTAAAGAAGGAAGATAAAGCACCTGCAAATAATACACCTGCTGCAATTTTTTTCTTCTTATCTTTTGCGGTATGATACATAGCTAACGCACCTGCCGGAAGACCGAACATCATAACCGGGAAGAAGCCTGTCATGTACATACCTGTCTGTCCCAGCACACCTTCGCCGGACCAGAAGTTTCCGAGGTCGTTGATGCCTGCTACATCAAACCAGAATACGGAGTTTAATGCGTGGTGCAGACCAAACGGAATCAAAAGTCTGTTTAAGAAAGCGTAAATAGCTGCGCCGATACCGCCAGTTGCTACGATAGCTTCACCAAAGGAAACCAGTCCGCCGTAAATAACCGGCCAGATAAAGAACATAATAAGTGCTGCAATAATAGAGCATCCTGCTGTTACAATGGCAACGCATCTCTTACCACTGAAGAAAGATAATGCGTCCGGAAGCTTTGTTCCTTTGAACTTATTATAACAGGTTGCACCGATCAAACCAGCCAGAATACCGGTAAACTGTGTCTGAATCTTTGAGAACGCTGCCGGAACCTCTGCCACGTCACACCCTTTAAAGAATGCAACTGCACCAGGTGCAAGCAGTGTGGTAATCGTCAGCCAGGAAACGAGTCCTGCCAGACCGGAAGTACCGTCACTATCGTCAGACATACCAACGCCGACACCGATTGCAAACAGAATTGCCATGTTATCAATCAGGGCACCGCCTGCCTTTAATAAAAATGCTGCAACCACATTGTTTGCGCCCCATCCGGTAGGGTCGATCCAATAACCGATACCCATCAGAATACTTGCAACCGGAAGACATGCAACCGGGAGCATCAAAGATTTTCCTAATTTCTGTAAGTATTTCATCATAATAACTTACCTTCCTTTCCTCTCCTTCTATTACCCTATGCTTTTTCATTTTCTCCCATAAAAAGTCGGCTATGATGCACCGGGCTAAAACAGGAGGGCAGAGCCCCTGCCCTAGCTACAGGGACTCTGTATCTTCAAGAGACACTTATGTCTCTTAAATTCATTTCAATTACTGCGGTATAACGCGGATTACGACATCTCCCGGTACAACCTGCTTTCCTGTCTCACCGTTCACTTCCTTATAATCCGAAGTGTTACAGATGACAACCGGCGTAATCGTATCATATTTTTCACCAATTCTGGCAAGATCTGCTTCAATCAAAAGATCTCCCATTTTGACCTTCTGTCCTTCCTCTACATGCTTCGTAAAGCCTTCTCCATTCAGGGATACGGTATCCAGACCAATATGTACCAGAATCTCTACTCCGTCTTCCGTTGTAATGGCGACTGCATGCCCGGTCGGAAAGACTGTGCTCACGATACCGTCTGCCGGAGCCTTGATAAGTCCGTTTGCCGGACGAATGGCAATTCCTTTTCCCAGAATTTCCTCACCAAAGGTAGGATCACTCACCTCGCTGATCGGCACGCATTCTCCTTCTACCGGAGCACCGATCACAAATTCCTTTCCGCTTTTTCCAAGCAGCTTATCAAATAATCCCATATGTATCATCCTTCCTTTCTGAATTTTCTCTTAATCGTTTTATATCCAGCGCCAGATAGATTACTTCATCCGGCTGCATTTCACACTGGTATTCCTCCCATAAAAAGTCTTTGACCTTCTCTGCCTGTTCATATTCCGTCCGGTAATTGTTACGGATAAAATCAGACAATTTCGGATCCTCCACATTTTTTCTGGTTCCAAACATGACACGATGCACCAGAAACTTCAGATTCGTAAGGAACAGCCTTCTCTCATAGGTTTCTTCCTCCGGAAACCACATCTCTTTCTGCATCATATCCAGAATTTTCTGTGCCGCCGTAATCAGACGGAAAGAATCACTAACCTTTAAGTTCAGTTCCGCATTCACGATATGATTGGCAATGGAGGATGCCTCATCCTCCGGCAGCCGGATTCCGGTCTTTTTCTCGATCAGATCAAGTGCATGCTTCCCAATTGCATATTCCCCCGGATAGAAATACTGGATTTCATTGGTCAGGGCGTTTTTAAAAAACGTTCCTTCTTTATACCGGTTAATCGCAAAACTGATATGATCTGTCAGCGTGATATATATATTCTGATTGATCGGCATGCTCAGGCTTTCTTTGGTAAATGCGATAATCTCATTGCACACCTGAATATGCTCTAACGGCAGTCCTTTTAGCAGTTCCTTAAACTTCTCCAGTGATTCTTCACTTTCCATCCGATAAATCTTTTCTACTTTACTCTCATCCACCGACTGCCCCGGTTTCTTTCCAAAACCGATACCGCATCCGGTCACGATAACTTCCTTCCCCCTATCATCTATGACCGTCACTACATTATTGTTAATGACTTTTAAAACCTTCATAGTAAACAGCCTTTCCCTTCTGCCTCCGAAAATAAAAAAGACCAAATCTTATAAATCAACCATAACTCTACTGATTAACTTATAAAATCCGGTCTTGCCTGCACTACCAGTCACAATCCTGTTTCTAAACATCTGTTACTTAACTACTTTTTTAAGTTGTTCTTATTGTAACAATTATCTTAAACAAAGTCAATACCCTTCGTTTATTTTGTTTATTTTGACATTTTATCTTAATTGTATTTGTTTAAATTGTACAAATCCAAAAGCCAGAGGTATTTTATACCCCCAGCTTTCTCAGTTCTTCTTCTGCCTGTTCCTTTGTCCTGAATAAAATAGTATGAATTCCAAAAGCAGCAGCACCGTCCAGATTCTGCTGCAGATCATCCAGAAATACACACTCCTGCGGTATCAGATCATTCTGCGCAATCAACCGTTCATAGATTTCCGGCATGGGCTTTATGACCTTTTCCCGATAGGATAAAATCCCGCCGTCTACATACGCAAGAAAGTCCATGGCATCCGCACAGTCCTGCAGTGCCTTTTCTGAAAAATTGGAAAGCACCAGAACCCGACAGCCCTTTGCCTGCAGTTCCTTGATCCAGGGAATCGCATAATCCCTGCGGGTTACCAGTCCATTGGCATTTTCAAAGACCCTGTCGATCACATCACCGATCTGTGGATCGTTTTCTTTTAAAAGATCAAGTACCTGCCTCGTCGTAAGTACACCACGGTCAAACTCATTCCAGTCTTCATTCAAAACCGTTGCTCTGGTAAGACGTTCGTAAATATCCGGCGGCAGCTTGAATTGATCAAAAAATTCCCGCCAGCTATAGTCCACCAACACATTACCGATATCAAAAATAACTGTTTTAATCATTTTATAATTCATGCCTTTCCTATTCTATCGTCTGGTAAATCATGGATAAAAGTTCCCTCGCTGCCGCAGGTTTCGGATTCTTCTTTTCCGTTACCACACAGAATCTCCGCTTTGGTATGATCTGATTAAAACGGAGTTCAAACAGCCTGCCCGAATCAATATAGTCCTGTGCAAAGTCCCGTACAATACTTCCCACTCCCAGACTTCTTAAGGAAAATTGCACGATCATATCACTGGTTGCCAGTTCAAATTCCGGGTACAGCGTCACTCCGTGCCCGGCAAGAAACTCGTCCATATACCGGCGTGTACTTGTCTCCCGCTCCAGGGATATGATTGGAAGCTTTTCTAACTCCGCAAGGTCTAACATACGATTTTTATACTGGATAAAGCGTCTGCCGGCCACAAAAATATCTTCAATTTCCCGCACCGCAGTCTCTTCCAGCTCCTCACCCGCCTCAAACGGTGTGCTGACCACACCAAAATCAATCTGTCCGTCCCGCAGACGGCTTAAGGTTTCCGGTGTCGGCGCATTGGAAACCATGACCTTGATCCCCGGGTATTTCTCATGAAATCTCTCCAGGAAAGGAAGCAGATAGAATTGTAACGTCATATCGCTTGCTCCAATGCGAATCTCTCCAAGCTCCATGTTCTGCATCTGCCTAAGTCTCTGCTCTCCCAATCTTATCTGCTCATATCCCTTCGATACATATGCTAACAGCAGTTCGCCTTCCTTGGTCAGTTCCACGCCTTTGGCACGCCGTGTAAAAAGACTCACCCCAAGCAGTCTTTCTAACTGCTTGACAGACTGACTGACCGCCGGCTGGGAAATCGCCAGCTCTTTTGCGGCCCCGGTTAACCCGCCGCATTTCGCCACATAATAGAATACTCTGTAATACTCCAGATTGACTGCCATTAGTTAAACCCCCGAAAGCCCTTTCCAATGATCTCACTGCTGTTCGTAATCATAATGAACGACAACGGCTGAGTCCGTTTCACATAGTTTCTGAGACGGACTGCCTGACTTCTTTTCATCACAGTAAGAATGATCGTCTTTTCCTTATGAGAAAAAGCCCCCTGTGCCTTATACACGGTTGCACTGCGTTTCAGCTCGTGAGTGATAAAATCACAGATCGGTTCCGGATTGTCGCAGATGATCGTAAAATATTTGCTTAAGTTAATATTTTCGATCACGCCGTCTATCACAAGTGATTTTGCCATCAGTCCACATAGGGAAAACAGACCAGTCTGCGCATCGAATACAAAACAGGCAGCCAGTACGATCCCCAGGTCCACGATCAAAAGCGCCGTTCCGATATTCACGCTTGTATATTTTTTCAGTATCATTGCAATAATGTCTGTTCCGCCGCCCGATGCTTCCAGATCAAACAGGATTGCCGAACTGAATGCCGGAAGGACAATCGCGAAAATCAGCTCTAATACCGGCTCCCCTGTTAACGGCTGGCTCATCGGAAACAGCCATTCCATCATGCCAAGTCCCACCGAAGTGAGGACACTCACATAGACAGTCTTGATGCCGAAACTCTTACCCAGAAATACAAACCCGACCAGAAGCAGCGCCATATTGATAATAAAAGTATACGCACTGGGCGACAGGGAAAAGACAGCACTCAGGATGACCGCAATACCGGTCACCCCTCCAAAGGAAAAATGATTCGGGAACTTGAAAACATAGACCCCGATTACCATCACAAGTGTGGCAAAGGTCAGAATTCCATATTGTTTTACCGTAGAAATTACCTTTTGTCTGTCCATAGAAAGCCTTCTTATTTTTGTAGCGGGCTCTTTCTGTAAATGATATCATCTCTGCCCGGTCCGTTGCTGACCATCGTGATCGGATATCCGATCTGTTCCTCAATAAACTCCACATATTTGCAGCAGTTCTCGGGAAGATCCTCATAGTTTTTGATGCCGCGGATATCACATTTCCACCCCGGAAGCGTCGTCAGAACCGGCTTTGCCTTCTCCAAAAGATGCGTTACCGGGAAGTCTGTCGTAACTTTACCGTCAATCTCGTAGCCTGTGCAGACCGGAATCTCATCCAGATAGCCCAGTACATCCAGAACCGTAAAAGCGACATCCGTTGTACCCTGCATACGGCAGCCATATTTCGAAGCCACACAGTCAAACCAGCCCATTCGTCTGGGTCTTCCTGTCGTAGCACCGAACTCACCGCCGTCACCGCCACGTACACGCAGTTCCTGTGCTTCATCTCCAAAGATTTCAGATACAAATGCGCCCGCTCCTACTGCAGAGGAATAAGCCTTACATACCGTTATAACCTGCTTGATCTCATAAGGCGGAATACCTGCACCGATTGCACCGTAGGATGCCAGAGTGGAGGATGAGGTAACCATCGGATAAATACCATGATCCGGATCCTTTAAGGTTCCAAGCTGTCCCTCTAATAAAATAGTTTTGCCGTCTTTGATTGCCTGATCTAAAAACAGGGACACATCACATACATAGGGTTCCACCATTTTCCGGTATTCATGCAGTGTTTCCAACAGTTCATCCGGATTCAGAAGCGGCTTGTGATAAAGATGCTCTAACAGAACATTTTTCATTTCACAGATTCTTACGGTCTTTTCCTTTAACAGTTCTTCATCAAACAGTTCGCTGACCTGAAAACCGATCTTGGCATATTTGTCAGAGTAAAACGGTGCGATACCGGACTTCGTGGAACCAAAGGACTTACCGCCCAGTCTCTCTTCCTCATACTGATCAAATAAAATATGATATGGCATTACCATCTGTGCACGGTCGGATACCAGAATCTTCGGCATCGGCACATTTCTGTCTGTAATGGATTTAATCTCATTGAAAAGGACCGGAATATTTAATGCCACTCCATTTCCGATTACGCTTGTCGTATGTCCATAAAATACACCGGACGGCAATGTATGAAGAGCGAATTTTCCGTAATTATTCACGATCGTATGTCCGGCATTGGCACCGCCCTGAAAACGTACGATAATATCCGCTTCCTTTGCAAGCATATCCGTAATCTTGCCCTTTCCTTCGTCTCCCCAGTTTGCTCCTACTACTGCTTTTACCATATCGTATATTGCTCCTTTCAAGTATAAAAGGACGGGTGTAAAAAACCCGTCCTTATCCTGTCTTTTACTTTATGATTATACACGATAATCTCTCATAAGTAAAATCAATAAATATTATACTTGACATAAGTAGAAATTATACATTGATTTCTGCCTTTACGCCCAGCAGATCTTTGTTCTCTTCCAAAACAGGTCGGATGACATTGGCTAAGAAAGCCTCCACCTGCTCTTTCGAACGTCCTACATATCTGGCAGGATCCATCGTCTTCTGAAGATCCTCTAAGGACATATTAAACGCCGGGTCCGCTGCAATCAGCTCAAGCAGATTGTTCTCTTTTCCTTCCACCTTGACATTCTTTCCTGCTTCCATAGAAAGTTCACGGATACGTTCATGCAGTTCCTGACGGTTTCCTCCCATCTTGACAGCATCCATCATAATATTTTCCGTTGCCATAAACGGAAGTTCACTGCGCAGACGCTTCTCAATGACCTTCGGATATACGACCAGACCATCCACCACATTTAAGCACAGATCAAGAATACCGTCGATTGCCAGAAAGCCTTCCGGAATAGACAGACGCTTGTTGGCAGAATCATCCAGCGTACGCTCAAACCACTGGGTTGCAGAGGTAATTGCCGGATTCAGGGCATCTATCATTACATAACGGGAAAGAGATGCAATACGCTCACTGCGCATCGGATTTCTCTTATATGCCATGGCGGAGGAACCAATCTGGCTCTTTTCAAACGGTTCTTCCACTTCCTTTAAATGCTGTAACAGACGAATATCATTGGACATCTTGTGCGCACTTGCAGCAATACCTGCCAGTACGTTTGCCACTCTCGTATCCACCTTGCGGGAATAGGTCTGACCGGATACCGGATAGCACTGTGTAAAGCCCATTTTCTTCGCAATCATCGGGTCAATCTTGTCGATGGTCTCCTGATCTCCGTCAAACAGCTCTAAGAAGGATGCCTGTGTACCGGTCGTACCTTTTGAGCCAAGCAGCTTCATACTGCCCAGCACGTGCTCCAGATCCTCTAAGTCCAGACAAAACTCCTGCAGCCAGAGTGTTGCTCTTTTTCCGACCGTAGTCGGCTGCGCCGGCTGGAAATGCGTGAATGCCAGAGTCGGCTGCGCCTTGTATTTATCTGCAAAATCTGCCAGCTCCTTCATGACATTGACTAACTTTTTCTTAACTAACTTCAAGCCTTCCGTCATGACAATAATATCTGTGTTGTCACCGACATAACAGCTTGTAGCGCCCAGATGGATGATACCGGCCGCCTTCGGGCACTGCTTTCCGTAGGCGTAAACATGGCTCATAACATCATGACGCACTTCTTTTTCACGTGCCTTTGCTACGTCATAATTGATGTCCTCCGCATGTGCCTTTAATTCATCAATCTGCTCTTTCGTAATGACCGGTTTACCATTCTGGGAAAGTCCTAATTCCATTTCGGTCTCTGCCAGCGCGATCCATAACTTTCTCCAGGTACGGAATTTCATATCCGGTGAAAAAATATACTGCATCTCCTTACTTGCATAGCGCTCTGATAAGGGGCTAACGTATCTGTCTGTACTCATCTCATTTCCTTTCTGTTCTGTTATTTATCAAAATCTCCTCTGATATCCTCTTTGGGCGGATCTAAAGGATACCGCCCGGTAAAGCAGCCTTTACAGATCCCCAGATGTCCTACCATTTCCTCCAATCGTTCTATGCGCAGATAACCGAGGGAATCCGCACCGATGATCTGTCTGATCTCATCCACGGAACGATTATAGGCAATCAGCTGGTCTCTTGCCGGAACATCCGTGCCAAAATAGCACGGCCATAAAAACGGCGGCGAACTGACTCTCATATGTACTTCCTTTGCTCCCGCTTCCCGCAGCATATGCACAATGCGGTCTGAGGTCGTGCCACGGACAATGGAATCATCGATCATAATGACCCGCTTACCGGCAACCGCCTCTTTCAAGGCATTCAATTTGACCTGTACACTGCTTTCACGGCTTTTCTGCTTCGGCTTGATAAAGGTACGCCCCACATAGGCATTCTTTACAAAAGCAGTGCCGTACGGAATACCGGATGCCAAAGAATAGCCCAATGCCGCCACGTTACCGGACTCCGGTACGCCGACTACGATATCCGCATCCACCGGGGAATCCATAGCAAGGAATTTTCCCGCCAGCATTCTGGCATTGTAAACACTGATACCGTCAATATAACTGTCCGGTCTTGCAAAATAAATATACTCGAAAATACATCTTGCTTCTTCGGATTTTGGCAGACACATACTCGTATCGGATTCAATTCCCTTCTCCGGGGAAATCGTTACGATCTCACCGGGCAGGACATCCCGGACAAACTCCGCACCGACGGTATCCAGCGCGCAGGTTTCCGAAGCAAGTATATAAGTATTATCTCTCTTACCGATACAGAGCGGTTTAAACCCAAAGGGGTCACGTGCTCCGATCAGTTTGCGCGGCGACATGACAATCAGGGAATACGCTCCCTTGATCTTCTTCATAGCTCGCCTTACCGCTTCCTCGACTGTCGCAGAATTCAGACGTTCCCTTGCAATATGATAAGCAATGACCTCCGAGTCAATGGTCGTCTGAAAGATGGCTCCGGTATATTCCAGTTCTCTTCTTAACTCCGGTGCATTAATGAGATTGCCATTATGTGCAAGACCCAAGGTTCCTTTCACATAGTTTAATACTAAGGGCTGTGCATTCTCTCTGGTAGAACTTCCTGCCGTTGAATAACGGACATGTCCCACTCCGATATCACCCTTTAACTTTTCCAATATCTCCGGTGTGAATGCTTCATTCAAAAGCCCCATGTCTTTGGCACTTAAAACTTTCCCTTTCGGTCCGTTTGTATCACTGACTGCGATACCGCAGCTTTCCTGCCCCCGGTGCTGCAGTGCGAACAATCCGTAATAGATCGTGGATGCCACATTGCCTCCGTCAAAATCATAGATACCGAAAACTCCGCATTCTTCCTTCAATTTGTCCTGGTCTTCGGTCTGCACATAAATCTTATCTGTCATCTGCTCCTCCTGCTGTCAAATCAGATCAGCCATTACAGTCCAAGACGTTTAAATACTTCGTTATAAGCCTCTTCTACGTTTCCTAAATCCCTGCGGAAACGATCCTTATCCAGTTTTTCATTGGTATTGACATCCCACAGTCTGCAGGTATCCGGACTGGTCTCATCTGCAAGGATGATTTCTCCGTGATAACGACCAAACTCGATCTTGAAATCGATCAGCTTGATACCTGCCTGTAAGAAGTATGCCTTTAATACTTCATTTACTTTAAACGCATATTTTTTGATCGTCTCGATTTCTTCCCATGTAGCAAGACCAAGTGCAACCGCAAAATAACTGTTGATCAGGGGATCACCCAATTCGTCGTTCTTATAACTGAATTCGATTGTCGGCTCTTTAAAGTCGGTTCCTTCCGGTACACCAAGTCTCTTGGAGAAGCTTCCTGCTGCCACGTTACGGATAATAACCTCAAGCGGTACAATTTCCACTTTCTTTACAGCCGTCTCTCTGTCACTTAACTCTTCTACCAGATGGGTCGGTACACCTTCCTTTTCCAGAAGCTTGAACACATGGTTTGTCATACGGTTGTTGACAACACCCTTTCCAACGATGGTGCCCTTCTTTAATCCGTTAAATGCTGTCGCATCATCCTTATAATCCACGATCAGGACATCCGGATCCTCTGTTGTATAGACCTTCTTAGCCTTTCCTTCATAAAGTAAATCCAGTTTCTTCATTGTTTGTCACCCTGTACCTTTCTTAATATGTTCCTACTCCGGTGCTCTTTCACCGCAATTCAAAAGTAGTATATCGCACAAATCTTTCAAAATCAATAAGCGAATGGCACAATGCAGTTTTTTCTACATTGTGCCAAAAATAAAATTCCTACCCCTGAAATTTTCCAATAAATTCCCTAACACGCTCATTTTCGCAGTTAAAGATCTCATCCGGCGTACCCTCCGCCTGAATGATACCCTGTTCCATAAAAATGATACGGTCGGAAAGCTCTCTGGCAAACTGCATCTCATGTGTGACGATAATCATCGTCATATGCTCTGCCGCCAGTTCCTTAATCACTTTTAAAACCTCTCCGGTAAGCTCCGGATCAAGAGCTGAGGTCGGCTCATCAAAAAAGAGCACCTTCGGCTGCAATGCTAATGCCCTCGCGATGGAAACTCTCTGTTTTTGTCCCCCGGAAAGCTGATACGGATAAGCATCCCGTTTGTCGGCAAGCCCCAGCTTTTCAAGCAGGGTCTCTGCCCGCTCCTTCGCTTCGGCTGCCGCAACCTTATCCACACTGACCGGTGCATCCGTAATATTTTTTAATACCGTATAATGTGGAAACAGGTTAAAATTCTGGAATACTAGCCCAAACTGCTTATGTATTTCCTTCATTTCCGCTCTGGATGCATAAACACATTTTCCGTTTTCTTCCCATACCGCCTTTTTGCCCAGATAAGAAAGACTTCCTCCATCCATCTTTTCTAACATCGTCGCACAACGAAGCAGGGTGGATTTGCCGGAACCGGAGGGTCCGATTATGGATACGACTTCCCCCTCCTTTACAGACAGAGAAATATCCTTTAATACATGCAGGCCGTCGAAGCCCTTTTTCATATGACTGATTTCTACAAAATTCACGACCTTTCCTCCTATCTGAAATAATTCATCTTCTTTTCCAGACGCTCCATGACCATGGCTACGACCAGATTGAATATATAGTAAAATGCGCCTGCTGCCATCAGCGGCATCATGCTGGCTTCCTTCGCCGCAATCTGTTTGGCTACCGTAAACATCTCCGTCACAGCAAGTACAAAAGCAAGCGAAGTGTCCTTTACCAGCGTAATCGTCTCATTTGTAACCGGCGGCAGAATACGCTTTACCACCTGGGGCAGAATGATCTTAAAGAAGGTCTGCACCTTATTATAGCCCAGTACCTTTGCCGCCTCATACTGTCCGACCGGAATCGACTCGATTCCCGCCCGGTATATCTCCGCAAAATATGCCGCATAATTAAGCACAAATGCCAGAATAACCGCGGTAAAACGGTAGCCTGCGCTGATCTTGATACCGAAAATATAAAACGGTGCAAAGTATACCACGATAAGCTGCAGCATAAACGGTGTCCCACGCATCAGTGAAATATAGATCTTGGTCAGAAAACAAAGCGGCGCATGTGCCGACATCCTTCCAAAAGAAAGTATTAATCCAAGCGGAAGCGAAAAAAGAAGTGTCAGTACGAAGACCTCCGTACTGACTACCATCCCTTTTGCAAGCTCCGCTACCATCGTTGCAATACTCATCGTGATAACCTCTTGCCTTTCCAATCCTTATATTATTTACCAAGACATACACAGTCTGTTACTCCAAAGTCTGTGTACTTCTCTGCGATTTCCATAAAGGTACCGTCCTCTGCCATCTCCATCAGGGTGCTCTCCACTTCATCCTTCAGCGCATCATTTCCCTTTAAGAAGCCGACCGCATACTGCTCTGTCGATAAGTACTCATCCAGAATCACGAAATTTCCCTCTGTTCTCTGTCCGATCTGGTAATTTGCCACACCGATGTCCATGGCAACCGCGTCGATCGCTCCTGCCTCCAGATCCATGAAGGCTGTATTATAATCCGCATACTGTACCAGATCTGCAAAAGAAGCTGCCAGATCCAGATTTTCTTTACTTTCTTCATCCTCCAAGGCTGCCAGCGCGGAAGACTCCTTCTGTACACCAACAATCTTACCGGACAGATCTGCTCTTTTTGCAATGCCGGAATCCACACTGACTACAAATACCTGACTGTTATCCACATACGGTACGGACCATGTGTACTGATCCTCACGGCCATTCATTGTAAAGCCATTCCAGATACAGTCGATTGCACCGGAGGAAAGCTCCATATCCTTTGCATCCCAGTCGATCGGCTGCTTGACTAATTCCCAGCCCTTTCTGTTACATACTTCCTGTGCCAGATCCAGATCAAAGCCTACATACTCTCCGTTGTCATCTTTATAACCATACGGCGGGAATTCGGCATCAAATCCTACGGTAAAGGTCGTTCTCCCTGTTTCTTCGGCTACCTCGCTGCCACAGCCTGCCACTGCAAATATCATCATGGCTGCCAGCATCACTGCCAACATTTTTTTCTTCATAATCGTATCCTCCTCTTCCATAATATACAATGCTTTTCATTCCGTTCATTGTACACTGCACTTTCCCATGTTATCACGCTAAATCGGAGGTTGTCAATTATCATATTTGGAAACCATTGCCAGAATCTCCTGTGCATACTGGGGATACTCGGATACGAGCGATTTGATCTCATCTCTTGCGCTGTCTGCCAGCTCCTTATTGTATTCCATCTGCTTACGCAGCTTCTGCCTGCGCATAATAAAGCCATGACGGATCTCCACCATTTCTTTATTGTCAATGATCGCTACCGTCTGATGCAGCCAGATATCCGGATCCTTGATGCGCAGTCTTCTAAGCTGCTTGACCAGCTCCGACTGGTAATAGTCTAACTCCGCACTGGTCTGATGGTATTTTTCCCGTTCCTTCAGTTCCTTCATATACTGTTCCCACAGCTGTTCTAACTCCTCACTGCCAGACACCCCGTACTTCAGACAAAGGTAATCCAAAAGGTTTGTATTGTTCACATACCTTATCTTGACCTTATTCTGCAAAAGAATCAGTTGATTCATCAGACGGTTGACCCGCTCCAGTTCTTTTGCCGCCTCGCTGTGGCGCAGATAAAGCAGCATGATGACAACCGCCGCTGCTGCCGCAAGCAGAATATACCCAATCTGGGTATCCATCCCAAAGCCTGCCTGTAAGATAAGCAACATCAAAAGACCGGCAGCCAGCGCACAGATACAGATAACCGCCATGCCTTTTGTATTTTCCAGTGCTGCCCGAAGTTCTGCCCTCCGGTAACGATAGGTATGCTTTTCCGAATCGAGCCTGCGCAGGTCCTTTCGGATCAGTTCCTGATATTCCTCCGCATCCGCAAGTTTCTTTCTCGCCTCCTCAATATCCGGCTCATTCTTTTCCATCAGGCGGAATTTTTCCTCACTCATCCTGCCCGACTTTCGCAGATATTTTTCGCGGTCATCCTCCAGAGAAGAAATGGCTCTCGCATTTGCATTCAGTCTTTCTCTCTCTTCCTCCGGAAGTGCTTCAATTTCCTCCATATCGGTCAGATAGGCTGTAACCTGATTGTACTCAGCAGAAAGGCTCTCCACATTAAAAAGCGCTTCCTTCATCTGTTCCAGGCACCGCGTCACATAACGTTTTCTCTGTATCTCATCCGCAAAGTCCGTAGCCTCCCGATCCAGTATCTCCTCATCCGAGACTGCTTCCTCATCCTCTGCAAAAGGATCCTCTTTTTTTGCGACACGATTCCACCAATTACGTAAAAATCCCATATTCTGCTCCTTTTATTTAAACCTTTATTCCATACTGCTGCGGTAACTCTCTTTTAATCCCGATACGATTTCTTCAATCCGTTCATAATATTCCCGGTTCTGTCCTGCCCGCCGCAGTGCCGTATCTCTCTGAAAGCTTTCTCCGGTCTGACTTGCCGGCCACTGGCTTTTCGCCTGCGCAAACTGTTTTTCCAGCTCCAGGGAAAGTTCACCGTATTCCGGCATTTCTGCAATTTTTTTCACATATTCCTCTTCCCGCATCCCCATCCGCAGTGCAGAAAGATATGCCTTCTTTTCCTGGAGGCTGCCGGAAATTCCATAGGCAGTCTCAAAAGCACAGGCAGCCTTGTCAAACCAGTGCATGCCTGCATATGCCACACCGATATTATGCCAGATTTTCCCCTGAAGAGGCTCTCCTTCCTCCATCTGCTCAAGCAGCATATCATACTCCCTAAGTGCCGCTGCATATTTGCCATTCTGCACCAGATAATCCGCATGCAGCTTTTTCTTTTCACTGCCACTTAAACCGGCATTGTTTTTTAGAAGCTGCTCCACCGCCTGAATCTCCTCCGGCGTACAATAAGCCACTTCTGCAAGCAGCGTCGCCACAAACGAAGCAACAGAACACCCCGAACGGATAAAACCATGCAGCTTTCTGCCCAGTTCTTCCAGTCCGCATTCCTCAGACAGCCAGTCCGTCAGCTTCCTATCCACGATCCCTTCATCTAACAAATACGCATTCTGCCGAATCAGGAAACACAATTCTTCTGCCGAGTATGCCTGCCTGCATATCTTTTCCATATAATAGGGCTTTTCCGTCCTTTTTCCGACACAAAGCAATACTCTGCCCATACTTTATCCTTTCTGGTATGTTCCCCTTCTTTTCTAAATTTCAAACTCTTCCTGCCATATCTGGTGAGTGGCAGGTACAATATCTCCAAACCCCAGATCCTCTGCCCGGATCTGAATCCGTTTCTCTCCCACCGGTCTGAAGTTCATGTGCAGCCTGGTCGTCCCGCGTTCTCTGCGCGGCAGTCCCTCCAATACGATTTCCACACTTTTTGGCTTGCCCCCGGTCAGGGGTGTCACAAGTATTTCAAAACTGTTGCCGCTCTCTAAGATAAACTCGCACTCCTTCTCCACCTCAAACCAGTTGTAACCTGCATCAATCAGGGCAAAGTAGGCATCTTCCCCCCTTTTTACCACCTGCATTCCGACATTCGCCTTCAGCTTTTCATTGCCCAGAAAAACATACTGCTTTTCGATTTCACTCTCTTCCAGTTTTTCTCTTGCGCCATAACAGGCACCCTTGCTGTAAAGATTGTTGCCCTGAAAGACTCTTCTGCCAAGACAGAGCTGCTTTAAAGACTGTTTGCTCCAGCCGCCGTCAAAACCCTCCCCGATCAGATAGATTGTCGAAACGATCCTGCCCTGCGTCATTTTTTCTGCCGCTTGCGCAAGCTGTCCGTCCCATTCCGCATACCGTGCACTGTTATCCGCTCCCGCCGTTGTATTTCTGGAAAATCCGGGATAATCCTGCGTGTCAATAAAAGCAACCATCGGTGTCGTCCTGCGGTTACACTCCAGACGGTAGGTCTTCATATAACTGCCCGAAAAATCAAACAGCCCTACCTGTTGGTTCCATAGCTCCTGCGGCTGATGTATCACATAATGGTAAAAACTTTCCATATGACTCTGCAGATAAACCTTCCCATGCTTTAAAGAAAGGGCAGATGCCGCCTGTTCCAACACCTCTATGGCATTCCGGTTTAACTCATCCACCGTAATAACAAACGCCTCGATCTGTTCTGGCGCGACGGAAAAATGAAGCAGGGAGAGACTCCGCTTTAAAAACAGCGCCAGTATGGCTACCGCATCAAACTTTTCCTCCCCGACCTCCACTTCTTCACCGCCTAACGCTCTGGAAAGAAGCTGCGTCACCAAAATGCCCTCTCCTGCCTCTGCTGCCTTAAGGGCTTCCTTTCCGTAGAACCACTGATTCACCTCACTCCGTTTACAGAGCACTGCCGGAATATTATAAAGCTGTGAACCTGCCACTACCGAAACCGTCTCCGGCTCCTTCTCCCCTAATACCAGATAGCTGATCTGTGCATATTCATCATTCAGGTCATATCCTACGACCACCCTATTCTTCATCGCTCCCAAATCTCTCTTTCCGCATTACTCCAGTTCAAACAGCTTCTGTACCAGATAATCCTTCTCGTAGTATTCGCCCAAAAGACCGTCCACCGTATCATAATCCTGCAGTTTCCATGCTGTTACGATGTCTCCCAGCATACCGTATCTGGTATCATCCTGATCTCTTCCGACCTCGTTATTGGTCAGCGTTCCACTTGCAGTCAGCACCGATTTTCCGTCGTTCTCCTCTGTTATGTAATATTGCAGCGTCTCTCCGAAAAACAGGATGAACTGCCGCACGAAGATACCGCCGTACATATGCTGCATCTCCTCCGTACAATACTGCGGCTCCTCATTCTGCTCCTTTTCAATCAGATAATGAATAATGACACGGCTGTCCGGACTGGTGCGGTACTCCAATACCGTCTTGTCCAGGAACTGATCCAGCACACTGCTTATTCCAATAAACCTTCTGAAAAACGGAAAATAAATATCCTGTTTCAAAAATTGTGCCGTAATCTCTCCGACTGCCTGTCTCTGCCGTTCTGAAAGCTCCGGCTGCTCTGCCAGATGCTTCATCCATGCCGCCTTAACCACAAAAGGCAGTTCTTCTTTCTGGATATACATCTGTTCCACCTGTTTCCACACAAATGGCTCCATGACCTTTTCCTTGACAAAATAGTCAAAGCTCAGATAGGAGAGAAAAGCCAGTGCAATTTCCGTACGCGGCGTTTTGGATACATAGGATTCAAAAATCTGCACGCCTTCCCCGACATAACTGTCCGTATAAAGAAGCTGCAGTAAAAGCCTTCCCTCCAGTGCATAGGTATCCACCTCGAAATTCTTCGCCGCCTTCCAGATATCCCGCATCTGTTTGGTCGTTCCTTCAAAGTGCATCACCAGATACTGTAGGATCTCTTCGTTGTATTTTCCGCGTTGGAACGCATAATAAATGATATTTGTAAATCGTTCATCCTCACGATATTCATGGGATTCCAGTACTCTTGTGCACAAACGTACGATGGTTTTTGGATCCAATCCCGCCGTTCCGTACCGGTCCACCCAGGAAAGTGCCTTTTCATACTGCTCACGCAGGACCATATACCGGAGAATGCCTGCCCGTCTGGCTGCTGTAAATCCCTCCGGGGAAAGTCTCTGCAAAAGCCTGTCCATCAGAATATCTTTATCGTGCTCAAAATAATATTTTAACAGAAGCACCGCCATTTCACGCCGGTAATCCTCCTGTACCTGTTCCTGTGCCTCAACTCTTGCCGCTCTTGCAACATTGAACTCATCCACACTGCTGCATGCCCGTCCGTTCTGACAAAAATACAAATCCAGATTCACATCTTCTGTCACATACTCTGCTGCCTGTCTGAGCATGCTCCCTGCCAGAAACAATTTTTCCGTCTGGTATTCCTTTCCTGCCACGTACCGGTTGCCATCCTGATCCTGCAGACAGATTTTCAACTCTTCTCCATACAGCGGAACATATGCCCTTTTTCCCACAACCGGATAAAGTTCCTCTGTTTTCTTTCTGCTATACAGTACCACCACGTTACGGATGTCCTCATCCTCTACACAAATACAGCAGGAAAAGGCTGCTTTGATATAGGCAGAAGCATATTCCTTCAGAATATTCTCATTCACCATATTCTTATATAAATATGCCAGTTCGCGATTCACTCTGCCATGGGAGAGCTGTACACCGATAAAACGTTCCATGTCCGCCTGATAGGTACGAAACATTTCCGGCTGTTCCTCCCTGTGCTTCACCACATAAGCATACAAAAGCGCATTCTGTTCATAATCTAAAGCACTGCGGTAAGCAAAGTACATCAATACCATTCTCGGTATCTCACCCTGATAATCCCGCGGCATGGACATCATGTAATACTCATAAAGCCGCATAATCCGCAGTTCTCTTTCCACCGCAAGACCATACCATCTAAAATACTCCGGTCCGGTTTTGTTCCCTTTGATCAAAAGGGTGCAGACTGCCTGCAGGGACTCATCATCCCGGTTCTTTTTGTAGCATGCCCGCAAAATCTCATACAGCGGCGCCGAAAACTGCTTGCTCCTGCCCGCCAGATAATGGATCTGATAAATGATGTCCTCGGTTAAAATATCATTTCTTGCCCCAAAAATAAGTATCTGTATCTCAAATTCACGCAGACGCATCATCAGCGTCGGATTGTTTCCGATCAGTTCCAATGCCTCAATATAAAATACCGGACTGTGGATTCCCTGATAAAAAAGCTCCTCCAAAAGCATCCATTTTCTGGACACATTTCTGTCATACTCATCCTCCAGATATAAGAGCAGCCATGCAATCCGCCATTTTCCCGGATGCGCCCTGTAAACAGACCGGATTTCCCTGGTTACCTCGCCGGTATAAACAACGTCCCGCAAAAGCAGAGATTTCAAATACAGATAGTAGCAGTGCAGCGAATCCTTATCGTCCTCCTCCATTTCATATCCCAAAAAAGGCTCTACCCGCTCCAAAAGCCACTTCGCTTCATTATAGCGTTCCTGTGTCATCAAAAGCTGTGCGCGGAATAAATGACAGGACACACTCCTGCTGTCTACCGCGTTCCATTCCTCAATGATCTTCTCCGTCTCTTCCAACCAGGTATCCTGGCCAATCTTCTTCATTCGAAATGCCAGATAATACTGCATGAGCTGAAGTGTCAGATGCTTTTTGTGCATGCGTATTCGTTTTGCCTGTAACCGCGTTCCGTTCTGTACTATGACCGGAATACGCAATTCCTGATAGGAATTCTGCAGAATAATACATCCATAATTGTTGCCTGCATGCAGCGCCTGTGCATCCATATAAAATACACATTTGCATACATTACCCAGAAAATCGTCCTCTGTTAACACCTCTTTTTCAACAGACAGAAAATCGCCCTCCGTCCGTACCTTCAGACAGGTATAACCCCAGCCATTTCTGGACACCTCTAAGATTTCTGCCGTCACACCTGCCAAATCCCGATAGACCAGTTCCTCCTTCTCCACAAGAAACTCTATCGGCTGCTTTTTGCGTATTTCCAGCAGAAATTCCTCCACATTCTGACCATTTCCCTTCGGAGTTTTAAGCAGCCTGTATGCCTCCAGATACTGCCTGTCATTTCCTTTGAAAATACCGGCAAAATCCGGACTGTAGAACAGCCGTACCGCCTCTTCCCAGCTCGTCCGTGCCAGATTTGCAAAATGGAACAGATTCTTAATATCTCCAAGACTGCTCTCCAGTCTGAAATATTCCACATTGACCACATAGGGCAACGCATACTCTCCCCGATTGGAAATTACCTGTATTTCTCCCTTTAAGACCTCCCCCTCTTCCATACCCCTTCCATCAAAGGTATAGAAAATCTCTGCCTCGGACTCCTGAAAGGAAACCGTCTCACAGACCATACGGTTCTGATGGGACAGCACAGTTCCCTCAATCTCTCTTCCGCCCTCAGCGATAATTCGAAAGCTGCCTCTGTAAACTTCACCCTTTTTTATATTCAGCTCCAGTCTTGGACATGAAAACTCAAGGGTTCCTGATTCATAGCAGAAATCCCCCTGTAAATATTCCCTGATTACTTTGTCCAAAACTCTCACCACTTTTCTTTTATTGTTTTCGCATTGCATTTTCCACACAATTTCTTATAATAATATAAGCGTAACAGAATTATATCATTAACCGCCTGTATAACGCAAGAAAAGATAAAAAATGAAAAGAGGTCTACCATGATACAGCATAAAGAACATTTTCACGGCAGCGATCTGGAAAAAATCGAAAAATATTACGGCATCAAAAAGGAGGACATCGTAAGCTTTTCGGCCAATGTGAATCCTCTGGGCATCTGCCCCAAAATGAAGGATGCACTGACATCCCATCTGGATGTCATCACCTCCTATCCCGACAGGGAATATACGGCACTTCGAAATGCCATTGCCTCCTACTGCAATACAGAGGCAGAATATATTATGGTGGGAAACGGCTCCACCGAGCTGATCTCATTATTTATAAAAAGCCGCCATCCGAAAAATGCGCTCATCCTTGCTCCAACCTATTCTGAATACGAACGCGAAATAAGCTTAAGCGGCGGCACCTGCCACTATTTTTCTCTGCTGCCGGAAGAAAACTTTGAGCTGTCCACCGCTGCCCTGAAGCAGACGCTTTACGAAAAAGACATTGATCTGCTCATCCTCTGTAATCCCAACAATCCGACCTCTACGGCACTGCATACCGGACAGCTTCGGGAAATCCTGTCTGATACATCTGCCCGCCAAACTGCCGTGATCGTGGATGAAACTTACTGTGAATTTGCACCGGATATGGAACAGGTCAGTGCGATTTCTCTCGTTCCCGAATATAAAAATCTGGTCGTACTGCGGGGTGTTTCCAAATTTTTTGCCTCACCGGGGCTTCGTCTCGGTTATGCTATCACAAGCGATGCAGACCTCCTGTCCTATATAAACGAACACAAGGATCCATGGACCATCAATTCTCTGGCAGACCTTGCCGGACAGGTCATGTTCACTGACCGTGAATATATTCAGGCGGTACGGTCATTGATCAATAACGAGCGCACCCGCATCTGCAAAAGACTGCGCTCCATTCCGGGGCTGACCGTCTTTGAACCTTATGCCAACTTTGTACTGGTACGGATCGACCGCCCCGGTCGAAATGCCGGCGAGCTCTTCGATGCCGCCATCCGTGAAAAGATGATGCTCCGCAACTGCTCCACCTTTCCCGGATTAAATGAGCAGTATTTCCGTCTCTGCTTTATGCTGCCAAAGGACAATGACAGACTGCTTACATTGATTGAACGCTTTTTTGAATCATGTGGCAACTAATTTATTTTCAAAAAAGTACTTGACATTTTTGTTTTATGATGTATTATTGTATTAAATACTTAATACAGCTATACAGAAAGGAGCGATGAAATGGCATGGACACTTGATTCTGATCGGCCTATTTATTTACAACTGGTTGAAGTCATCCAGATGCGTATCGTATCCGGCACCTATCAGGCCGGAAGCAGACTGCCCAGTGTGCGGGAGCTGGCTACTGAAGCCGGTGTCAATCCCAACACAATGCAGAAAGCACTGTCCGAATTGGAGCGCAGCGGACTAGTCATTACCCAGAGGACCAGCGGTCGTACCGTCACGGAGAATGCCTCTCTGATCGGAAATATCCGCCAGTCACTGGCAAAAGAACAAATGAAGCTGTTCTTCCAGAAAATGAAGAAACTTGGTTATAAACAACCAGACATTGCTGCCTTGATCAAACAGGCGGATGAGGAGGGTAATATATGAATCCATTAGTGGAAATTAAGGGTTTATCAAAACGTTATGACGGGAAAAAACTGGCACTTGATAATTTGAACCTGACCTTACCGAGAGGCCGTATCATCGGTCTGTTAGGTCCAAACGGAAGCGGCAAGACCACACTGATCAAACTCATGACCGGTCTCCTGACACCGACCTCCGGCAGCATTATGATTAACGGACTTCCGGTCGGCGTATTTACCAAGAGCCGCATTGCATATCTGCCGGAGCGCACCTATCTGCAGAGCAGTATGCGTGTAGACGATATGATCGATTTCTTTACGGAATTTTATCCGGACTTCCGCAAAGAACGTGCCTATGAAATGCTGAAGGATCTCGGTATCGAGCCTTCTGCCCCGTTAAAGACTTTATCCAAGGGAACCAAAGAAAAAGTACAGCTTATTCTGGTCATGAGCCGCGATGCAGACCTCTATATTCTGGATGAGCCGATTGCCGGTGTGGATCCTGCTGCCAGAGATTACATACTGCGCACAATCATAAGCAACTATAATGAAAATGCTACCATACTGATTTCCACACATCTGATTACCGATATTGAGAGTGTACTGGACGAAGTGGTATTTATCCGTTACGGTCAGCTTCTGCTTTACAATTCCGTGGACAATATCCGTGAACATTTCGGTAAGTCCATTGACGCTTATTTCAGGGAGGTATTCGCATGTTAGGGAAATTGACTAAATTTGAATTTCGTGCAGTCAATAAGGTACTGCTCTTAATCAACAGTTTTACGGTCCTTTTAACGCTGATCGGATGCCTGACATTTGCTTCCCCGCTCTGGGAATTTGAGTCTGATTATACGATTTTTCTGGCAATGTCTTCCGTTATAATATACTATGTTGCCATTTTAGCAATCAGCCTGTTTACCTATGTCTACCTGGCGGTGCGGTTTTATAAAAACCTGTACACGGACGAGGGTTATCTGATGCACACGCTTCCGGTCACGCCAAGAGAACTGATCCTCTCAAAAGCCATTACTGCCTTCTGCTGGGAGCTGATTACCGTTCTTTTGATCTGCTTCAGCGTATGCGCTATTTTAGGAAGCGCCTATTTAAAATTCGGTATGGAGAGTCTTGGTGATATCCGCGATATTTTCAATGAGTTGAATAAATTCAGTATAGAAGTATACAACATGGGGCTTTCTCCACTCACCATATATATGATTGTTGCAATCATTGTCGGAAGCTTCAGCGGCATCTTTACGATATATGCTTCCATCTCGCTCGGACAGCTCTTCCACCGTCACAAGGTGCTCGGATCGATCCTTGCATACATTGGCTTTTACTTTATCATACAGATCATCACCATGCTGACACAGATTCCTTACTGGACGAATTTATTTACTTCAGATTATATCGATGAAAGTATGGGAAGCTATATGACCTATGAACTGTCCGTTACCATCATCATATCTGCCATCACAGCTGTCGTATGCTATATTATTACCGAGATGATGATGCGTAAGAAGCTGAATCTGGATTAAAACAGACAAAATATCATCCGAAGGATAAAAAAAGAGTCCATATGGACTCTTTTTTTATCCCGGCTCTGCAATTCGCGATACTCCCACAAAAATTTCCGAAATTTCATACCAGGTCGGATAATCCACCACTCCCGTCTGTGGAAGACCAAAAATACCCTGAAATGCCCGGACGGCATCCTGCGTCCTCGGTCCAAAAACGCCGTCCGCTGTAATGCGCGGAATCGCAGGATAATTCTGTGCAATACGGTTTAACTGCTCCTGCATCTGCTGTACTTTCTGTCCGCTGGCTCCTACCGTCAGTTCATATCCCGGCCAGGAGGACGGTGCGCCGGAAATGGATTCCGTACTGTTAATGTACATATCGTTCCCATAATAATAGCGAATGATTTCGATTGCCGAATAGCCCTGCTCTGCCAGACTCTTGGAACCCCACTGGCTCAGACCGGTACACTGCACCCGCTGTCCATCGCAGTAGGAAGTGAAAATCGGCTGCCGCACACCGGGTCTGGAAAGAAAATTGTTGAAGATCGTATCCACCAGATAATCGATATTTTCAAAAATATTTCTGCCGTATACCCATTTCTGATCAAAAGCAGTAGAGCTTGTAATCGTGAAATTGAAGCCCTGATTTCTGTACCACTCCGTATATACCCGGTTCAGAGTAAAGGACATAATGACCAGAACATTGGCATAGATCGCACTTTCCGGCCAGGTCGCATAAATTTCACAGGATGCCACGTTTTTGATATAATCACGGTACCGCACATAATAGTTCGGCGCGGAGGCATCATTGGGGCTGCCGTCATGCACAATAATATATTCCGGGATAACCACACGGCTCAAAACAATTTCTCCGCTCTCACCCGTCGGTTTGATTTCTGCCTCCGGTATCTTTGCCGGATATTCCCCATACAAGGTATGATCGGGGATAAAAATTTCCTCTTCCTGTTCTGTTTCTGTAAGCGGCTCCATCACAACGGGCTGAATCGCCGTCACATCCGGCAATACCTCTGTTCCAGAAATTTCCACCGGCTCATAGCCTTCCGCTTCTACCAGAATATTGTATTCCGCATAGGGCCGCACTTCGGATGGTTCCAGACTGTAACCGATCGGGGGTGTGGGAAGCAGGATTGCTGCCGTCCTTCCCGATTCATCCGTATGCAGTACTCCCATGATCTGTTCCGGATTTTCTGTCAGGGAAATCGTAACAGTCGCTCCCTGAATCGGCTTAAGCCCCGCCGAAGCAGTCACGGTAAACCGAATCTTCCCTTCATTTTCAAGTGTCTCTTCCGGTATCTCCTCTGGAAACGGCTCTGCCGGCGGTGTCGGATCGTTTTCCTGCTGTGTCATATTCAAAAGTTGTTCGGACATGGATTGCCTCTAAACTGGTTACTTATGTTTAGGATATGCGTTATGTTTTTTGCGTTCCCGCTTTTGATACGGATTCAATTCAGCTTATTATTAACCGGAAATGAAACATCATTTTTCATGTGGATATAAATGGAGATTACATTTTCCATTGCCGTTTTTTATGGAAAATTAATTGCCGTCTACATTTACTCGTCTTATAGTTTCACAGCACTTACAATACCTTCCAATGTGAGATGTTAAAAAGACATACTTGCTGTTGCTGGGCGCATATCCGCAGATACCTTTTAAAATCCATACCAAAGGGAATGGATAAGGATTATACCAATCCTGCAGTCCAGAGATTTCTCTATTGTGAAAAACTGTTCGCATATGAGCGGTCCTACAGAGAAAAGGTACTTAATTATAAGCATGCTCTGTACCTGATACCCACGCAAAGAATAAGAGAAATACTATATTTCTGCTGTATTTCCCTTATCAAATGATACTGCGGGTGTCCAGACTTGAACGCAGACCAGCTACCCGCAAACCCGCATAGAAAGGAGTTTGTTTTTCTTCTCTTTATCTGTTGTATTTTATCATTTCTTCTGCTACACTACTTTCATGGGTGCTACCATTCACGTTAGGCGGTTAGTCCTTCTCCAGAGGGACTGTGACCCTCTGTTAATATAGAAATCCAATGGATGCTTTTCTACATTGGAAATTTGTACGAAAGAGGGATGATTTCGATGATGACAATTGAAGGTCTGATTGCTGCTGTAAGTCTTGTACTTACTGCATTCGGTCTCGGATATACAATCGGAAGTAATAAATCACAAAAATAACCGCCCGGTCTGCAAACTAAGCGGTTATTTTTATAACAACTTTATGTGGACTAACCATCTATCAGTAGTGTCCTGTTCTACTTTTAGACTAATCTGAATACGTATTATTGTCAACTGTTATTTTACAAAGGAAATCCATAATTTTGCACATCCAAAATATCATTAGTGATACGATTAAAGGACTTCTGCCCAGAAGATAAATCTACCTGCTTATTCAAAAATCTCTGCAGCTTACGCAAGAACATCTTTCCATCATCATATACTCTTTTCCCATCAGTCATTGTAGCCTATCTTACGAATGTCATAATTCATCTTGAAGTGGAACTTAATTGCAATCAAATCTTGAAAAACACTTGTCTTCCTATGGTTTCAATATATATTATCGCAGTTCAGTGCTATAAAAATGAGCAAAAAGATATCCTTCTCATACCACCACAATATGAAGAAATATAATATAAATCCTCGTATCGAAAAAATAATGCAGGGGTCTATGCTTCTTACGTAAAATCCGATAATATAAGCTTTCCAAGCACTTATCAAAACATCAGTTCCGTGGAACAACTATATCTCTCCATTAGAAGAAATGCCGATGCTATATGTGTTTCCAGCATAGTCCCAAAACTTTGTCCGACACATTGGTCTGAGTACAACGATTTGAATATACAGTAAAGTATCTCTTAAAATTACCAATATAATAAAGAAAATCTGTATGTATATTCCGACCGCGTAGAGCACTCTGCACGGAGGTTTAGAGCAGACCTTCCGCCTTTTCAGAGCAACCTTTCCGCTCTGCTGAGCACTCCGTTCCGGAAAAGCAGTGCATACCTTTCCGGAGA
>JAAYNV010000022.1 GCA_012520645.1 Clostridiales bacterium | reverse complement strand
GGCACCTTCCTTTGTAGTTTTTTGGTTCTCGACCAACCTAATTTTACCACAAAGGGGTGCTTTTCTGTATACTAAAAGCGAACCTGTAAATCATATCCATTTATCCTAAACTAATTTTACGCTAACGTTTCGAGAGTTTCCTCTGGTAAAAAAGAGAAATAGTGCTACAAAATATCGAATGATTGTGTTAAACTAAACGTAAAGTAACCATTATTTTTGTCCGGTAAGAGGTATTGGCGGAAGCTTTGGGAATACTAAGGAGGTATCAGGATATGAGTAAATTTCTGGTAGCAGGAATTGTACAGCGGGAAACTATCGTAAAAGTAGATAAGATTCCGGTAGAATATGAGCCACTGATCAGCAGACCTAACACAATCAATATTAGTATCGGCGGGGATGCTTATAACGAGTCGCTTGCACTGGAATGGCTTGGAAACGAAGTAGATTTTATGTCAATGATCGGTTGGTATGATACACCGGATTTTATCAATCCTTACGGAAGCGAGATTCGGCTGAAAACGGATTATGTGCTGCCGAGACTGCAGGAAACATTAACGGAGGTAGTGTTATGCGGGGAGAACTGGAAGCAGCAGATTTTTGAGGATATGAAAAATATCCGGGATACACCTTATGATCATAAGCTGTTTGAGGAACGGGTGAAGGAGGCGGATGTGGTTGTGTTGTCCAATGCCAACTTCTGCAGACCTCTCATTTCATTGGCACAAAATGCGGGCAAACCGGTTGCAGTCAATTTGCGTAAATACGCTGCGGAAACGATTTCATACAATGCCGAGTTTTTATTTGCGGCAGATATACTTTATCTGAGTGATGACAATCTGGAAGGGGATCCATACGAGTTTGTCAAGGAGATTGCAGAAGCATATACACCGAAGATTGTAATTTTGGGCATGGGTTCCAAGGGGGTTATGCTATATTCGAAAGAAGATGATATTTTTGCACCGTTCAATACGGTTAAAACCAATCAGGTGGTCAATACGGTAGGAGCCGGAAATGCACTGTTTTCCTGCTTCCTGCATTATTATTACAAGACGGGAGACGCGATCTGTGCCATTAAGAATGCACTGCTGTTTGCATCCTATAAGATTGGATTTGTGGGAACTTCCAACGGTTTCATGACAGAAGAGCAGATTGAGCAGTGGCGTAGCCTGATCTGGAAAGACGGAGGAAATATTTTGAAATGAACCAGATACAACAGAATAGGAGCTTACGGCAGAAAGTGATTCTTGGTATCCAGCATACGCTTGCCATGTTTGGGGCAACTGTACTGGTGCCTGCTTTGACCGGTTTGAATACGTCTATTACGTTGTTTTGTGCCGGTGTTGGAACATTGCTGTTCCATTTGATAACAAAACGAAAGGTACCGGTATTTCTGGGGTCCAGTTTTGCATTTATGGCAGGAATTATGGCAATCATCGGAGATTCCCGAATGGGGATGCGGATTTTCTGGAAAAACTTGCCGCGGTGAAAGGTGCCCTCATTGTTGGTGGTCTTGTTTATGTGGTATTTGCCGGATTGATTAAGCTGTTTGGTTATGAAAAGATCAATAAGCTGCTGCCGCCCATTGTAACAGGACCGGTCATTATTGTAATCGGACTGAGGTTGAGCAGTACGGCAGTGAGCAGTGCATTTTATTATAATGGAGAGTTCAGTCTGAAATCGGTGCTTGTTACGGTAGTCATACTGGCAGTGGTGATCGGGGTATCCATTTTTGCAAAGGGAATCTTTAATCTGATGCCGATCTTGTTTGCGATTATTGCAGGTTATCTGATCTGTCTGCCGCTTGGCTTTTGTGATTTTACGGCAGTACGGGAAGCACATTTCTTCTCTTTTATGGATCCGGATATTCGGGCGCAGCTTTTATGTGTACCGGTATTTCGGGCAGATGCAATCATGGCGATTGCACCGATTGCACTGGTTACGATGATTGAGCATGTGGGTGATATTACCACCAATGGAGCCGTAGTCGGAAAGAACTTTATGGAGAATCCGGGTGTGCACAGAACTCTGCTCGGAGACGGTGTTG
Source organism: Clostridiales bacterium (assembly GCA_012520645.1). GTDB lineage: Bacteria > Bacillota > Clostridia > Lachnospirales > Lachnospiraceae > JAAYNV01. The sequence continues at coordinate 31,222 of JAAYNV010000022.1, read as the reverse complement.
CAACAGCATTTGCAGGACTTCTTGGCGGACCTGCCAATACCACTTACGGGGAAAATACGGGTGTGCTTGCAGTGACCAAGGTATATGATCCGGCAGTTATCCGCATTGCAGCATGCTTTGCCATCGTACTTGGTGTATTCGGTAAATTTGGCGGATTTATTACAAGTATTCCTGCACCGGTGACGGGCGGTATCAGTATTGTATTATACGGTATGATTGCTGCAGTCGGGGTCAGAATTCTCATCAATTCCAGACTGAATTTTGGTAACAGCAGAAATCTGCTGGTAGCGGCAATCATTCTTGTGCTTGGCATTGGCTGTGACAGCATTCCGGTCTATGGAACCGTGACGGTTTCCGGTCTGGCGTTAGCGGCAGTAGTCGGCATTATTCTGGCTTTTATCCTGCCGGAGGGTGAGGACAGCAGGCTGGAGAATTAGGCAAGGCATTTACGGAAGGCAGAGTGTCCACGGATTTTTGAAATTAACGGAAAGGAAGCATAGGAAATGGAAAGAGATAAAAAGTGTGAAAATCTGATAGAGGAACTGCTTACGAAACTTACGCTGGAAGACAAGATAGGCATGATCCACGGTGCGGGTCTGTTTCGTACCGAGAGTGTAGACCGACTTGGTATTCCGGTCCTGTATATGTCGGACGGACCGATGGGAGTGAGGGCAGAGTTTGCCAATGACGAATGGAGAAATATCGGAACAACCGATGATTTTGTCAGCTACCTGCCCTGTAACAGTGCGATTGCCTCTACATGGAATAAGGAGATTGCGAAAGAGTCAGGCAGGGTGTTGGGAGAAGAGGCGAGAGGACGTGGAAAAGATGTCATTCTGGCACCGGGCATCAACATCAAACGAAGCCCGCTCTGCGGCAGAAATTTTGAGTATATGAGTGAGGATCCGAAGCTGATTGAGGAGCTGGTCGTGCCGATGGTGCAGGGCATTCAGGAAAATGATGTGGCTGCCTGTGTCAAGCATTTCGCGGCGAATTCCCAGGAGACAGAGAGACTCTGGGTAGATACGAAAGTGGATGAAAGGACGCTTCGGGAAATTTATCTGCCGGGCTTTCTGGCGGCTGTTGAAAAGGGAGGTATCTTCTCCTTAATGGGTGCGTATAACCTGTTAAACGGAGAACACTGCTGTGCGAATCAGTGGCTGCTTGATGAAGTGCTCCGTAAAGAATGGAAATATGACGGAACTGTCATTTCTGACTGGGGTGCGGTGCATGATACAAAGAAGGCGGCAGAGTGCAGTCTGGATGTGGAAATGGATGTGACCTATACCTTTGACCAGCACTTTATGGCAACACCGTTACTTAAGAAAGTGCGAAGCGGGGAAATCCCAGAGAGTCTTGTGGATGAAAAGGTAAGAAATATCCTTCGGATGATGTATCGTTTACATATGATCGGAGAAGGAAAGGAGACCAGAAAGCGCGGAGCCTATAATACAAAGGAGCATCAGGAGACCGTGCTTTCGGCGGCCAGAGAATCCGTTATTTTGTTAAAAAATGAAGAGCATATTCTGCCGCTTGCAGAAAGCGGGATAAAAAAGGTTGCCGTGATCGGACAGAATGCGGCAAAGATTCATTCCAACGGTGGCGGAAGTGCGGAAATCAAGGCACTATATGAAATATCGCCTCTGATGGGTGTAAAAAAACTGCTGGGTGGCAATACGAAGGTCTGTTTTGCACCGGGCTATGTCGTGCCGGGAGAAACAGAACAGAGTGCAGTCAACTGGCAGGCAGACAGTACAAAGCATCTGGAGGAAGAGAAGGAGGCAGGAGCGCAGAGAAAAGAAAGTCTGACGGAAGAAGAGAAGAACCGGCTGGAGGAAGAAAAACGGCAGACATACCGGGCACAGGCGCTTCAGCTTGCACAGGAATGTGACCAGGTCATCTTTGTCGGTGGTCTGACCCATGAGGACGATGTGGAAGGCAAGGACCGAAGCGGTATGAAGCTTCCTTATGGGCAGGATGAACTGATTCAGGCATTGTTAGAAGTCAGACCGGATACCGTCATTGTCCTGTATGCAGGTTCTCCGGTGGAAATGCCATGGGAGAAGTCTGCCAGGGCAATCATTTGGAGCTATTATGCCGGAATGGAAGGCGGTACGGCGATTGCCGAGGTGCTTTATGGCAGGGTTAATCCGTCTGCAAAACTGGCGGAGACCTTTATCCGGAATCTGGAGCAGTGTCCGGCACATACGATTGGAACTTTTGGAAAAAAAGATGTCGTAGAGTACAAAGAGGGCATCATGGTCGGCTATCGTTACTATGATTCAGAGAATACCGATGTGCTGTTCCCGTTTGGACACGGACTTTCTTATACAAACTTTGAGTACCGTAACATGAAAGTGCAGGCGGCGGAGACGGCAGACGGAAAGAAACGCTATGAGGTGTCTTTGACGGTATGCAATACAGGAGTGCGGGACGGAAAAGAGGTCGTACAGATTTATGTGGCGCCAAAAGCTCCGTCCGTGAAAAGACCGGTTCATGAGCTCAAGGCATTTGCCAAGATAGAATGTCCGGCAGGAGAGGAAAAGCAGGTGCGCTTTTTGTTAGAAGAGGAGGACTTTTCTTATTTTTCGGAGGCAGATAAGGCGTTTGTGGCAGACCACGGAGCCTATGAGATTCAGGCAGCGGCTTCTTCCAGAGATATCCGGTTGATGGCAGAGGTAATGGTATGAAAATTGCAGTGATACAGGCAAGCTCTCAAAAACAGAGAAATGAGCTGCTTTGCCAGTGCGTAAAAAAGGCGGTCAGGGAGCAGGGGCATGAGGTCATAAATTTTGGTGTCTTTCCGGACGAAGAGGCAGAATACAGTTATATCCAGACCTCCCTTCTGATTGGACTGCTGTTAGCGGAAGGAGCGGTGGATTTTGTCGTAACGGGCTGTTCCTCAGGGCAGGGGATGATGTTAGCCTGCAACAGTATGCCGGGTGTGCTGTGCGGTTATGTGCAGAATCCGGCGGATGCGTATCTGTTTGGCAGAATCAACAATGGCAATGCAGTCTCACTGCCGCTTGGCTTGCAGTTTGGCTGGGCGGGTGAGATCAATCTGCAGAGTACATTGGACAGTCTGTTTTGCGAACCGTTCGGTACAGGCTATCCACCGGAGGATGCGGAGCGCAAAATCCGTGACACGGTACAGCTAAAGGCGATGCGGGCGGCTTCCCAGAAATCCTTTGCGGAATTCTGGAAGTCGCTGGATGATGGGCTTTTGCAAAGTGTCATGCAGAGAGAATGTGTATGGGAGTATGTCAGAAACGCGGGCAATCGCAGGTGATTGTGACAAGCACAAAAAGTCAGAAAAAGCAGGAATGTGGTGTTCACAATATGGTCACATTTTAGCAGTATAATTTCTTTTTAATATCAGTGTGCGGGGTGTGCTGCCCTTTGAACACTGACATCAGATTTAAGAAAAGGAGATTTATGTGACATGGGAAAAGATAAAAAAACGCAGGAGGCTCCTGAAATAAAGACAAAAACGAAATACGATTTAAAAATGGAAAGACGCAAGGTACAAGAGGAGAAGGACAGAAAGCAGGAAAAGTGGATGCGGATAGCCGGAATTCTGCTGGCTGTAGTTTTTGTGTGTGCGATTACGGCGTCAATTGCAATGCCGCTCTATCGGAAGTATGAGGCAGTGAATGGAACCTGTATCCAGTTGGGGAGTCATTCCGTTTCACAGCAGGAGTATGATTATTATTATTACGATTTGGTGAATAGCTATAAAGCCATGTTAGCATCCTTTGGCGGAGGTGGTGTGGATTTTGATGGGGATCTCTCCAGGCAGCAGTATTCTGCAACACAGACATGGAAGGAATTTTTTGATGAACTGACAGTGGAGCAGCTGAAGCGGAATAAGGCACTCAATGACAAGGCGGATGCAGAGGGCTTTGTTTATGATGATACGGAAGATTACGAAAGCTTTATGAGCGGTGTGAGTACGTCAGCGGAGAATGCAGGTCTGTCTCTGGCAGATTATTATAAACAGGAATACGGTGCATACATTACAGCAGATGCGGCGGAAAAGTATGCCAAGGAGAGTCTGCGGGCCAATGCTTATTATGAGGAGCTGGCAGCACAGAATACACCTTCGGAAGAGGAGATCCAAGCGGTTTATGAGGCGGATAAGGCAGCTTATGATCTGGTAGACTATCACAGCTTTGCCTTTACTGCAGACGTGGAAGAGAATATGTCTGCTGACGCCATGGAAGCTGCCATGAAGGAATTACAGGAAAAGGCAGAGGCAATGGAAAACCGTCTGCGCAGCGGAGAAGAATTTTATGCACTCTGCGCAGAATATGCACCAAAGGAGCAGAAGGAAAATTACAAGGATGCGGAAAATGACCGCTCTCTGCATCGGGATACTGCAAATTCCGGTGTGCCGTCCGTTTTAAAGGACTGGATGTATGATGAGAGCCGGAAGGAAGGCGATCTGACGGTCATGACAGATGAGACAAACCATTATGTATATGTAGCGGAATTTATCGGGCGGAAATATGATGAGACGGCAAAGGATACGATTTCCTCAAATCTTTCCAGAGAAAGGGCAGAAGAGATTGTGAGCGGATTCGTGGAAGCGTATTGAGAATTGTCAGAAAAAAGAGCTGCTAGCGCAGGTGCGCTAACAGCTCTTTTACGTCCTGAAAAGCATAGGTCGGAGTAAAGGGCGTATTGTCTAAATCTTCCGGTTTTGCCTCTCCGGTGAACAGGACACACGTGTCAACTCCGGCATTGATGCCGCAGGCAATGTCCGTATAGAGTCGGTCGCCTATTACGAGAGTTTCTTCCGGCGTAAAACCGGAGGACTCAATACACAGATCCACAACGGCGCGATTGGGTTTGCCGAGGTATTCCGGTATACGGTCTGTGGTCTCGGTCAGCATGTTGCAGATGGCACCACAATCCGGAATGAAACCAAAATCAATCGGGCAGCGCAGATCCGGATTTGTACCATAGAACGGTACATCCATCGTGAGAAGTACCTCGCTGGCACGACAGAGCTTTTCGTAATTGAGCTCACTGTCATAGGCAGCAACCACACAGGCAATGTCCGGCTGAACCTGCTGTGTGACATGCAGACCGTGACGCAGCAGTTCTTCCACAAAGGAAGCTGTACCGAGAACGAAAATGGTCTGGTCGGCGTAACGCTCCTTTAAGAAACGGAGCGTGAGGTATCCTGCTGTGATAAACAAGTCCTCAGTGGTGTCCAGAGCAAAGCATTCTTTGAATTTCGTTACGTAGTCACTGCCGCTTTTGGTGGAATTATTTGTAATATAGTATGATTTTCCGCCGATAGATTCGATGTGCTTTATAAGCTCCATGGATCCGTCGTACAGTCTGTTTCCAACTGCGATGGTTCCATCAATGTCAAACAGGAACAGTTTCTTTTGTGACAGAGTATTCATTAACATAAATTTCCTTTCTGATGGCATCTGCAAATGAATGGTTCAGCTGCGTATCATATAGTATTTGAAGCAGACCATAGCGGTTGCGCAGGTCCTTTGCAAAAAGTATGCTGTTTTGAAACATCTGATCATCTACACCAAGCTGCCATGGTTCGTAAGGTGCCCCTAAATGTTTCAGCATATCACGGATAGTCTCCGGCTCCGGCAGCGCTTCTGCAATCTGTCGGATTTTGGGTAAATGTGTTTCCAGTGCCTGAAGGCGGGTTAAAACTTCATTCGTACTGTTTTTACGTACCTTTTTTTCCAGAGAGAGGACTACAGGTGCAGCAGTGCCGTATGCGGAGAAAACGGAATCCGTCCATGACGCTTCCTCAAAAGTATAGGCAGAAAGAGCAGAAAAATCAAGTTCTGCCTGTGCTAATAATTTATAAAGTTTTAAGGCGATGACCGTTCCAACACCGACTTTTATACCATGCCATGCACCATGATCGCCGTGCTGTAAAAACATCATTTCCCAATAGTGGGAAAGATGGTGTTCGCTGCCGGAGGCGGGGCGGGAATTACCGATATAGCTCATGGCAATACCGGAAAGAACAAGCCCTTCCATCAGACCTGCGATGGCAGATTTGTCACGGGAGCCAATTTTGGGAACAGCGTCACTCACTTTTTGGATTGATTTATGTACCAGAGTTTCCACATTGGAACAAAAGTATTCACCGGTGATAAGATGTGCAGCTTTCCAGTCGGCCAGGCAGACATATTTTCCGATTACATCCCCGACACCCGCTGCAATTAAATCCATGGGAGCATCAGCCAGTACGGAAAGGTCGCCTATGACAGCTTTTGGTCTGTGTGTCTCGTAGGTTGTTTTGGTATGATCTGTGATCATGGCAGCCACATTGGAGGTAAAACCGTCCATGGAGGGTGCTGTACCAATGATGAAGTATTCGATGTTCATTTTATAGCTGACAAAGCGGCAGAGATCATTAATCGTACCGCTGCCGACAGCAAGGAGCAGCTTACAGTCTGCAGGTACCCGGGTCAAAACCGCTCCGATACCGTATTCGTCCGGTAGCAGTCCTTCGGCATGCAAAGTAACGGTATGAAAAATAATGCCGGCATTTTGCAGGATTTCCTTCAACGCATTTCCTGCTGCTTTTGCTGTATTAGAATCTTCTACCAAGCAGATATCGGTATAGCCTCCCTTTTGAATCAGTGCAGGAACTCTTGCAAGAGCACCATCTTCAATAAGAATGTCGTCGATATCGCATAAGTGTGTTCTGCCGCAGGAACAGTGAATTTCATGATTCAGATAATCGGAAAAGGATGTGGACATGGGATACCTCCTAATTTTTAAAAAATTATAGAATATTATAAACTATTTTAGAAAGAAATGGAATATTGAAAAACCAGTGTTTATACTTACCTGATTTTATAATAAGATTTGGTAAGAACTGCGGTTTCATGCTATACTGTTTCATAGGTTGATTCAAGCGGATCATGAAAATGTGAAGCAGAATGTGGATATATATCCAAAGGAAAGGAAGTACAAAAGTGAGCCTGCGTTTTTATTTTGGACCCTCCGGTGCCGGAAAAAGCCATGCACTGTATCAGGAAATCATAGAACGTTCCATCAAAGAACCGGAGCGGAATTTTCTGCTGATCGTGCCGGATCAGTTTACGATGCAGACCCAGAAGGACATTGTGGAAATGCACCCCAGAAATGGAATCATGAATATTGATGTGTTGAGCTTTGGACGGCTTTCTCACCGGATTTTTGAGGAGACAGGCGGCTATACGACTCCGGTTCTGGATGATACGGGAAAAAGTCTGGTACTTCGGAAGGTAGCACAGAATCTGGAAGAAAAACTTCCTGTTATCGGCAAAAATCTAAAAAAGTTAGGGTATATACACGAGGTTAAATCTGCCATTTCGGAGTTTATGCAGTATAGCATTACGCCGGATGGATTATCGGAGCTTAAGGCATTTGCAAAGAGCAGGGGAGCATTGTTTTATAAGCTGCGGGATTTGGAACTTTTATACCGCAGTTTTATGGAATATATCAAAAACCGTTATGTGACTACGGAGGAGACGTTGGGACTGTTGAACAGAAAGCTGTCGGAGTCACAGCTTATCCGGGACAGTGTGATCATCTTTGATGGTTTTACCGGTTTTACGCCGGTGCAGAATCAGGTCATAGAGGAGCTGCTCCGCTTATGTAAAGAAGTGGTCGTAACCGTGATTCTGGGTGAGGGGGAAGATCCGTTTGTACAGGACGGAGAACAGAAGCTGTTTTATCTGAGTAAAAAGACCGTGGCATCATTGGAAAAGCTTGCAGAGAATGTCAGTGCGGGACGTGGCAGAGATGTCTTTTTAAAAGGCGGGGAGGTGTCGCGCTTTGCAGGTAATCCGGAGCTGTCTCATCTGGAGAAACGGATTTTCCGCTATCCGGTCGTGCCTTATGGAAGGGAATGTGGAAATCTCTGTATTGCAGAAGCAGCCAATCCTAAAGCGGAGGTGCGGTATACGGCATTGGCGATTCGGCGTCTGGTACGCGAGGAGAATTACTGCTACCGGGACATTGCAGTAATTGCCGGAGATCTTGGAAGCTATGATGCTGATATCGAGGAAGAGTTTGCTAAATTTGATATTCCGGTATTTATTGATAAGACGCATGGAATTTTACTAAATCCCATGATTGAATATATCCGGTCGGCATTGCTTGTGGTACAGAAAAATTTTACGTATGAATCCATGTTTCACTTTTTGAGGAGCGGGTTTTCCGGGCTTACATCCGAGGAAACGGATATCCTGGAAAATTATGTGTTAGCGACAGGCATCCGTGGAAAAAAAGCTTGGACGAATCTGTTTACCAGACGCAGCAGACAGTTTGGACAGGCTGAGGATCTGGAATATGTAAATGTCCTTCGTGAGAAAATCGTACAGGAACTTGCTCCGCTTATGGAAAAGCAGCAGACCGCAGGAGGGCATGTGCGTGCATTATATGAGTTTCTTGTGCAGAATGAAGCCCAGAAAAAGTGTATGCAGTCTGCCCATTCTTTTGCAGTTTTGAAGGATGCAGAGCGGGAGCGGGAATATGCGCAGATCTACAGGCTGGTAATGGAACTGCTCGATCAGATCGAGGAACTTCTGGCGGATGAAAAGATGGGAAGAGAAGAATTTGCGGATATTTTGGATGCCGGATTTTCGGAGATAGAAGTCGGCATTATTCCGCAGAATGTGGATAAAGTGGTTGCAGGTGATATGGAACGTACCAGACTGCGTCAGGTCAAGGCACTCTTTTTGCTTGGCGTTAATGATGGGAATATTCCGGCGGGCAGTACGGGCGGCGGAATTATTTCGGATATCGACAGAGAGTTCCTTTCACAGTCGGAATATGAGCTTTCTCCGACTCCGCGTCAGAAGATGTATATTCAAAGGCTGTATTTGTATATGAATATGACAAAAACGTCGGGCAGACTGACACTTTCGTATACCCGTAGCACGAGCGATGGAAAGGCGAGAAAACCGTCCTATCTGATTGGTGTGATGCACAAGCTTTTTCCAAAAATCAGGGTGGAAAGTGTAGTGACAGATGTGTCAATGGAAAATCTGGAGACACCGCAGGATGGTCTGATGTTTTTGGCAGATTCTCTGCGTCAGTTTGCTGCGGACCGTATAGAGCCTGAACAGAAAGAGAAGTTCTTTGCACTGTATCGTGCCTATGAGCGGGAGTATGGACTGGAAGAAACAGAAAAGAAGGATGAGAGAAGGGATGAGAAGAAAGAGGCTTTTAGCAGACTGCTTTTGCTTGTAACAGACCGGGCATTTTCCGCTTACGAAGGCGGAAAACTGTCGGAAGAGATTGCAACGCTTCTCTATGGCAGGGTATTGACCGGAAGTGTCAGTCGATTGGAGCAGTTTGCAGCCTGTGCTTATGCCCATTTCCTGAAATACGGTATGACCTTAAAGGAAAGAGAGGAATATTCCTTTGAGGATGTGGATATGGGAAATATATTTCATGGTGTACTGGAAAAATTTGCGGATGAACTGGCAAAAAGAAACTTAAGCTGGTTTGATTTCAGTAAGGAAGAGGCAGAGGAGATGGTATCGGATGCGTTATCTGCCTATGCGGCCCAGTATGGAGAGACGATTCTTTTTTCGTCGGCACGCAATGAGTATATGATTGCCAGAATGAGGCGGATTTTGAACCGTACCGTGGAAAGCCTGCAGTATCAGTTGAAAAAGGGTGCCTTTTCTCCCAGGGAGTTTGAGGTGTCGTTTTCGACGGTGGAGGATCTGGAGGCGGTTCAGATAGCGCTCGGAGAAAAGGAGAAGATGCGGCTTCGTGGCAGGATTGACCGGATTGATACCTATGAGACGGAGGATAAGGTATATGTTAAGGTCATCGATTACAAATCCGGCAGTAAGAACTTTGATATTGTATCGTTATATTACGGATTGCAGCTGCAGTTAGTAGTTTATCTGAATGCGGCAGAAGGGGTTATGAAGCGGAAGCATCCGGGAAAGGAAATTATTCCGGCAGCGGTGTTGTATTATCATGTATCCGATCCGATGATCCGGGGAGAGGGAGAGACTCCTTCTGTGGAGGAGATTCAGGCAAGACTGCGTAAGGAATTGAGCATGACCGGAGTGGTCAACAGTGACGGAGATACCTTGGATCTGTTGGATAAGGAGTTTTCGGGAAAATCCGATGTCATTCCGGCAGAACGTAAAAAGGACGGCAGCCTGAGCGCACGTTCCAGTGTGGCAGGGACGGAGCAGTTCCATCGACTTTCGGATTTTGTCAGCCAGAAGATCGGAGAACTCGGACGGTCGATTATAGGCGGAGATGTACGCGTGAATCCTTATGAAAAGGGACAGACAAGCGCCTGTACGTATTGTGCATACCGTACCGTGTGCGGTTTTGACAGCAGGATCGAGGGGTATGCGATGAGGCAGCTTAACGTCAGTCAGGAAGAAGCCATGACGGAGATTATGGGAAAAGGAGAAGGAAACGATGGCGGCGATGAAGTTCACACCGGAACAGCAGAGGGTCATTGATACCCGGGGAAAAAATATACTGGTATCCGCGGCTGCCGGCTCCGGAAAGACTGCGGTGTTAGTGGAACGTATTATACAGAAAATCACGGACAGGGAACATCCGGTGGATATTGACAGACTGCTTATCGTGACCTTCACCTCAGCGGCGGCAGCCCAAATGCGGGAGAGAATCGGTCTGGCGATCGAGGAGAGACTCTATGAGGATCCGGAAAACGAACATCTGCAAAGGCAGTCGGCATTGCTGCACAATGCCCAGATTACGACGATCGACAGCTTCTGCCTGTTTGTAGTACGTAACAATTTCAATGATATCGGTCTGGATCCGGCGTTCCGGGTCGGAGACGAAGGGGAAATGCGTCTGCTTAAGCAGGATACGATTACAGAACTGTTTGAGGAATGTTTTGCGCAAAAGGGAGAGGCATTTTCCGGATTGGTGGAAGCCTTTGGAAAGAGCGGCAGTGAGAAGCCGTTGGCGGAACAGGTGTTAAAACTCTATGAGTTTGCCATGAGCCTGCCATGGCCAAAGGAGTGGCTTTTGGAACGAAAGTCGGACTACCGGATGCAGAGCCTGGAAGAATTGGAAGAAAGCTGTTTTATGAAAGGAGCCTGGGAAGAGATACAGCTCCTTTTGGAGGATGCGCTAGGGATTTTAAGAAAGGCAATCCAAATCTGCGAAGAACCTTCGGGACCTTATATGTATGGAGAAATGCTGGATGCAGATGTCGTTATGGTGGAGAAACTGATCCGTGCGGCACAGAGCGGTATGCAGAGCTTTTACGAAGAGGTATGCAGAATCAGCTTTCCGGTTCTGTCCCGAAAAAAGGATGAGAGCGCGGAAGCATCCAAAAGGGAACAGGTCAAGGTGCTTCGCAAGCGTGTCAAGGATCTGCTGCAGGAAATCAAAGAGCGGTATTTTTACAAAAGACCGGAAGAACTGCTTTCTGACATGCACAAAACGGTGGAAATGACAGAGAGTTTGATTGATGTGACACTTCTGTTTTTGGAACGTTTTGCACAGAAAAAGCGGGAAAAAAATATCATAGATTTTGCGGATATGGAGCATTTTGCACTGGATATTCTGGTGAGCCGAAAGGACGGCGGATATGAGCCGACTGAGGCTGCGGCAGAGTACCGCAGACATTTTGAAGAAATCATGATCGACGAGTATCAGGATTCCAATCTGGTACAGGAGACACTGCTTGAAAGTATTTCGGGAGAGGTGCAGGGACGTTTTAACCGTTTTATGGTAGGGGATGTCAAACAGAGCATTTATAAATTCCGTCTGGCACGACCGGAGATCTTTCTGGATAAATATGAGAGATATGCGGCAGGAACGGAAACGGACTGCATACGGATCGATTTAAAAAGGAATTTCCGCAGCCGCAGGCAGGTGCTTGACAGTGCGAATTATGTTTTTGAACATATTATGAGAAAAGAACTCGGCGGAGTAGCTTATGATGCGGCAGCAGCCCTTTATCCCGGGGCATCCTACCCGGAAGGCGGGGAGGCACAAAAAGATGGCAGGCAGAGTGGGGAAAAGTCGCCGTATCAGACGGAACTTCTTTTGTATGACAGGGCATCGGAGAAAGAGGCGCAGGATGCAAAAACGAAGGATGCAAAAGAGCAGGAGGCGCTTACGATTGCCGCACAGATTCGCAGGATGGTCGGTCACTTCCTGGTAACGGATCAGGAGAGTGGAGAACTGCGCCCTGCAGTTTATCGTGATATGGTCATTCTGCTTCGAACCAACAGCGGCTGGGATGATGTCTTTGTGCGGGTATTGACTGAGGCGGGTATTCCGGCCTACGCATCTTCTAAGACCGGTTATTTTGCATCACCGGAAATACAGACAATGCTCAATTTTTTAAAGGTGATTGATAATCCGAGACAGGATATTCCGTTGTTTGGTGTGTTAAAATCTCTGTTCGGAGGCTTTACGGAAGAAGAACTGGCCTATGTGAAGGCAGTCGGAAATACGGTGTCGGAATGTACCCTGTATGAAATGTTTGAGCACTTTGTGGAAGAGTCAGAAAAGCAGGAGAAAAAAGAGACAGGGGAAGAAATGGATGCTGTGCGGCCGGAGGCTGTGGTACAGAAGTGGAAAAATTTCCGCAGCAGGCTGGATCAATACCGGCGCATGGTCACCTATACACCGGTGGGCAGGCTGATTCGTACGATCTTGGCGGACAGCGGCTATCTCTATGCGGCGGCAGCTATGCCGGGCGGAGAACAGCGGCGTGCCAATCTGGAAATGCTGCTTGCCAAGGCGGCGGACTTTGAGAAGACCAGTTATTACGGATTGTTTCATTTTCTGCGTTATATGGAACAGATGGAGCGATATCAGATTGACTACGGCGAGGCAAATCTGCTGGATGAAAATGCAGATACTGTGCGTATTATGAGCATTCATAAGAGCAAGGGACTGGAATTTCCAATCTGTTTTGTGGCCGGGCTGTCCAAACGTTTTAATATGATGGATGCCAGAGAAACGCTGCTTATGGATGTGGAGCTTGGACTGGGAGCTGAATATGTGGATTTACAGAACCGGCTGAGACAGAATACGTTTCGTAAAAATGTGTTAAGCGCCAAAATGAAAAAGGACAATCTGGGGGAGGAGCTTAGAGTCCTGTATGTGGCCATGACCCGTGCGAAAGAAAAAATGATACTGACTGCTGCAGTTGAGGATGCAGAGAAGCTTTTGGAAGAAAAGGGTGGAGCAGACGGTTTGTTCTACAGTGACCTTCTGACGGCATCGAATTATCTGGACCTGCTCCTGCCATGTGTCAGGCAGACACAGGATGTAATAGATGTGACAGTTGTGTCGCAAGCGGATTTGATGTTATCAGATTTAAAAAGAGAAGTAAGGACATCCATGTCAAAGCAAAGACTTCTCTTTGAGGAGGGCAGACGGGGAAACTATGCGGAACGGGAGATGACAGACAGACTGCGGGAACGGTTTGCCTTTGTCTATCCCCACGAGGATCTTTGCGGACTGTATACGAAGACGACCGTATCAGAATTGAAAAAGGTAGGACATGAGGATTTCTATGCGGGGGCGGCAGACTTGTATCAGAAATCACAGCAGGAAGAAATTGTGCCATATCTGCCTCGTTTTATGCAGCAGGAAAAGCTGGTCAGTGGAACGGACAGGGGAAGTGCCTACCATAGAGTGATGGAACTTTTACGGTTTTCTGCATGGAGCGGTCTTGCCAGAGCTGACTGGGAGGCTCAGGCAGAGGAGCAGATGGACAGGATGCAGGCAGCCGGGAGGCTCAGTCCTCTGTATCGGGAGAGCGTCCGAAGCAGAACGATTGCAGCTTTTTTTGAGAGCCGTTTGGCAGGACGTATGATACAGGCGGAAAAAGAGGGCAGACTGTATCGGGAGAGACCGTTTGTACTGGGGATTTCTGCAACCAGACTGAATCCGGCTTTTCCGGATCAGGAGATGGTGCTGGTGCAGGGGATTATTGATGCCTACTTTGAAGAGGATGGAAAGCTTGTTGTAGTGGATTATAAGACAGACCGCATCCAGAGCAGACAGGAACTTTTAAAACGTTATCAGGTACAGCTGGAATATTATGCGGAGGCATTGGAGAGGATTACCGGAAAGGCGGTAAAGGAGACACTTTTGTATTCTTTTGCGCTGCAGCAGGAAGTGATCTGCAGCAGGAGGACTGTTGCGGACGGTCTGTGGGAAAAGGAAGGAGAAGGTCTGACCGGAAAGGAATAAAGTGAAAGAGATGGAGCAGATGATATCAGGAGAAGATACGGGAATATTGTTAGAGGGTGGAGCCATGCGAAGCATTTTCTCAGCAGGTGTATTGGATTTTTTCATGGTGAGGGAATACGGATACCAAATGTTCTGGCAGTCTCCGCGGGGGCTTATGCCGGTATGAATTATGTTTCCGGGCAAAAGGGACGTGTGGTGGAAAGCAATATCCGGTATCTGGAAAAAGAAAAGTATATGGGATTTAGGACTTTTTTAAGGACGGGGGCATTGTTTGACATGGATCTTTTGTTTGACCGGATGCCAAGACAGATCCATCCATTTGATTTTCAGAGTTTTTTTGAATCGGAAGGATCCTTTGAGATCAGCACGGTCAACTGTAATACAGGAGAAACGGTTTACTATAATACCTTTCGGAATGAGGAGCATTTCCTGAAGGTATGCAGGGCAGCCAATTCCCTGCCGCTTATCTCTCCGATCGTGGAAGTGGACGGACAGCCAATGCTGGACGGAGGAATGGCGGATGCCATACCGATCATGCGGGCGCTTCAAAAGGGATGGAACAAGATTGTTGTGGTACTGACCAGGGAAGAAGGCTACCGCAAAAGTACGAAGGAACTGTATGCCCGGGCGATCAAAAAAGTGTATGCAGGGTATCCGGCATTTGTGAAAACGATGGAAGAGAGAGCCGGGAAATATAATGCTGCACTTTCTAAAATACGGGAGCTGGAACAGGAGGGGAGGGTATTTGTTATCCGCCCCAAAAAGATGAAAGTGGCAAATAATGAATGTAATGTCAGGAAACTGTTCGAATGCTATGAACACGGAAAGGAAATGGCATTGGAAAGACTGGAAGAACTGAAAAAATTTTTGGAGCTATAAAAATACTGCCTGTGGACTTTTGACCATAGGCAGTATTTTTATCTTATCTTAGGAAAGAGCCATCTTCTTAACCCGGTCCAGAGCGGAGACTACCGGCGGAATTGCAATCAAAATGATGGTAAGGATCATTTCCGGCAGTATGTAGCTCAGATTATAGACGGTGGAGGCCCAGACTGCGGCTGCGTTGTCGGAGAAGGAGCCTGCAACATAGGTCGTATAGAAGATGAGACCGGAAATCTGGTGGAAGACAAAGCGGCCGGTAACTCCCACGATGTAGCCCTTTAAGAGCCCATGTTTTTTGTTGTGGAAAAATCCGGACAAACCGAGTGCACCGAAGGCAAGCGGATAATCTAACAGTACCTGTGCTGGATGTACAAAGTAGGGACCTGTGATAAACTGCAGGATACCGTAGGTAAAACCAGCGATCAGACCGGTAACGGGACCGTACCAGTAACCGATCAGACAGATGACCAGCATACTGAACAGGGTGACGGAACCGCCGTTTGGCAGAGACGGCAGCTTGATTACGACAGAAATAACGGTAGCCAGAGCAATCGCCATGGCAGAAAAAACAAGCTGCTTTGTGGAAAATTTGTTGTTGGACATAAAAAAACCTCCTTAGCATTACGCAAAGAGGGGCCGAAAAGATTGCTGCTTTCACAGATTATCTGCTATGTGAAAACATGTGCCTCCTTACGCCGGTATTAACCGGTTCAAGTAATGAGGGTTAGAATGGATAAAAATCCGATTCAATCTCAGCAATAAGCTCCCCTGGCGCGAATATATTATTGTCACTGCATAATATTATAGAAAAAGCAGTAAAATGTCAAGTGTCCCTTCGTGGACATGACAGGTGGAGTGTGCTATAATATCGATAGATGTGATATCTGCCGAAGGGCATGTGCCGGGGCAGCATATACGAAGCATGTCATAAGATCTTTGGCTGCCAGAGCAGAACGGAAAATACAGAAGAGAGGGATTACAAATGGGACTTTTTGGACAGGGAAAATCAGGACAACAGGTGGTACAGGCAATTGCAAAGATGCAGCCGACTGCATACAGTGAACCGATGTCAGATCTGCAGAAGGTGCATAAGAGGCTGATGAGCGGACGGAATGAATTCCAGCAGGTGATGGCGGGAACATTGGGAGCATCCATGGAAATCAGTGCGTTAGACCTTCAGTTGGTTGATTCGGTAGAAAAAATGAAAGCGGTCAGTGGTCAGTTGAAAAATTCCACTGCCAATATTAATGGCGTGACGGCGGGAACTTCTGAAATTGCAGGGCAGGTCTCAGAGGCTCATGAAGGATTGAACAATACGATCAGTGATGTTTCGGCCACATCATCAGAAATACTTGGCAAGATTGATGAAAGCCAGAAGGAATTAGAGAATATCTGGAAGATTTCCAAGGATACCATCCAGTATTCGAATGAAATGAAACAGGATATGGGGGAATTTCTTGAGGTCATCAAGCATATGAATGAAGTTATTGCGGCTATCAATGCGATTTCTTCCCAGACAAACCTTCTTGCCCTGAATGCTTCTATTGAGGCAGCCAGAGCCGGAGAGGCAGGCAGGGGATTTGCAGTTGTAGCGGAGCAGATCAGACAGCTTGCCGATGAGACAAAAACTTTGACCGATAATATGGGAAAATTTGTGGAAAGTATCCGTAATGCTTCTGAAAAGAGCGCGCAGAGTGTGGAAACAACGGTGAGTTCTTTGGAAGAAATCAATAGCAGCATGGATATGGTATGGAAGAGTAATCAGGCAAACAAGGAAGGGATTCAGCAGATTAATGAGTCCATTGATGCGATTGCAGCAGTCAGCGAGGAAATTTGCGGCTCTTTCCAGGAGGTAGAAAATCAGATTCAGACGATTGATGAAGAATGCGGTCGAATTCATTCGGAGGCAGAAGGGGTGTTTGAGGTCAGCGAAAGACTGGAAGACATTATTGCGCCGATGGAGCAGCTGGAAGATAAGATTGATGCCAATGCCAAGAAAATCGGAAAGATGTCGGAGGACACTTTCTATATGCCGGATAATCAGATGTTTATGGAATTTATCCACGCTGCAGTTTCTGCACATGAAAAGTGGCTGAACACTCTGGGCAGTATGGTAACGAATCAGAATATTGTGCCGCTTCAGACGAATGATACGAAGTGCGGTTTTGGTCACTTTTATTACTCAGTGACACCAAAGAATCCGGAAATGCGTCAGGTTTGGGACGGTATCGGCAGCAAACACCGTGCTTTTCATGGTACTGCAGTCAATGTAATTAGTGCAATAGAAAGAAATAATGTGGAATCTGCCAGACAGGAGTACGAGAAGGCAAAACAGATGGCGTCGGATCTGTCCGGTGATTTTAAAAAGCTGTTATCCATTGCAGAACAGCTGGATAAACAGCAGATTAGAGTGTTCGAATAGGCTGGGAGAATGTGCATGAATGGATGTCAAACGATATTATTTGATTTGGATGGCACCTTGACGGATCCGATGGAAGGCATTACAAGATGTGTGCAGTATGCGCTGCGTTCTTTTGGAATTGAAGTGGCTGACCGGACGGAACTGGAGCCTTTTATCGGACCGCCGTTAAAAGAAAGCTTTATGGAGTTTTATGGGTTTACCGAAGCACAGGCAGGCGTGGCAGTTGAAAAGTATCGTGAGAGATTCCAGGATACCGGTATCTATGAAAATATTCCCTACTGCGGGATGAAAGAGCTGCTTCATGGGCTGAAGAAGCAGGGAAAAACACTGGCTGTCGCTTCCAGTAAGCCAGAAGTCTATGTTATGCGAATATTGGAACACTTTGAACTGGCAGAGTTTTTTGATGTGGTGACCGGATCGGAAATGGATGGCAGAAGGACCGGAAAGGAAGAGGTCATTGAGGAGACGATTACCAGACTGGAAACGCTTGGTATCACGGAACGCGGACAGATGGTCATGGTAGGCGATCGTAAGTTTGACGTGGCAGGAGCGCATGCGTCCGGCATGAGAGCGATCGGAGCAGCTTACGGTTATGCGGCAGAAGGAGAACTGGAACAGGCGGGAGCGGAAGTGATCGTGCATACGGTGGAGGAACTGGGTCGGGAACTGTTAGGAGAAATGCTATGAGATCACAACGTAAGCAAAGAGCGTGTCATGAATGGCTGTTTTTGATTCTTTGTGCCGTTGCGGCGGGAAGCGGATTGAATGCACTCGTTTCCCTGCTGCAGATTGACCGGATATCTGAGACCTATATGCAGGTCAGACAAAAACAGTATGCGGTATCGGTTTGGGAGGGAATCCTGCGTTACGCATTGTGGGCTCCGCTTATGGAGGAAGCGGTTTTTCGTGGAATTGCATTCCGCGGGTTGACGCGATGGTTTTCCTGGCAGACGTCAATGGTAATATCGGCAGTGCTGTTTGCGGTTTATCACGGCAATCTGATCCAGGGGATGTATGCGCTGGTCATGGGACTGCTGATAGCCTATATGTATCATGTATTTCAGAATTTTGCGGCTCCGGTGGTGTTTCACGGAGCCGCAAATCTGGCAGTATTTCTGCTCAGCTATAGTCCGGGGACGATTCCGGACGTGGCACTTCCGGTTGTCGGAGTGCTTGGCTGTAGTCTGGCAGGAGTCATAGCCTGTTGGTTTGTGCGGAAAGAAATTTTAGTGCGCCATGATTTTACGGATACAGTCCCCTAAAATACGGATGCCCTGTTCGATCTCGGCATCGCTGCTGTTGGAATAATTCAGACGGAAGGAGGAAACCTTCCGTCTTTTTTCGTAGAACGGATCTCCGGCTACGATTGCAACGCCCTTTTCAAGTGCCGCATCTGCCAGATCGACAGCGGTCATGCCATCCGGCAGAGTGACCCAGAGAGACATTCCACCTTCCGGTCTGGTAAAGTGTATTCCGTCGGGAAAGAAACGTTCCATACAGGAAATCATCCACTGCGCCTTTTGTTTGTAAAGCGCGGTGATCTTTGTAATGTGCGTATCCAGGTCATGACTGGACAGATACTCGTGCAGAATCATCTGACAGAACAGACTGCTGTGGATATCACAGGACTGCTTGTAGGAAAGCAGTCGTTTTAGAAGAGCTTTTTCACGGCATACGAGCCAGCCGATGCGCATACCGGGAGAAACGGTCTTGGAGAAGCTTCCAAGCAGGATGCACTGCGTACCGAGCAGGGAAGCGAAGGAGATGGGGGCGTTTCCTGAAAAGCGCAGATCGCCGTATGGGTTATCCTCGATTAAAAGCGTATTCGTACCCCGTAAAATAGAAGCGATTTCCATCCGTGCCTGTTTGGAATAGGTCAGCCCGGTGGGATTTTGGAAATTGGGAACCGTATAAAAGAAACGGGGATTTTCTTCCTTTATGATTCGGGCAAATTCGGTTCGGTCGGCACCGTCTTCTGACAGGGGAACCGTATGGATGGACGGCGCATAATAGTGAAAGAGCTGCAGGGCGGCCAGGTAGCTTGGATCTTCTAAAAGAATGGGCGAACCATCGTCCAGAAAGGCTGCGCCGATCAACTGCAGAGCCTGCTGGGAACCGCTTGTAATCAGAATTTCTTTCGAGGAAACAGGAATGCCTTGTTTGCGATAGCGCTCTGCCAGATATTCCCGAAGCGGTTCATAACCCATGGCATCTCCGTATTGCAGTGCTTTGGCGCCGTTTTCGGACAATACCCGGTCGGCAGCTTCCCGGAACTCCTGGATCGGAAAAGAAACCGGATTGGGCAGACCGCCCGCGAAAGAGATTACATCATCTTTTTCGGCAGCCGATAAGATCATGCCCGTAAAATCTCCTTGAAAATCCGGTCTTTTCATCCGTGCAGAAAGCTGGGGTGAAAACGGGGAAGACGTATCTGTTCCGGAAAAATCGTTTTGTTTTACATTCATATCTGTCATATTATTACCTCCGTAATTTGTATTGGTGTACCGTAACCGGCTGGAATCATAGAAAATAAAAAGCCCTGAGCCGATTGGCTCAGGGCGAAATAGTTCTATTCCGTGGTACCACCTGATTTCAGATTACTCTGCACTCATTCCTGTGCGGGAAGTCTGCCTTATCCTTGTCGGGCGTTGGTCTGCACTTCCGATACAGTATCCCTTAACGCGGGAACACGGCCGCTCCTACTATATAGTTCAGATGGCTGCTCGGGGGCTACCTTCCATGTCCGCTTCATAAAGAGTTTCACCAAACCTCTTCTCTCTGGAAATCCACAGGACACTTACTCCTCCCCGTCTTTGCATTTGGGTGATCGTATGAAATTGTAATTTTCTGCAGACAGCAGACCGGTCAGTCTGCTCATGGTGGCTGCTGTCTGTAAAAACACAGCGCTGTGATTTGTTACAGTATAGGTGAGCTTCCTGTATTTGTCAAGCAGGAAAATGGTCTGGTATCATTGGTAGAATTGAATAAAAAACTAAAACAATTCAAGAAAATACGGATGCGAGAGAGAAAAACATATAAAAAATGAAAAGAAAAATGAAAAACAAATCGTATGGTAGAAATAATAAAGGCGGCTTAAAATCAATGATTTTTAAAAAAACCGAGAAATACAATTTAACTTTAAGACAGAAAAATAAACAGGGTAAGTATGAATTTACAAATAATCAGATAATATTAAAAAATAAATTGTTTACATGTATACAAAATGGGTGTATATTATTTTTAAATTAAGAAAATACGAAAGGAGAACAGAGATGTTTGATGCAAAGCAGAATGTTCCTCAGGCTCCTCTTTATCGAAGTGAGTTTGAGCATGATAACTGTGGTATCGGTGCCTGTGTAAATATTAAGGGTATTAAGAGTCATAAGATCGTGGAGAATGCGCTGAAGATTGTAGAGAATCTGGAACACAGGGCAGGTAAGGACGCAGAGGGCAAGACCGGTGACGGTGTGGGTATTCTCGTACAGATCTCTCACAAATTCTTTATAAAGGTGACAAAGCCTTTAGGAATCTGCCTGGGAGAAGAGAGAGAATATGGTGTGGGTATGTTCTTTTTTCCACAGGATGAATTAAAGCGTAACCAGTCAAAGAAAATGTTTGAGATCATTGTAGAAAAAGAAGGACTGGAATTTTTAGGCTGGCGTGAAGTGCCCTGCGTGCCTTCGGTACTGGGTCACAAAGCGGTTGAATGTATGCCGTGCATTATGCAGGCTTTTATCAAAAAGCCTGCCGGTGTAAAAAAGGGCCTGGAATTTGACCGTATGCTCTATGTGGTAAGGCGTGTATTTGAGCAGTCCACTGACAACACCTATGTGGTATCCTGCTCCAGCAGGACGCTGGTATATAAAGGAATGTTCCTTGTGGGACAGCTTCGAACCTTTTTCCCGGATCTTCAGAGTGAAGATTATGAATCTGCGATTGCCATTGTACATTCCCGTTTCTCCACCAATACCAATCCAAGCTGGGAACGTGCACATCCAAACCGCTTTATTGTACACAACGGTGAGATCAATACGATTCGCGGTAATGTGGACAAAATGCTTGCCAGAGAAGAGAATATGGAATCCGAGCACCTGCATTCTGAACTTCATAAGGTACTTCCGGTGGTCAACGCTTCCGGCTCCGATTCTGCAATGCTTGACAATACGCTGGAATTTCTTGTGATGAGCGGAATGGATCTGCCGCTTGCCGTGATGATTACGATTCCGGAGCCATGGGCAAACAACCGCACCATGTCCCAGACAAAGAAAGATTTTTACCAGTATTATGCGACAATGATGGAGCCGTGGGACGGTCCTGCGTCCATTCTGTTCTCCGACGGTGATGTGATGGGTGCTGTACTGGATCGTAACGGTCTGCGTCCGTCCAGATACATGATTCTGGAGGATGATACTTTGATTCTTTCCTCTGAGGTGGGTGTGCTGGATATCGACCCCACCAGGATCGTGTTAAAGGAAAGACTGCGTCCGGGAAAGATGCTTTTGGTCGATACCGTAAAAGGCAGAGTGATTGATGATGAGGAATTAAAGGAAGCCTATGCAAAGAAACGGCCTTATGGCGAGTGGCTGGACAGCAATCTGGTAGCCTTAAAGGACTTAAAGATTCCGAACAAAAGAGTGCCGGAATTTACTTATGAAGAAAGACAGCGGATGCAGAAGGCATTTGGCTATACTTATGATGAGTTAAAGACAAGCATTCTGCCGATGGCAAAGAATGGTGGAGAGGCGATTGCGGCAATGGGTGTGGACACGCCGATTCCGGTGCTTTCTCATTCTTACCATCCTCTGTTCCACTATTTCAAACAGCTTTTTGCACAGGTAACAAACCCGCCCATTGATGCAATCCGTGAGGAGGTCGTAACCAGTACGACCGTATACATCGGTTCGGAAGGAAATGTATTAGAGGAGACGCCGAAGAACTGCAATGTGTTGAAGGTCAACAATCCGATCTTAACCAATACGGATCTTTTAAAGATCAAAAATATGAAGGCGGACGGCTTTAAAGTAGAAGTTGTTCCGATTACCTATTACAAGAATACCAGTCTGGAAAAGGCGATTGACCGTCTGTTTGTGGAAGTGGACAGGGCTTATCGTGACGGTGTAAATATTATGATTTTATCGGATCGTGGTGTGGATGAAAACCATGTGGCGATTCCGTCCCTGCTCGCCGTTTCTGCCCTGAACCAGCATCTTGTCAAAACAAAAAAGAGAACGAGTGTGGCGTTAATCTTAGAGTCCGGGGAACCGCGGGAGGTACACCATTTTGCAACGCTGTTAGGCTATGGTGCCTGTGCGATCAACCCCTATCTGGCACAGGAGTCCATCAAGGAGCTGATCGACAACCATATGCTTGATAAGGACTACTATGCAGCAGTGGATGATTACAACAATGCGGTTATCCACGGTATCGTAAAAATTGCTTCGAAGATGGGAATTTCTACGATTCAGCCCTACCAGGGAGCACAGATTTTTGAAGCAATCGGTATCGACTATGATGTCGTCAATAAATATTTTACCAATACGGTATGCCGTGTCGGAGGCGTGACATTGAAGGACATCGAAAAGCAGGTGGATGATCTGCATTCCAAGGCATTTGATCCGCTCGGACTGGCAACCGATGTGACACTGGACAGCCCGGGACATCACAAGATGAGAAGCGGCGGGGATGAGCATATGTACAATCCTGCTACGATCCATCTGCTGCAGGAATCCACAAAGCGCGGTGACTATGCAATGTTCAAAGAATATACGGCGCTTGTCAACGACGAGGATTCGGTGAAGACGCTGCGCGGTCTGATGGATTTTAACTATCCGAAGAAGGGCATTCCGATTGAAGAAGTGGAGAGTGTAGATTCCATTGTGACCCGCTTTAAGACAGGTGCCATGTCCTATGGTTCCATTTCTAAGGAAGCACATGAGACACTGGCGATTGCGATGAATAAGCTGCATGGCAAGTCCAATACCGGTGAAGGCGGTGAGGATATTGAACGTCTGACCGTAGGAGCGGATGGACGGAACCGCTGCTCTGCCATCAAGCGGGTGGCCAGTGGACGTTTCGGTGTGACCAGCCGTTATCTCGTCAGTGCACAGGAAATCCAGATTAAGATGGCACAGGGGGCAAAGCCGGGAGAAGGCGGACATCTGCCGGGCGGAAAGGTCTATCCATGGATTGCAAAGACCAGACATTCCACACCGGGTGTAGGTCTGATTTCCCCGCCACCGCACCACGATATTTATTCTATTGAGGATCTGGCACAGCTTATTTATGACTTAAAAAATGCCAATAAATATGCCCGCATTTCCGTGAAGCTCGTATCCGAAGCGGGCGTTGGAACGGTTGCTGCCGGTGTGGCAAAGGCAGGAGCACAGGTGATTCTTGTGTCCGGCTATGATGGCGGAACCGGAGCGGCGCCGAGAAACTCCATCCACAATGCGGGACTTCCGTGGGAGCTTGGACTGGCGGAAACACACCAGACGCTTATTATGAATGGATTGCGAAACAAAGTCCGCATTGAGACCGACGGTAAGCTGATGAGCGGCAGGGATGTGGCAATCGCGGCCATTTTGGGAGCCGAAGAGTTTGGCTTTGCTACGGCACCGCTTGTAACGATGGGTTGTGTCATGATGCGGGTATGTAATCTTGATACCTGTCCGGTTGGTGTGGCAACACAGAATCCGGAGCTTCGCAAGCGTTTTCGGGGAAAACCGGAATATGTGATTAATTTTATGCGGTTTATTGCAGAGGAACTGCGGGAATATATGGCAAAGCTTGGTGTGCGTACCATTGACGAGCTGGTAGGCCGTACGGAGTTTTTAAAGGTAAGAGACAATCTGGATGAGAGTCGGAAGAAAGTGGATTTAAGCTACATTCTTGCAAATCCTTATGAAGGCATGAAGGAAAAGGTAATCTTTGATCCGAAACAGGTCTATGATTTTGAACTGGAAAAGACCGTGGATGAAAAAGTGCTTGTAAAACAGCTGGAAAAGGCAATGGAGAGCGGACAGAAGAGAAGTATTGAGGTGGATGTCAAAAATACGGACCGTGCCTTCGGTACGATTCTCGGCTCTGAAATTACGCGACGGTGCGGAGATGAGGTGGCAGAGGATACCTACCGTGTCCTGTGTAATGGCTCCGGCGGACAGAGCTTCGGTGCTTTTATTCCAAAGGGACTGACCCTGGAGCTTGTCGGTGACAGCAATGACTATTTCGGCAAGGGCTTATCCGGCGGCAAGCTGATTCTTTATCCGCCGAAGGGCAGCCATTTTAAGGCGGAGGATAATATCATCGTCGGTAACGTGGCGCTCTACGGTGCGACCAGTGGCAAGGTCTTTATAAACGGTGTGGCAGGTGAGCGATTCTGTGTGCGTAACTCTGGTGCGATTGCAGTCGTGGAAGGTGTCGGAGACCATGGCTGTGAATATATGACGGGCGGACGTGTCGTAGTGCTCGGACGCACCGGCAAGAACTTTGCAGCAGGTATGAGTGGCGGTATTGCCTATGTATTGGATGAAGACAATGACCTGTATATCCGTCTCAATAAGGAGATGGTATCCTCCTATGAACTGACCAATAAGTATGACGTACTGGAATTGAAGGACATGATCAAAGAGCATGTTGCCTATACCAATTCTGCAAAGGGAAAAGAGATTCTGGATAATTTCGGAGAGTATCTGCCGAAGTTCAAGAAGATCATTCCGCATGACTATGAGCGTATGTTAAAGACCATCGTACAGATGGAGGAGAAGGGCTTAAGCGCAGAACAGGCACAGATCGAAGCATTTTATGCGAATACAAGATCTTGAAAGGAGAAACAAAATGGGAAAACCGACAGGATTTTTAGAATATGAAAGAGTGGTTTCCAAAGCGGAAGCACCGAAATCCAGAATTGCACATTTTAACGAATTCCATGAGCATCTCCCGATGGATAAGCAGAGGCTTCAGGGGGCACGGTGTATGGAGTGCGGTGTTCCGTTCTGTCAGGCGGGTATGATGATCTGCGGAATGGCGTCCGGCTGTCCGTTACACAATCTGGTGCCGGAATGGAACGATCTGGTCTATACGGGAAACTGGCGGGAGGCTTATAACCGCTTGAAGAAGACAAATAATTTTCCGGAATTTACTTCCAGGGTGTGTCCGGCACTCTGTGAGGCGGCATGTACATGTGGGCTGAACGGAGATCCGGTTTCCACAAAGGAAAATGAATATGCGATTATCGAAAATGCCTATGAGCAGGGTTATGCAAAAGCAAATCCGCCGAAGGTACGCACCGGCAAGAAGGTGGCGATTATTGGCAGTGGTCCTGCCGGTCTGGCAGCAGCAGACCAGCTCAATAAAAGAGGGCATTTTGTTACCGTCTATGAAAGGCATGACCGTGTGGGCGGGCTGTTGATGTACGGCATTCCGAATATGAAACTGGAAAAGAGAATCATTGAGCGTAAGGTTAAGATCATGGAAGAGGAGGGTGTGACCTTTGTGACGA
This sequence comes from Clostridiales bacterium, assembly GCA_012520645.1. GTDB lineage: Bacteria > Bacillota > Clostridia > Lachnospirales > Lachnospiraceae > JAAYNV01. The sequence goes on along the minus strand of JAAYNV010000022.1, from coordinate 5,210 downwards.
ATACCGATGTCGGTAAGGACATAAAGGCAGCGAAGCTTTTAGCGGAATATGACCGTGTCATCTTAGCCTGTGGAGCCTCCAACCCGAGAGAGATTCAGGCACCGGGCAGAGATGCCAAAGGAATTTACTTTGCAGTGGATTTCTTAAGCCGGAATACAAAAAGTCTGTTGGATTCTGACTTTAAGGATGGAAATTATGTGAATACCAAGGGTAAAAACGTTATTATCATCGGCGGCGGAGACACCGGAAATGACTGTGTGGGAACCGTGATCCGCCATGGCTGCAAGTCTGTAACCCAGATTGAGATGATGCCGAAGGCGCCCGATGAGCGTGCGGAGAACAATCCGTGGCCGGAGTGGCCAAAGGTATGCAAGACCGATTACGGTCAGGAGGAAGCGATTGCCGTATTCGGACATGATCCGCGCATCTACGAGTCTACGGTAAAGGAGTTTATCAAGGACAAGAACGGTAACTTAAAGGGTGTCAAAATCGTACAGCTTGCATGGGAGAAGGATGAGAAGACCGGGCGCATGAACTGGAAGGAGGTCGCAGGCAGCGAGAAGGTACTGGAAGCGGAAATTGTGCTGATTGCAGCAGGCTTTCTTGGCAGTCAGAAATATGTGACTGATGCTTTCAGGGTGGACATCAACCAGAGAACTAATGTGGCGACGGCTCCGGGCGGATATAAGACAAACGTGGAAAATGTATTTACCGCGGGTGATATGCACAGAGGGCAGTCCTTAGTCGTATGGGCAATCCGTGAAGGAAGAGAGGCAGCAAGAGCAGTGGGTGAGAGCCTGATGGGTTATACGAATATGGTGATTCAGTAAAAAATAGCATAGATTTAGCTCGTATAGGAAATATACAGGGAGAGTTCGGAAGAACTCTCCCTGATGCTTTTTAATTACAGGAAAGGGCGCGGAGCCTAGGTTTGTACCGCTTCCCGGATAATATCTACACATTTTCCGATGCCAAGGCGGCTGCTGTTTAAACACAGGTCAAAATCAGCCCGGTTGCCCCAGGTGAGGGAGGTGTGGTATTCGTAGAAGCTTCGCCGCCTTTTGTCGTTCTTTTTCAGCACGGCTTCCGCGTCTGCCGGAGCACAGCCTTCCCGCTCGATAGCACGTTTCAAACGGCAGTCATGGTCTGCATGGATGAAAATGCGGAGACAGTCTTTATGGTCTTTGAGCAGATATCCTGCGGCTCTTCCAATGATAATGCAGCATTCCTTTTGAACGATTTCTTCCACGATCTCCTTTTCAGCGAGAAAGAGACGTTCTGCAAGAGGAATATTATCCTCCTTGCGGATGGAGCCGCCGAGAACGGTGCGGGAAAGGTTAAACAGGATAGTGCCGGGACCGGTTTCTTCGAGGTTTTCCATGTAGGAGGGTGGAATCTCAAGCCGCGCTGCTGCCATGACCAGAATGTTGCGGTCATAGAGTGTACAGTTTAGTTCCTTGGCGAGCTGCTTTCCGATTTCACTGCCGCCACTGGCATATTCACGTTCGATTGTTATGATGCGATACATAGACAGACCTCCTTTCAAAAGGAATTTGTTTGGATTTAGGGATTGCAAGCCCTGCATTTTGTATTAATATTATATCATAGAACGGAATATAAAATAATAATTATCTGCAAATATTTTGAAAATATAATTATTGGCAGACAAAAGAATAAAATAATTCATGTAAAACGAAGGAATGGAGAAAGGAAGAGGAAAACGATGCACATTGTGGATATGCACTGTGATACGATCAGCAGACTCTATGAAAGCAGAGGGGATTTGCAGGAAAACGAAGGACATGTTGATTTAAAGAGGATGAAAAAGGCAGGCTGCAGTCTCCAGAATTTTGCCCTGTTTATCAATCGGGAAAAGGTGGAGGATACGTTTGCAGCTGTCATGGAGCTGACGAAGCTGTATGACAGAGAACTCCAGAAAAATCAGCAATGGATTGCGCCGGTATATACTTATGAGGATTTTGTGCGAAATGAAAAGGATGGAAAGATGTCAGCACTTCTGACCATAGAGGAGGGGGCGGTCTGTAAGGGAGAAGTGTCGAAGCTTCAGGAATTATACAGGTGCGGCGCACGGATGCTTACTATAACATGGAATTATCCGAATGAGCTGGGGTATCCGAATCTTGGATCTGACTTTCTGACACCGGATACGACACATGGACTGACAGAAACAGGCATTCTTTTTTTGGAGGAAATGGAAAGTCTTGGAATGATACCGGATGTGTCTCATCTGTCAGATGCAGGGTTTTATGATGTCCTGTCCCATACGAAGAAGCCGTTCGTGGCGAGCCATTCCAATGCAAGGAAAATCTGTCCGGTAGTGCGGAATATGACAGACGATATGATACGGAAACTGGCAGAAAGAGGTGGTGTCATTGGACTCAATTTCTGTGAAGATTTTCTGACAGGATTGTCAGAAAGGCAAAGAACAAAGGAAAATATATTGGATGCGGTCATATGTCATGCAGAGCACATCAGAAAGGTAGGAGGAATTGGCTGTCTGGGACTTGGAAGTGACTTTGACGGTATACCGGACAACCGGGCGCTGCCGGATGTCTCTGCCATAGATAGACTTATTTGGTCTTTGCAGAAAAAAGGATGGAAATCATCCATGATTGATGCGGTGATGGGGGAAAATGTATTAAGAGTTTACCGGGAAGTACTGTGTTAGACCCTACTTCCCGGTACTGTTTTTACAGAAGCTGTATGCCGTTGGCTTTTGCCTGATCCATAATATCCTTCGGCCACAGGGAACACTGTACTTCACCGATATGGGCTTTCCGCAGGAAGAACATACAGATACGGGACTGACCGATTCCGCCGCCAATGGTATAGGGAAGTTCTTCATTTAAAATAGCCTTCTGGAACGGAAGATTTGCACGCTCCGGGCAGCCCGCTTTTTCTAACTGGGCGAGCAGGGAGTCTTTATCGACACGGATACCCATGGAAGAAAGTTCCAGTGCGCAGTCCAGAACAGGATAATATACGACAATATCCGCATTCAATGCCCAGTCATCATAGTCCGGCGCACGACCGTCATGACGTTCACCGGATTCCAGAAGATCACCAATCTGCATGATGCAGACAGCCCCTTTTGCTTTTGCAATATAATACTCGCGTTCCTTCGGAGTATTATCCGGAAACATGTTCTCTAATTCCTGCGTTGTGACAAAGAAAATGTCATGCGGAAGAATCTCTTCTATGTAATCATAGCGGATTGCCATATACTTTTCCGTTTTGCGAAGCACTTTATAAACGGATTTTACCGTCTCCATCAGGGTATCAAGTGTCCGCTCTTCTTTGGAAATAATTTTTTCCCAATCCCATTGATCGACAAAGATGGAGTGGATATTGTCAGTCTCCTCGTCACGGCGGATTGCATTCATATCCGTATAAAGACCTTCGTCGTTAGAAAAACCGTATTTTTTTAAGGCATAACGTTTCCATTTTGCAAGAGAGTGGACAATTTCTGCCTCAGCATCGTCCTGCTCTTTGATGCCAAAAGAAACCGGGCGCTCCACACCGCTTAAGTTGTCGTTCAGACCGGAGGCAGGCTCTACAAAAAGAGGGGCGGATACACGCAGAAGGTTCAGGCGTTCCGCAAGCAGATTCTGGAAAAAATCTTTCACTGTCTTAATACCGATCTGTGTATCATATAGATTCAGATGCGATTGATATCCGTTTGGTATTTTGATCTGGCTCATTGCTTTCATACTCCTATCTGGTTCATTTTCTACCATATACTATTTAAACGCTTTTTATTGGAATTTGCAAGCAATAATTCAGTTTTTTGCGAAAGAAACGTGGGAAGAATTAGGGGAGCAGGAAAAGGGGCCTTGCATAAGATGACAAAACAAATGTTCGAAAAAACTATTGCACTTTCGGAAGGCACATGGTATTATAGAAACGAACAAATGTTCTATAAACATGGAGGTGGTGAAACAGTGGAGTACCGGATGGAAAAATATAGCGGACAGAGTATGACAACAATGGAAAAGCTTGGGATTTTGGCAGATGCGGCAAAGTATGATGTGTCCTGCACATCAAGCGGCGTAGAGAGAAGGGGGGACGGAACCGGAATCGGAAATACCTTCTCCGGTGGTATCTGTCATAGCTTTTCGGCAGATGGACGTTGTATTTCACTACTAAAGGTACTGCTCACCAATGAATGTATTTATGACTGTAAATATTGTCTGAACCGTAGAACGAACGATGTGCCGAGAGCTGCTTTCTCACCGGAGGAATTATGTGAGCTTACGATGCAGTTCTATCGGAGAAATTATATAGAGGGACTGTTCCTTAGTTCGGGAATATTGGGAAGTCCGGATATTACGATGGAGATGATCTACCGCACAGTGCTCCTGCTCCGTACAAAGCACAGGTTTCAAGGCTATATTCATGTCAAAGCAATACCGGGGGCAGCAAAAGAACTTATTTACAAGACCGGACTTTTAGCAGACCGGATGAGTGTGAATCTGGAACTGCCAACAGCGGATGGACTTAGAAGGCTTGCCCCCAATAAGCATCGGAAAAATATTCTGACACCGATGCGCCTGATTCAGAACGGGATTGTGGAGAATAAAAATGAAGTGGTGAAATACCGGCATGCTCCGAAGTTTGTTCCGGCTGGTCAGAGTACCCAGATGATTATAGGTGCTACGCCGGAGACTGATTATCAGATTATGTCTGTTGCAGAAAATCTTTATCAAAAATTTGGCATGAAGAGGGTATTCTATTCCGCGTTTGTCCATGTAAACGAGGATAAGGAGCTTCCGGCTCTGCCGGGCGGACCGCCTTTGCTGCGGGAACACAGGCTGTATCAGGCGGACTTCTTGCTTCGTTTTTATGGATTTGAGGCAGACGAGCTGTTGAGCGAAAAAAGACCGAATTTTAATGTGCTGCTAGATCCAAAATGCGATTGGGCCCTCAGACATCTGGAATTTTTTCCGGTTGAAATCAACCGGGCGGATTATGAAATGCTGCTCAGAATACCGGGAATCGGTGTGAAAAGTGCGCAAAGAATCGTGCGGGCAAGAAAAAACGGCAGCCTTACCTTTGAACACTTAAGGATAGTGTCAAATGACCTATGAAAAAACTGGGCAAAGAAAAAAGGCTCAGATGAACCTTGATAATTGCAGATATTTTAGTCTGAGGTAAGCTATCGCCACCCTTGACAGCACGAAAAAGAACTG
>JAAYNV010000021.1 GCA_012520645.1 Clostridiales bacterium | reverse complement strand
TTGGTATTTTGGAATTTTGGTCGAGGACATTATATCAAAAAAGGGAGGTCAATGCTCTTTTTATTTGCAAGCTCCCGAAAATAAAGGTTTTAGAAAGAAAAATAGGTAGTAAATTTGACACTACCGAAAAAAAGGGGAGATTTGACTATGAAAAGTACAAAAAAGAATATCATTATTTTAATCCTGACCTTCACAATACTAATTTCACTTTTAACTGTCTATACATTTTTTCGGGGACGGATTCCAGAAAACGAACCGGGTACGGTGGGCAATACTGCCGGAAACCTGAATAACAGAGGGCTTTACTGCGAGGATGACGGGAAGGTCTACTTTGCCAATGCCTATGACAATTACAGCCTCTATTCCATGAATCCGGATGAAACAGAGTTAAAAAAACTTTCCAATTCGCAGGTAGAGGATATCAATGCCGGCGGTCATTATCTGTACTATTTTCAGACCGATTCTGCTTCCTCTTCGGACTTTTCCTTTATCAGCCGTTTTAACGGAATTTACCGGACAAAGAAAAACGGAAACAACACAGTCTGTCTGACCAAAGACACTGCCGTTTTGACCCTTTTAGTGGATGACTATCTCTACTACCAGCACTATGATTCTGAGGAAGGAATTTCTCTTCACAAATTAAAAACAGATAAGTCAAAAGAAATCGTTGTTACAGATGACAATGTTAATCCTGCCAGCATTGAAAACGGTATCATCTATTTTAACGGCACCGGAAACGATCATTATCTGTACACCTTAAACACCTATGATGATTCCATCCAGACGCTCTGGGATGGCAATCTCTTAAATCCGGTTGCTTACGGTGACTACATTTATTACATGGATGTTCCGAATAACTACCGGCTCTGCCGCTACTCCTTAAGCGATGGTTCCACCCAGGTCGTAACAGAAGACCGCATTGACTGCTTTAATATTGCGGGCAGCTACATCTATTACCAGAAAAATGATGTAGAGAATCCTGCCTTAAAGCGTGTGACACTGGATGGGCAGAATGAAGAGATCATACGGGAAGGAAATCATGATAAAATCAATGCCACTTCCAACTATGTCTACTTCAGTGAATTCAATCTCCCGGTTCCGGTCTATAAAACTCCGGTAAACGGTCCTGTAAACGTAACTACCTTTGATGCGGCCCTTACTGCTGCTGAAAAAAATCTCAAAAAATAGGAATTATGAAACGGTCTGCAGTTCTCACCGCAGACCGTTTAATAATTCCTGCATAGTCTTATGTAAAAGCGGATGTCTGTACCACGGTGCGATCTGGCAGATTGGTTCCAGAACAAATATCCGGTTGTGCATATCCGGATGCGGAATAAGCAAATCCTTTGTGCAAAGAACCAGATTATCATAAAATATAATATCCAGATCCAGCGTCCTCGGTCCCCAATGAATTTCCCGTTTACGTTCTGCTTTCTGTTCCAGTTCCTGTAAAAATCCAAGCAGTTCATCCGGAGACAAAAGTGTTTTGAGCATTACGACTCCATTCAAAAAATCATCCTGCTCCACACCTCCATACGGCTTTGTACAAATGATATCCGATACCGCTTCCATTTGTATCAGCTTATGTTCCCGTATTCCTGTTAACGCGTCCTGAATGTACTTTTCCCTTTCTCCCAGATTGGATCCCAATGCCACAAATGCAGTATGCCACCCCCGCTCTATGCTGACTGACACGGACTCAAACGGCAGTCCGATCGGAGCCGACGGCTTTCTGATTTCCAGCTTAACTGCCTCCACTCTTTCAAAAGTAAGCAAAAGAGCCTCAGCTAGCCGTTCTGCCACAGATTCAATCAGCTGCCAGGTGTGCTCTTTCATAAACTGATGGATAAAATGACAGACCTCACCATAATTTGTAGACAAAGCCAGCGAATCCTGCAGTCCGGCTGCCCTGACCTGCGTAAAAAGCTCCGCATTCACATAAAAATTCTGTCCGTTCTTCTGCTCCTCTTCATAAACACCATGGTGTGCAAACACTTCCAGATTTTCAATTTTAATCCGATCCATCCTGTCAGACTGCTCCCTTCCCGCTGTTCCTGATTGCCTCTGCCATTCGTACCGCTCTCACATTCGCCTGAATATCATGCACCCTTACAAATGCACAGCCCTTCATCACGGCAAGCACCGTTGTCACCAACGTTCCTTCCAGCCGATCCGATGCCGGAAGATCCAATGTCAGACCAATCACCGACTTACGGGAAGTGCCAAGCAGAAGCGGATAGCCAAATTTATGCAGCTCATCCATACAATTGATAATCTCCAGATTATTTTCATAGGTCTTTCCAAAACCAACACCCGGGTCCAAAATAATCTTATCTTCGGCAATTCCGGCCCTTTTAGCAAGCTGAACCGTCTCTGCCAGGTCATCAGCCACATCCTGCATAAAATTCTTATAATTCGCTTCCTTTCTGTTGTGCATCAGGCAGCAAGGCAGCCCGCTCTTCGCTATAACGTCCGCTATTTTATTATCATATTTGAGTCCCCATATATCATTTATCAGGTCAGCACCCGCATTAATCCCAGCCTGGGCAACTGCACTTTTATAGGTATCCAGCGAAACCGGAATGTCAAATTCTCTTTTAACTTTTTCAATAATTGGAACAACCCTGTCAATTTCCTCCTCATCCGAAAGAAGCGTATAGCCCGGTCTTGTCGATTCTCCGCCGATATCGAGTATGTCCATTCCTTCCTCCAGCATCTGTTCCACATGGGCAAGCGCCGCATCCAAACGGTTATACTTTCCACCGTCCGAAAAAGAATCCGGTGTGACATTCAAGATTCCCATAACATACGTTTTGTTTTTTGTGTCAAATTCTCTGTTTCCAATCCTCATTTTTCCTTCTATACTCCTCTCGTTTTCTTTTATTCAAATTTTATTAATAAACAAGTATATGATTTTTCTTTTCTGCCTTCCAGTCACATTCCGGTTCTGCCTTACAACAAAAGCAGCTGCGGCTCATTTTATCCGCCCGGTATAAAAGTCCGTTGAGATTTTTCTCTCCTGCACTATTCGGATCGCGGTGTCTGGAAATTGCTTCTATAATAACACTCGCTTCTTTCCTGTCAAAGCCGCACTCAGAAAGAATTTCCCATGCAAGCTCTGCACTTGCCTTTTCATGGGGCGTACCATCCTCGTACTGCCGGAATCGCCCTATGTCATGCAGAAGCGCCGCCGCATAAATGAATTCCTCATCCACCCCCAACTGTTCCTTCAAATTCAGTATCATTGCCAGTCTTGCCACATCCAGAAAATGTACCATATCATGATGGCAAAACTTTCGTTCCCTCTCATGATATTCTATTCTGGAATAGTATTCGATAAATAAATCATGTTTTAATATTTTATTTTTCCGTTCCATCTGTTCTCCATGTCCTGTCAGCTTTTCAACAGTGCGAAAAAAGTATTCTGGAGTACGTTATTTTCTTCAAATATGCCTCGCGTAACAATCGTTACGGTTTTGCTCCCCGGCTTTTTGACACCGCGCATTGTCATGCACATATGCTCGGCCTCAATCATAACCATAACCCCCTGCGGCTTCAAATGCTCCATCAGCGCATCCGCGATCTGTGCGGTAAGCTGCTCCTGTAACTGCGGTCTTCTGGTAAATACCTCTACCGTCCTTGCGAGCTTGCTTAAACCAACCACTTCCCCATTGGGAATATAGGCTACATGTGCTTTGCCGTAAAACGGCATCAGATGATGTTCACAGGTAGAATAAAATGTGATATCCTTTTCCACAACCATCTCGTTATTCTTTACATGAAAACGCTTTTTCAGATGCTCTCCCGCATCCTCCTCCATACCGCCAAATATTTCCGTATACATCCTGGCAATACGGTCCGGTGTTTCCAACAGCCCTTCCCGTCCGGTATCCTCTCCGATGCCTTCTAACAGCAGTTTTACTGCCGCTTTAATTTTTTCCTGATCTACCATGCGAATCACCTCTGCTGTCTTTTGACTTTACAAGCTGTATCAGTCTGCCCAGATAGGACAGGGACCCAAATGCCACAATCACACTGTCTTTATCTGCAAGCAGTCTGCTCATTTCTACCGCTTCCGCCAGACTGTCCACTGCTGTCACACTCGGATGGAAACGGCGTACTTCCTGTGCCAGTTCATAAGCATGCATGGCACGCGGATTATCCGGCGGTGTCACCGTGATGATCTGCTCTGCCAGTTCTGCCGTATTGCGTATGATTTTTTCATACTCCTTGTCTCTCAATATCCCCATTATATAAATAATCCGCTTATTTGTAAAATAAAACCGCAGAGAATCTGCCAATTTTGCGGACGCATCCTCATTATGTGCCCCATCCACGATAAAATATGGCTTTTCTCCAATGACCGTAAGCCGTCCCGGCCACTCTGTCATAAGCAGACCTTTTCTTAGCTGTTTCTCACTGACGGGAAAGCCAGGATTCTTTAATTCCTCCATAACGCGCACTGCCAGTACCGCATTTTCTATCTGCCATGTTCCCGCCAGCGCAATTTCCAGATTACGATAGCCACCATAAGAAAAGCGCTGCTTTTTTAACCCGTATCGAATATCTGCTGCCTCCGATACATCTGCCGAAACAAACGGACATCCTGCTTTTTCTGCTTCCTCCTGTAATACCCTCTCTGCATCTTCCTGCTGCCGCATACTGATTACGCGACATCCCTTTTTTATAATCCCGGCCTTCTGCTTTGCGATTTTCTCCAACGTATTGCCTAAGACTGCCATATGATCCATGCTGATCGATGCAAAAACAGCTGCCATCGTATTTCGGATCACGTTGGTCGCATCCATCCTGCCTCCTAATCCGGTTTCCAGAACAACAACATCACATTCCTTTTCCACAAAGTAAAGAAATGCCATGGCGGTCTCTATTTCAAATGCTGTAGGTCCCGGTTCTCCGTTTTTCTCCAGCATTTCTGTCACATTCCGTATCTGTGTAAGCAGATCACACAGTCTTTTTTTGGTGATGGGTCTTTCTCCCACCTGAATCCGTTCCCTGTATGTAAAGATCGTGGGCGAAATATAGCGTCCTACCCGATATCCTGCACATTTTAAAATAGTAGAAATATAAGCTGACACGGAACCCTTACCGTTTGTTCCTGCAATATGGACAAAACGCAGATTTTCCTGTGGATTTCCCAGTGCGTCAAGCAGCTTTCGGATGGAATCCAGTCCGTAAACGCTTCCCATCTTTCCCCTTTCTTCTATCCATTCCATTGCTTCCCGCTCATTCATCACGTCCCACTCCTTTCCTAGCATCCGCTCTATCGTACCATATTTTTACAAAGTTTTACAGTCCATGCACAAAAACCGCTTATACTTTGTTCCGATCTGGCAATACTGAAACCAGAAATAACTTTTGCGAGGTTTCAAATCATGAAGAAATTTTTTTCCACCTTTCTCCGCTGTGGACTGACCGGCTGGTGCATGGAGATTATCTTTACTTCCCTTCTCTGCTTAAGGCGGCGTGATATGCGCCTGATGGGCACCACCTCTCTCTGGATGTTTCCAATCTACGGGCTTGCCTGTCTGCTCTCGCCCATCTGCCGCCTGTTAAAAAACCGCCCGGTCTTTTTACGTGGCAGCATTTATACAGCACTTATCTTCACAACGGAATACTATACCGGAAAGTCCCTGCAAAAAAAAGAACTGTGCCCATGGGATTATGGGCACAGCCGCTTTCATATCAAAAAAGTAATCCGTCTGGACTATGCCCCGCTCTGGTTTCTGGCGGGACTGCTATTTGAACACATTCTATTGCCCTCGGACCATCCTGCGCATCAAAAACAGATACACAACCCATAAAAAAATTCCTGTCATAAGCCATGCACTGGCATTGGCAAGGCAGACACCCTCAAAACTCTTATATTGCGCCGCCAAAAATGCCATGACACACCGGCATACCAGTTCCACCACTCCACCCATCATCGGCCAGAAGGAAAATCCGCAGCCCTGTAAGATGTTGCGGAAGATAAAAATCATACCAAGCGGCACAAAGCAGGACCCACAGATTATGATATAGGTACGTCCATATTCCATAATCTGCCCGACCTCCTCCCCCGAGACAAACAGCCGGATCACATACGGAAAAGAAACAACAATGACAACTGCAATCACAATTCCATAAACAGCAGAAATCAGATTTGCTGTCCGCACGCCTTTACGGATTCTCGTCAGGTCATTTACGCCCCGGTTCTGACCGCCGTAAGTAGCCATCGTCATTCCCATCGCAGGAAATGGCTGGGTTACAAGCTGCTCTACCTTCACTGCAGCTGTATAAGCTGCTACAGCCACAGAACCCAAAATATTCAGTGCCACCTGCACGAGAATCGCCCCAACCGCCGTAATTGAAAACTGTAATGCCATCGGAATTCCGATGGAGAGCTGATTTCGCACGCAGTAAAAATCCAACTGCCAATGCTCCCGTCCAAGTCTGATCAGCTCCACCTTTTTCCACATATAGATCAGACATAATATGCCGGACAATGCCTGTGCTGCAACGGTAGCTGCCGCTGCTCCGGCAACACCCATTCCACACCCCACGATCAGCACAATATCCAGTACAATATTTGCCACTGCTGAAATAATAAGGAAAACAAGCGGTACGATGCTGTTTCCGACCGCTCTTAAAATACTGGACAACAGGTTATAAAGAATATTAAATCCCATCCCCAGACAGATGATCGTAATATACTGCCGGGACATCTCAAAAATATCCTCCGGTGTCTTCATAAGCTGCAAAAGCGGACGCATAAATGCCACACTGAGCACCGTCATGACTACTGTCACAATCATAGACAGCACCGCCGCATTTCCAACACTCTTTTTTACCCCTTCCTTATCACCTGCGCCAAACCGCTGGGAAGTGGGCACCGTAAACCCGGTTGTCAATCCCTGCATAAAACCAAGAATCAGAAACATGATTGTTCCGGTCGCCCCGACTGCTGCCAGTGCATCCACTCCGACAGCCCGCCCCACGATGATCGTATCCACCATGTTATAAAACTGCTGGAAGATATTCCCAATAATGAGCGGTATGATAAATCGAAAAATTAACTTCGCCGGACTCCCCTTCGTCATATCCAGTTCCATAATACACTCCTGTTACCCTATCCATCCAATTCTTCCAGATCACCCGTACTGATATCCAGTGTATTGAGCGTCCTGCGTTTCCTTCTGGCATTTTCCGATGCCTCTAAAATGTAATCTTTCACCGCCCTGGCATTCTTAATATGCTCAAGCTTTAAGACCGGATGCGTCGTATCACCCGTATAGCAGACTACCGTACCCAGCCCGAAGATTCTTTCTGCAAGTGATACCGTAAGTTCCACATCCTGCACCTTGTACATATAGCAGTCATTTTCCTTCGTGCTTAACAGTCCGCTGTCTACGGTCAGCACCTCTTCCTTTACCGTATACTTGGTAAAGGTCCACGGCAACCCGAAAAATAAAAGTCTTTTTCTCTCTAAAAATTCCATAATTCCACTCATTCCCTTCTGCTTTCTTTTCAACAAATCTTTTCCTAATTATAGTCTATATTTCGGGGTTTGCCTAGATGTCAAATCCATGGTTTTTTGGTTGAAACAGACAAGCCGATGTGGTATCATAATACAAAAGAAAAACGGCATTATTTATGCCGCATAGCACATAGGAGGGCAAATATGAACGCAAAAGACTGTATCAAAGGACGCAGAAGCATCCGCCGGTTTCAGACCACACCGATCGACCACACTTTACTTTCCGAAATCATTGAAACCGCTTCCTATGCACCAAGCTGGAAGCATACCCAGATTGCCCGGTATATCGCTTTGGAAGGCGATTTAAAAGACCGTATTGCATCCGAATGTACGGAAAGCTGGCCAAACAACGGGAAAATTATTCAGTCTGCTCCTATGCTGATTGCCGTAACAATTATCAAAAACCGCAGTGGCTTTGAAAGAGACGGCTCCTTCTCTACCGCCCGTGAAGACGGCTGGCAGATGTTCGATGCCGGAATTGCTGCACAGACCTTCTGTCTGGCTGCTTATGAGCAGGGAATCGGCTCCGTTATTCTCGGTATTTTTGATGAGGCAAAGGCAGCTTCCTTATTGGAACTGCCGGAAGACAGAGATGTCATCGCACTCATTCCGATCGGTTATCCGGATGAAGATCCTGCTGCACCGAAACGCAAACCGGTGGAAGATTTATTATCATTCAAATAAAAATCTAAAATCGAAGGGATTTACTTCTCTTCGATTTTGTTTGGCAAAATTTTGTTTAAAGGAGAACTGACACATGAGACATCTGATGAATCCATTGGATTTTACGACAAAGGAGTTGGAAAAGCTCTTTGATCTGGCAAATGACATCGAAAGGAACCCTGCAAAATATGCACATGCCTGTGAGGGCAAAAAGCTGGCAACCTGTTTTTATGAACCCAGTACACGTACCCGTTTGAGCTTTGAATCCGCTATGTTAAGTCTCGGCGGTCAGGTACTCGGTTTTGCCGATGCCTCCAATTCCTCTGCTGCCAAAGGAGAAAGCGTTTCCGACACGATCCGTATCATCTCCTGTTATGCGGATATCTGTGCCATGCGCCATCCCAAGGAGGGGGCTCCGATGGTAGCGGCTTCCAAATCCTCCATCCCGGTCATCAACGCAGGAGACGGTGGTCATCAGCATCCGACCCAGACGCTGACCGACCTTTTAACGATCCGTTCTTTAAAGGGACGATTGAACAGCTTTACCATTGGTCTGTGCGGTGACCTGAAATTCGGACGAACCGTACACTCCCTGATCAACGCGCTGGTACGCTATGAAAATATCCGGTTTATTTTTATCTCTCCGGAAGAACTGAAAGTGCCGGATTATATTATAGAAATGTTAAAAGAAAAGGGAATTTCTTACGAAGAAGTTATCCGGCTGGAAGACTGTATGCCGCAGCTTGACCTCCTTTATATGACACGTGTACAGAAGGAACGCTTCTTTAACGAGGAGGACTACGTCCGTTTAAAAGATTTCTATATTTTAAACAAAGCCAAAATGGAACCTGCCAAAAAGGACATGTTGGTACTGCATCCGCTGCCAAGAGTCAATGAAATTTCCGTTGAGGTAGACGATGATCCACGCGCTGCCTATTTTAAGCAGGTACAATACGGTGTCTATGTCCGCATGGCACTGATTCTGACCCTTTTGGAAATTCAGGTATAAAATGAGCAAACAGAAATGAGGAAAAAAATATGTTAAATGTGGGAAAAATTGAAGAAGGCTTTGTACTGGACCATATCGCTGCCGGAAAGAGCCTCTCTATCTATCATCATCTGCAGTTGGACAAGTTAGACTGTACAGTAGCAATTATCAAAAATGCGCGTTCCAACAAAATGGGAAAGAAGGACATTCTTAAGGTAGAATGTGATATTAATATGCTGGATCTGGATGTCCTTGCCTTTATCGACCACAATATTACGGTAAACGTAATTAAGGATGGAGAAATCGTAGCCAAAAAGGACCTTATCCTCCCCCGCGAAATTAAAAATGTCATCAAATGCCGGAATCCAAGATGTATCACATCCATCGAACAGGAACTTCCCCATATTTTTGTACTGACCGATGAAGAAAAAGAAATCTATCGCTGCAAATACTGCGAAGAAAAATGTGACGAAAGATTCTGATTCCAATCCAAAGACTAATCGGAAAAGAGCCCACAGACCGTTTCACAAAACGATTTGTGGGTTCTTTTTGTTATCAAAACATCACTCTGTCCTATTGTCTCCCGATTTTGCATACCGGTATCTGAATCTCCGATAACCATTCTTTTTCGGATTCCTTATTCCATACTCCGTCAATATAAGATTCTCTTATATTTCCGCATATTTCATAACCATTCTCCTCAATATACTTTAACACGACCGCATAGGATTTCGAAAAATCATTATAGGAGCCCTTATGAAAAATACAGGCTGCTTCCTTTACTTCCGGGAATACCTTGAACTGAATCAGTTCAGAATCCTCCTTTCGCTCGGTAACCGCCTCACAGGTTTCAATCCGAACCTGTTCTTCTTTATATCCGGGCTCCAGATAATGTGTGAAACAGTACTCCGGCTGTGCACAGACACAGCCAAGCCGCTCCATCTCTTCCCCCATTTTCGGCATTGCGTCAAACAGTGCATCATAACTCTTCACAACTGTCTGCATGGATGCCACCGTAACCTCCGGAAGACTTTTGACCAGTACCGGAGCTGACAGGTTCAGGCTTTCGCCCGCCAGATAACTTTCTAACTGCGCTAACTTGTCTGTCAGTCTGGACAGTTCCCCTAAAATTTCCTGTTTTTTTCTGATAAGCTGTGTCCGGTCCATCTTTCCCATTTGAATCTCTTTGATTTCCTCCAGATTGAACCCTACATTTTTCAGAGCTAATATCTGATGCAGATCCGCGATCTGACTGACCTGATAATAACGGTATCCGCTCTCTTCATCCACATAAGCCGGTTTTAACAGCCCCTGTTCATCATAATGACGAAGTGTCTTTACCGTCACATGATTCATTCCCGCAAACATTCCAATCCGGTACAACCGGCTGGGTTCCTTTGGTTTCTTACAATATTCGTGCTCCTCATACATTCTCATCATCAAAACCTCCTTCTCACTCTCATTTCCTACACAATCATCTATTCCCACCGGAATGTTTTTACGGAAATAAGACAGCATACCAGTGTAATTCCAAGTAGCAGCAATACAATACTTCCGTTTTTTTCCGTCTGCATTCCCATAGAGGCTGTCTTCATCAGTTTAATTCCCTGTGTTAAGGGTAACACAGAAGAAATCTTTTGCAAACCCTCCGGAAACAGTTCAAATGGAATCGTCGCACCGGATAAGAACAGCATCGGGAAATATACAAGGCTTGTGATCGCATTTGCAGATTTTACAGTTCTGCATACACTTGCCATCATCAGTCCGATACTGAACATGGAAACCAAAGTCAGTACCCACGCGCCGATAAACTGCACCGGATTTCCCACCATTCGGTAGCCAAATCCAAGGACTGCCGTCAGGGTAACTGCAAGTGCAGACAAAACTGCCGTAACCATGTTGCAGAGAAAGATCGTTCCCAATAAAAGCATCGGACTGCATGGAGTCACAAAAAAGTGCTTTAATATTTTTTTATCCCGGTAATCTGCCACCGTAAGCGGTATTCCCATAAATGCCGCTGCACAGATACCAACGGCGATCAGAGATGCAAAAGAGCCGTCCAGATAGGTATAGCCCTGATTTCCCGCAACCTTTTCTCCGGCGATCATTGCAATCAGTACCATAATTCCCACCGGCATACAAATACCGAATATAATGCCGTCCGCACTACGGAACGCTAATTTCTGTTCGATTGAATATACTTTTAAAAACCGTTTCATCATCAGATCTCCTCTCCCATATACCAAAGATACGCTTCCTCCAGATTCGCATAAGGACTCTTTGCGATTAACTCCTGCACCGTTCCTTCCGCAATCTTCTTTCCTTCTTTAATCAGACAGATCCAGTCGCAAAGGCTCTCTGCCTCTTCCATATAGTGTGTGGTCAGAAACAAGGTCGTTCCTTCACTCTTTAATTCTTTCAGCGTTCTCCACACTTCTCTTCTGGCTGCCGTATCCAGCCCCGTCGTAAGCTCATCCAAAAATACGATTTCCGGCTGCGGAATCAATGCCAGAAGTACCGAAAGCTTCTGCCTCTCACCGCCCGACAGCTTATTTACCTGCGCTTTCTCAAACGCTTCCAGTCCAAACCGTTTTAAAAGTATTCTATAATCCGCAGGATTCTTATAAAGCGCCGCTATCTCCTGACAGATTTCTCCTACCCGAATCGTACTCTGATAATTGGAAGACTGCAGCTGCACTCCAACCCTCTCAAAAATCTCCTTCCGATGCTTTTCCGGTTCCATACCAAGCACCTCTGCGGTCCCACCATCTGCCTTCTTTAGGCCAAGCAGCGTTTCGATCGTCGTACTTTTTCCGGCTCCGTTATGACCCAGCAGACCGAATACTTCTCCTCTTCTTGCCTCAAAGGACAGCTCGTCCACGACCGTTCTTCCCTTGAATTTCTTCGTCAGATTACTTACTTTAATATATACACTCATCTCTCGTATCCTCCTTATGTGGATATGCTACCGTCTCCCCTTAGGGGAGAGTCAAGAGACTTTTTAGACTTTTTACAAATAGAAAAAGAACCGGTTGCTGATTTATATCAGAATCCGGTTCTCTTTTTTAACTTCAAATCTTATTTGTCATGAATTTCACTATGCAGTTCCTGTAAGGATTTCAGCTCGCCGTTTTCATGTGTCTTGACATAGCGGATACCCTCTGCAGTTGCTTTCGCAGCAGCAACCGTAGTCATATATGGTACCTTTGCTTTAATTGCAGCCTTTCTTAAATAGCTGTCGTCATGGACACTGTCCTTGCCAACCGGCGAATTGATAATCAGCTGGATTTCTCCATTCGTGATCATGTCCGCTACATTCGGTCTGCCCTCATACAGCTTCTTTACCTGGACAGCCGGAATTCCTGCACTCTGAAGCAGATGACAGGTTCCTTCTGTAGCCACAATCTTAAAGCCGTCCTCTGACAGACTTCTTGCAACCTCTACCACCTCATCCTTATCTTTACGGTTTACGGATATGAGCACGGTTCCCTTAAGAGGCAGCTTTGACTGAATTGCCTCCTGCGCTTTATAGAAGGCTTCTCCGTAAGAACGGGAAAGTCCGAGTACCTCACCGGTAGAACGCATCTCCGGTCCAAGTACCGGGTCTACCTCCTGGAACATATTAAATGGGAATACCGCTTCCTTGACACCGTAATTTGGAATCTCCTGCTCCTTAAGTGCCGGAACCGGAGACGGACGTCCTGTCAGCTCCGCTGTGATAATATCGGTCGCAAGCGGCACCATACGGATATTGCAGA
The DNA here is from genome assembly GCA_012520645.1 of Clostridiales bacterium. GTDB lineage: Bacteria > Bacillota > Clostridia > Lachnospirales > Lachnospiraceae > JAAYNV01. Next base: position 18,111 of record JAAYNV010000021.1, on the reverse strand, counting down.
CCTTGGATACAAGCGGTACGGTACGGGATGCTCTCGGATTTGCTTCCAATACATATACCCTGCCGTTTTCAATCGCATACTGCATGTTCATCAGACCCTTGACGTGCATTTCCTCTGCAATCTTTCTCGTATATTCCTTAATGGTCTCCACATTCTCTTCCGTAATATGTACGGACGGAATGATGCAGGCAGAATCACCGGAATGGATACCCGCAAGCTCAATATGCTCCATAACAGCCGGAACAAAAGCATGGGTTCCATCACTGATGGCATCTGCCTCGCATTCCAGCGCATGATTTAAGAAACGGTCAATCAGGATCGGACGGTCCGGTGTTACGCCAACTGCCGCCTTCATATAGCCGGTCATGCTCTCATCATCATAAACGACCTCCATGCCGCGTCCACCCAGTACATAGGACGGACGAACCATAACCGGATAACCGATTTTTCCTGCAATTGCAACTGCTTCTTCTACCGTCGTTGCCATACCGGACTCCGGCATCGGAATATTTAACTTCTCCATCATTGCCCGGAACTGGTCACGATCCTCTGCCAGATCGATCACAGACGGAGATGTTCCCAGAATCTTTACTCCGTTTTTCTCCAGTTCTGCCGCCAGATTCAACGGAGTCTGACCGCCAAACTGCGCAATGACACCAAGTGGTTTTTCTTTCTTATAGATACTCAGCACATCCTCTAAGGTAAGCGGCTCAAAGTACAATTTATCCGAAGTATCGTAATCGGTAGATACGGTTTCCGGATTACAGTTTACGATAATCGTTTCAAATCCAAGCTTCTTTAAAGCAATGGACACATGAACACAGCAATAGTCAAATTCAATACCCTGTCCGATACGGTTCGGTCCACCGCCTAAAATCATAATCTTCGGTTTATCCGTATGAACCGGATTCTTATCTTCTGCATTGTAGGTAGAATAATAATAAGCGCTGTCTTCGGTTCCACTGACATGTACACCTTCCCACGCTTCCTCTATACCAAGTTCCATACGGCGGTTACGAATTTCCTCTTCCGGAATCTCCAGTAACTGACTTAAATACTTATCGGAGAAACCATCCTTCTTTGCGGTAATCAGTACCTGATCCTCCGGCATACTGCCCTTGTGTGCGAGCAATGCCTCCTCTTCCTCCACCAGTTCCTTCATTTGCTCGATAAAGTACGCCTTGACTTTAGTAAGCTCATGAATTTCCTCCACGGAAGCCCCCTTACGCAGTGCTTCGTACATCATAAAATGACGTTCACTGGAAGGAACAGACAATCTTCTTAACAGTTCCTCTTTGCTTAAGGAATCAAAATCCTTCGCATGTCCAAGTCCGTATCGACCCGTTTCCAAAGAACGGATTGCCTTCTGGAAAGCCTCTTTATAAGTCTTACCGATGCTCATGACCTCGCCGACTGCACGCATCTGCGTACCCAGCTTATCCTCCACACCCTTGAACTTTTCAAATGCCCATCGTGCAAACTTGATTACGACATAATCACCGTCCGGTACATATTTATCCAGTGTTCCGTACTTACCACACGGAATATCCTTTAAAGTCAGACCGGTTGCCAGCATCGCGGAAACCAGCGCAATCGGAAAACCGGTTGCTTTGGAAGCCAGTGCCGAAGAACGGGAAGTACGGGGATTGATCTCGATTACGATAATACGGTCTGTAACCGGATCGTGTGCAAACTGCACATTCGTTCCACCGATGACCTGTACAGACTCTACGATCTTGTATGCCTGCTCCTGCAGTCTCTTCTGGCATTCCTCGGAAATTGTAAGCATCGGTGCGGAACAGAAGGAATCTCCGGTATGAACACCGAGCGGATCGATGTTTTCAATAAAGCAGACTGTAATAATATTATTGTCCGCATCCCGCACTACTTCAAGTTCCAGTTCTTCCCAGCCTAAAATGGACTCTTCCACTAAAACCTGACCGACCAGACTCGCCTGAAGACCTCTCGCACAGACTGTCTGCAGTTCTTCCTTATTATATACCAGACCGCCTCCGGCTCCGCCCATTGTATAAGCGGGACGCAGCACGACCGGGTAACCAAGCTTATCTGCAATAGCAAGAGCTTCTTCTACCGAATAAGCCACCTCACTGCGTGCCATTTCGATTCCCAGCTTGTCCATTGTCTTTTTGAATTCAATACGGTCCTCTCCGCGCTCGATCGCGTCCACCTGAACACCGATTACCTGAACACCATACTTTTCCAAAACTCCTGCCTTATTTAACTCGGCACATAAGTTCAGACCGGACTGTCCGCCAAGATTCGGAAGGAGTGCGTCCGGGCGTTCCTTTGCAATAATCTGCTCCAGCCGCTCTACATTTAACGGTTCAATGTAGGTCACATCTGCCGTCTCCGGGTCGGTCATAATTGTCGCCGGATTGGAATTTACCAATACAATTTCATATCCCAGCTTCCGCAGTGCCTTACAAGCCTGCGTTCCGGAATAGTCAAACTCACATGCCTGACCGATGATAATCGGTCCGGATCCTATAATCAATACTTTATGAATATCTGTTCTTTTTGCCATAGAGCGCCCTCCGCATTTCTTTTTCATTTATCCACTGTGCAATATTTTACCATCATACGACAAGGGCTGTCAATTTCTGCATCTTCGGAAATATATATCTTTTTTCATTTCTGCTTTTTCTCTGCATAAAATATTGTTTTATAAGAAATTCTATGATTAAACCGGAAAAAGTAACAATTTCCCTAAACTGATCCGGTAAAAAATAAAAGGAGAACTCTTATGACATCTGATGCAAAAGATATTGTCGGTCTGGTCAAAAGCAAAGGCCGCATTACAGGCTATCAGCTTTCCGACGGTGAGACTGTCTCCAAGGAACAGGGTGTCGCCATGGCAAAGGCAGGCGATATCCAGGGGGTTGGAATCGCCCACCGAAACGGTAGCGAATATCTGAAATCCCTGCCGGACGGGAACGAAGGAAATAATCTGGGAAATCTTCCTTCCATAAGCGAGGGACATGCCGCACAGAACAGGAAATAATACTTTTTCCGGAATCTACAGCCCTTCTTCCCTTCTCAAAAACTTTGCGGTAATCGTGTCTGCCTGCTCCACCATCTCCTCCGGCGTTCCGCAGAATACAATCTCTCCTCCTGCCGTGCCGCCATCCGGTCCTACATCGATGATATAGTCTGCCTGCTTCATTACGTCCAGATTGTGCTCAATGACAATCACGGTATTTCCTCTCTTCACAAAATCATCCAACAATTTCATAATGTTTTTTATGTCCGAGGCATGCAGTCCCGTGGTCGGTTCATCCAACACATAAATATTTCCTTTTTTTCCCAGATTCCTGGCTAACTTGATCCGCTGTCTCTCACCGCCCGACAGAGTAGAAAGTGGCTGTCCGAGAGACAGATAGGGCAGCCCGACCTCCACCATGGCTTCTAATGCTTTGCGAATCTTTTTGTTCTCTGCAAAAAACTCCACTGCCTCTTCAGCAGTCATCTGTAAAATTTCTACGATATTTTTACCGTGATACTGATAAGAAAGTGCCTCCTCACTATAACGCTTTCCCTCGCATGCTTCGCAGACCGTCGTGACCGGATCCATAAAGACCAGTTCCGTCACAACGACACCCTTTCCGCCACAAACCGGACACGCTCCCTTACTGTTAAAGGAAAACAGTGACGCCTCCACACCATTTTCTGTCGCCATAACCTTTCGCACCTCATCAAAGAAGCCCAGAAAAGTCGCCGGATTGGAACGTCCTGTTGCGGTAATCGGCGACTGGTCCACAAGCACCACCCGTTCCTCATATTCTTTTGCAAATACATCCCGGATCAGGCTGCTCTTGCCGGAACCGGCAACACCGGTCACGACCGTCAGAACATTCAAGGGAATGTCCACCGAAGCATTTTTCAGATTATGAATCTTTGCATCTCGGATCGGCAGAAATTCTTTGGCTTTTCGCGGATCTTTCTTAATGGACAGCTTCTCCTGCATCGCATCACCTGTTAAAGTCCCGGAACAAAGCAGCTTCTCATAACTTCCCTGAAATAATATCTTTCCACCGTTTCTTCCTGCAAGTGGTCCCACATCAATTATCTCATCCGCAATCGAAATGACATCCTTGTCATGTTCTACCACCAATACCGTATTCCCTTTGTCACGCAGACTCTTTAGCAGACCTGTCATACGGTATACATCCCTTGGGTGCATGCCCGTACTCGGCTCGTCAAAAATATAAATCATCCCGGTCAGAGAACTTCCCATATAGCGCACCAGCTTCAGTCGCTGTGCCTCTCCACCGGAAAGCGACGAGGATTCCCGGTTCATATTCAGATACGGCAGTCCGATATCGATCATACGTGTCAGAGACGCTACAAGTGACTGCACAATTGTCTGTGCACGTGGATCGGTAATTGTCTGCAGCACATCCCTTAGCTCTGAAAACTCCATCTCGCACATTTCATGAATATCATATCCGCATACCTTACAGGATAACGTCTTTGCATTTAACCGCTTTCCATGACAATCCGGACACTCCCTCTCCTTTACCAGTTTAGGCAGCCTGTCTTTTGCTACCTCATGGGAGTTGGAAGTATCCCGTTTTATCAGAAGTCTTTCTAAATGATTATAGATTCCCTCTACTCTTTTATTTACCCTTTCACCATCCTTTTCATAGGCGCCGTAGAGTAGAAGATTTCTTTCCTTTTCCGTATAGTCCTTTAACGGTTTGTCCAGATCGAACAATCCGCTCTCCGTATATTGCCGCCAGTACCAGTTTCCTACATGGAATGCCGGAAGCTCCACCATTCCGGTATTCCAGCTGGCTTCCTCATCCAATGCCTCGGAAACATCCAATTCCATAACTTTACCGATTCCGCAGCAGGTCTTACACATACCATTCGGATCATTAAAGGAAAAATAAGATGCGGTTCCGACCCATGGTGTCCCAATCCGGGAATAGAGCAGACGCATTGCGGCATACATATCACTGATTGTTCCTACCGTGGACCGCACATTTCCGCCCAGTCTGGACTGGTCAATAATGACCGAGGGCGACAGGTTTTCAATCTTGTCGGCCTTTGGTCTTTCAAACTTCGGAAGCCTTCCTCTCATGAACGCCGTATAAGTCTCATTCATCTGTCTCTGGCTTTCTGCCGCAATCGTATCAAATACAATACTGGACTTACCGGACCCTGAAACACCGGTAAATACTACGATTTTTCCCTTCGGAACCTCCAACGACACATTTTTCAGATTATTCTGATGTAATCCTTTTAACACAATCCTGCTTTGATCAGACATGCTCTTTCTCCCTCTTCTTCCAATGCTTTCATCACGCTGCCTCTCTGTTACAGCACTATGTTACACTCTCCCCTTAGGGGAGAGTCAAGTACCCTGTTCCTTTTAACAACCGGAATCCGGTTCCTCTGTCAGCTGCTCCTCGATATACCGGACTGATTCCATTGATAAGCTGACATTTCCTAGAACCCCATCTCTCCAAGCCATTCCTTCATCTGTTCTTCCCGCTCTTCCTGTTTTGTCTGTTCATATCTGCCAAGCAGAAGCTCCGCCTTATTCCTGCCGTCCTCCAGATAAATGACCCGGTCCGCTCTTGCAGCCACCTTGGCATCGTGGGTGACTAACAGCACCGTGGTTCCCTCTCTGTTGATTGCATTCAGAATATCCATGACCTCCTTCGTTGCCGAGGAATTCAATGCTCCGGTCGGTTCATCTCCCAATAAAATATCCGGGTGATTAATCATGGCACGGCATATGGCAGCTCTCTGAAGCTGTCCGCCGGACACTCTCCGGATGTCCTGTCCTGCGATTTCCAGAATTCCGAGCCGGGACATCAGCGCTTCTGCCTCCTGCACAATCTCTTTTCGTCTGCGCTCACCCTTTTTCAATGCTATTCTTGAAAAAGCAGGGTAAATAATATTATCTTCTATGGACAGATTCTTTAACAAATTAGCTTTCTGAAAGATAAAACCCATACGCTCCAGTCTTAAATGTTCCATCTCCTTTTCCGAAAGACCGGACAGCTCTTTTCCGTCAAACCAAACCTCTCCTGCGGTCGGCCTGTCCATTCCGCTGATACAGTATAGCAGGGTCGATTTTCCACAGCCGGACTGTCCCATGATTACAGTAAATTCTCCCTTCTTGATATGAAGATTAATTTGATTTAATACCCTATTATCCTCAAAGTTCTTATCCAGGTCTTTGATTTGAAGCATATATTTACTCTTCCTTTCCTCTTCCATTCCACTTTTATTTCCATTCTCATTCATTTTAGTAGAATATGTTCTTTTATCAGTCATTGCTATGCGAAGCCACATTGATTTTCTTAATCTGTTCACAGGAAAACCTTACCGTTCCTGTCAGAACCAAAAGCAGGACCGCCGGTATGATTACGCAGACTGCAAGCGGCTGAACAAAAAACTGAATCCGTTCTATGCCAAGTCCCATACTGTTTAAAAGCAGACCTGCCATGTCATCTCCCACTGTTATCGTAAAAAGTATGCCTGCCACTATTCCCAGTGCTCCGTTTATGAAAACCGGATATAGTTCCTGTCTGTAAATATCCCGAAATGCAATTCCCATTGCACGTTTTGCAGATAACATAGCTCCTTCCTTTGCAATCCGCAGCTTTAAGAACAGCAAAACGATCAGAATAAGAAGGGATATACCGATTCCAAATATCATGGTCACAGCCTTTTTCAACTGTCCGGTCACACCGCCAAGCGTCTGTAAGATAAAGCTGTCCATATCTTCTATACTATAGCCGTTTCCAAGCATCTCCCTACACTGTGCAATAAACTCATCTACATTCTGCCCGCCAGTCAGATTGACCTGATAACCATACTGCTCTGCTTCTGCACCCTCAAAATCATATTTTGCCTTTGCAGTCCTGCCTCCGCTTGTCACATCCTGATAAACTCCACAGACCCGGAACTCATATCCGTTTCCATCTTTCAGTATCGTCACCATATCCCCCGTTTTTTTTCCCAGTTCATCTGCCATCAGAACAGACAGCGCCAGTTCCCTTTCCTTTTTGGGAGCACCACCATATATGTACTGTAGTCCGGCTCCTGCCTCACTTCCGGTATCAATGTGGATTCCGCAAAATTTGCCATCCACCCCCACTGCCTGCAGCCGTACCCTTTTACTGACCGAATACTCTGCCTGTCTGGAACGGAGCAGTTCTTCTGCCGCCTGTCTGCGTTCTTCCAATCCTTTCCCCTTTTCCACCTCGATCAAAACATCGCAGACACAACTTCCCATATAGGTCATAAACCTTTCGTCCTCCATCGTATGCACCAGCTGATCCGGAATAAGAATAAGCATGGATACTAAAAAGTATAAGGAAAAGATCATTCCATAGCCTCTTTTTGCTTCCTTAACTCCAAGCAATACGTTAAGGGGAAGTCTCTCTGCCTTATGTATTCCGTCATGTACTTTCTGCTCCTTTCCGAAGCCCTTTTCCCTGACAAGAGCATCCATTATACTCACTTTTCGTATTTTCTTTAATACCTGTCTGGCAAAAAAGAGGATAATCAGATATACAAGCGCACAGACAAGGAGGGCTGTCACCAGATTTTCTGACAAAAGCGGCTGCTCTCCGAAAGTCTGTTCCATGTGCTTTGTAAGCAGCTCCGTAGAAATCCACGCTGCAAAATAACCGACAATGCAGCCACCGCACATGAGAATACGGATTTTATTCAGATACAGCCTTCGTATTCCCTGATAGGAAATTCCAAGTGCTTTCATTGTACCGATTTCCCTGATATCCTCTTCCAGTGCAGCCAGTATCGTAAATTTCAGACAAAGCAATGCCAGTACCATGAGCAAAAATCCCACCAGTAACAGAACGATTGCAAGCATCAGATCCGTCATGGCACTGAGCAGAAATATCATTGTATAAGTGACTGCCTGACCGTCCTTCGGAAGAATTGGCTCATGCTGTTCGTATGCCGTCTGATAAGCAGCTGACATGGAAGGATCTTCCAGATACGCTTCAATCAGATATTCGGTTTCTCCCACTTTTCCTATAAGGGTTTCAAAATCCTCATCACTAATCAGAAATCTGGTCGAAGAACAGAGCGTGGAGTTCATCTGTCCGTCATACACATAAGCCGCTGCCGTAAAACTTCTTTCCGTCTCTCCGTAGTTTAAAATAATCCTGTCTCCCAGCTTGATCGGATACTGTTCCAACAAAATGACCGGTACACCGATTTCTCCCGGCTTCATTTCAAGCACCTTCCGCTCCCCGTCAAGCAACAGATCATACCCTTCATTCTGCCTCACCAGACTGATATCCAGCCTGCACTCCGACAGGTCATAATTCTCCTGTCCCTCTACGATAAGATGATCACCGTACACATCAATCATGGGTACCGTCTGCCAATGCCTGATTCCCTGATAAGACCGGTTGAAAGTATCCAACTCTTCCTGATTAAGCTCCCCTTTGTGCATCTGCAGAAAATGCGGCGGTTTCGCCGTTTCATACATCGTAGAGATGGAGGTAAAAAGCTGTGTTAAAATCAGACTGACTGACACTGCCAGCATAACCGATAAAGTCATCATCAGAAATAGGACCAGATTGCTCCAGAAATTCTTTTTACTGTCATTTTTAAGCAGTTTCCAATACATACCCGTCTCCTTCTATTTTTCCTCTGTATCTGTTGCCTGAAAGCCCTTGCTTCTGCATACCAAGAGTGTTACGGCTGCCATACCAAGTCCTGCTAAAATCAGCATAAACCCAATGCCTCTGCCTTCTCCGGTTCCAATGATTCTGCCGATGCTTAAAAAGAGCAGTCCGTTTTCCACAAACATCGGCTCAAAAATGTAATCTGCCAGCACACCACAGCTGATATATGCTGCCACAGTTCCTGCCTGCGTGAGGAGGCTTATCATTCCCCAGACTCTGCCCTGCATCTCATTCGGTATACTGACCCGCACCAGCACATCCCCACAGGTATTCATAAACGGCAGACAAAGGAAAAACAGAAAAATACCGATTCCCGTAAGAAGCAGATTTTTATTGATTCCCGCAACTGCCATAAAAAATCCGCACAGGATACCTGCCAAACGAAGTACCTTTCTGTGCTCTCCCCGAATACCTGCCACACCAATCCAGATACTTCCCACTACCATACCGACTGCACAGAGTGATTCCATGATTCCACATGTTCTGGCATTACTGACTGCCAGAATCATCGGGCCTGCCAATGTCTGCACAAAACCGATAAAAAGCAGATACAGGTCATTAGCAACACGACAGAAAGAACCTGTTTCTTCTGCGTAATGACTTCCAACCCTTCCTTCATTTCCTCTCGGATTCCTTTCCCCGCTTTCTTTACAGGCTTTTTAATCGTCCTTCTGACGATTGCTACCGCAGACACCGTTAGAAAGAAGGTGCCTATATCAATCAGCAAAATCAACCGGATGTCTGCTGCTGCAAGCAAAAGCCCCGCCAGAGCCGGTGAAACAAGGTATCTCGCATTTCCCGCAAGCTGCACCATGCCGCTTGCCTTGTCATACTCCTCTTCCTTCAAAAGATCGGTTACGGTTGCCCGATAAGCCGGTTCCATCAGGGCAACGAACACCGCACTAATTGTCACTCCGATAAAAATCGGAAGTATGCCACGGTTTCCCGCTTGTATCTGCCAGAATATGAGAACGACTCCCAGACCAGAACAGAAATCTCCGATAATCATCAAAAGCCTTCTGTCATAACGGTCTGCCAGAATTCCTCCAAGCGGACTAAGCAGAATGGTCGGCATATAAGCAAGCAGTGTGATAAGCGATACATAGCTCACACTTTTGGTCATTTGATAAACATAGACGGAAAGTGCAAAAGCGGTCATTCCGCTTCCAATGCTGGAAATCAGCTCACCAATCCAAATGAACAAAAATTTTCTCATCCCTTTTTCTCCTCCATGGACCGACCGTCGGTCATTATTTGTTTTAAAAGAAAAAGCAATATGCTTTATATTATAACATATAGCTTTCTCCATATTGTTCAATGCTCGATTTCATCAAGCTGTCTGATCTACTGTTCCTGTTTAAACTGCCAGTAACCTTCTGCCTTGTTTGACAGGCTGCCTGACTCCACACCAAGCATTTTTTCCAAAAGTGAAATAAGTGCCAGAAACATTGTCTGCATCTTTTCCCGCTCTACTTCGAAAATCCCATCATCCAGCAAAGTAGAGGATGCTGCCAGAAAAATCTGCATATACTGCTCCGGAAAATCCGCATGGAAAACGCCCTTTTCATTCCCCTCTTGTACCACTCTGGTCAAAAACGGCGCCATCATGGTCACAATAGAGACTAATGACTTCTGATGCATCAGTGCATTTTCCGTTCTGTGCATCTCTTCAAGCAGTCCCTCTTCCATCTTATCCTCAACATTCATCGACAAAAAAATCTGCAACAGCTTCTCTTCCGGCGATAAGTCTGCATTTTGAACGACCTCACGCACCCGCTCCAGAATGAGTCCCGAAGCCTGCCCGATTACCGCATCTAATACCTCTTCCTTGGATTTAAAATAATGATAAAAGGTTCCCTTGGCAATACCGATCGCATTCAGAATATCATTGACGCTGCACTGCTCATATCCTTTCATGGCAAACAGTCGTGCCGCCGTCTCAATGATTTCATTTTTTCGCTCATCATGCTCTTTTACAATGCGAAGCTTTTTCTCCACTTCTTCCATAATACAGACAATACTCCCTTCAAGACTCCGGTACCAATTTACTTACGGTCATCCTTAGCGTCGTTTTGACCGACCGTCGGTCTATACTCGTATTATAAGAAACTGACTCATACTTGTCAAGAGACTTTTTTATTCCCGCGATGCTGTCTCATATTTCCCGGAAGATCATTCCATGCCGGTTACAGTATGCGCATAAAATACCATGTCCTCTTTTGGTAAATCTTACTTCCGCCTCCTGCTCCGGATATAGTTTTACCAGTTCTGCACGATCCGATGTCACATAGGCAACAAAAGACAGATAGTGCTCCCTGGTCATGGGATGCTCCATTCTCACATAATATTCCTGATCGTCTGTTTCCACCTGAATCGCATGCTCCTGTCCGCTCTTTTCTGCCTCCAGAACGGGCAGTCGGATTCCGCAACAGCTATAATCTCCCTGTCCCACGGACTGAATCACGTTTCCACACACCGGACACACATAAAAGCACAGCTTTTTCATATTTGCTGAGCGGTTATCATTTAATGCCAGATTTCCTGTCAAAAGCTCTGCAATCGATATGCCCAGACACCTGGACAAATCTGCCAGAATTCCGATGTCTGGCAATCCTTTCCCCGTCTCCCATTTGGATACTGTTTTTTCACTAACACACAGGCGCTCTGCCAGTTCCCTTTGTGTAAACCGCTTCTTTTCCCGTAGCTGCTTAATGACACTTCCCGTTATATAGCTCATACCCGCTTCTCCTCCTGTTGCTCTGTGACCTGTTTCTCCTGTCTCTCTGCTTCCGCTTTCCCCAAGCCACACTCTGTTTTTTGAATATGCACATCAAAGGCATTTATAATAAATCGGGCATCCGACATATGAAACATCTGCAAAACAACCGGATTTTGATAAAACCGTTCGATATTTTTCCGGTTCATTTCCCGGCTATAGGGCTGCCATGCAAATTTCGAAACATCGGATTCCATATCAAACAAATACGCTTCTGCCGTCTCCGTATAATCCACGGCACGCAGATCGATCTGTTTGATACCTGAATTCTGGTAACGAAAATATACTCTGTCATGCCTCCGGTCATAGACTACGCCGAAAACCGTATCCTTTCTTTTTGTCCGTTCCAAAATACGAAATGCAGACTCAATGGAAAGATGCTCTTTTGGTTCCAATTCTTTACACACAATCCGGCAGCGTTCAAAGGAATTTTCTTCATATTCCGAAGCATATTCTGTCTTCCCTTTGCAGGTTTCTTCATAACCGCTGTTGACCAGCACCGGCATCCTGTCCGTTCCCTGTATAACTCTTTTTTCTCCTTTGATAAACTCTACTATGGCTCGATTTCCCCGCCGGTCCATAAGGAAAAAATGCAGCCTGCCCGACTCATTGCTGATCCTGAACCTCTCAAAAGCTTCGACTGCTTCTTCTACGTACTCGCATGTATCTAACAGATATTGAATTGCCTCCAGGCAGCTTATCTCCGCGCGTGCATCCTCAGCCGGATAGAGGGTCTGCGGATAGGTCGCCTGCTCCACAATCAATCCTTTTTCATTGATTCCACAGGCAGGCATTCCCTTTCCGGACTGCGAAAATGTCACGCTTCCATATTGTGAAATCCAGAGGAACTCTTTTTTCGGCGGCAACACAAGCGAAGCTTTTCTCACACCTCTTTTATTCGTAAAAATCATTCCTCCGTCCACGAAGCAGTCATAATTCTTTGCCACAATGAACGCATTCTTTCCCCATTCTGTAAATACAGTACACATACTCTCTTTACCTTCCTCAATTTTTCTAAGATTTCCCGACCGGTAAGCTCATTGTATAAGTGTTCTGACTGTATCGCAACCTACGGAAAGTAGAGAAGTACTCTCCCAAAAAGCAGCCTTCTCCTGCATCATCAACAGGAGAAGGCTGTTCTCTTCCTATGTCTAAATCAGTTTCAAAAGCTTCGCCATGTTCCCACCAAGGATTTTTTCCCGATCCGTCTCCGGTATATTCAGCTCATGAATCTGCCGTATTGTATTTTCCAGAGACTGTTTGCCATAAGGAGTATCGGAACCCATAAGCAGATGCTCTGCACCAAAATACTCATAAACTGCCTTCGTCCTCTCCCGTGATACAAAATAAAAATTCGACAGATCAAAATAGGTATTGCGGAAATATTCCTTTTCTTCCTTCATAAACAGCTCTGCTCCGTACAAATGTCCGATGATCATAATTGCCTTAGGATGCCCCTTAATAAACTGAACCATTTTACTTATCTGCTCCAGATCACGGATATGTACAAATACCGGGATTTCTCGATCTGCTGCCCATTCTACGGTCTTTTGAAAAAAATCATCTGTCAGATCAAATTTTTCCCAACACTGATGAAACTTAATCGTATCAAACTGCATTCTCTCATAGTCCTGCTGTACGGATTTCCAGTTTGCTCCTGTCACCCAATAGCACTGCTTCACCTGATCCGGCAGGGTACATTTTAATTGATAGACATATTCATTTCCTTTGGGAATTTCTTTCACTGCACCGATCAACGAGATCATACGGCTTGTTGTCCTGTTATTTTTACTCACCACATCTCCAAGTGGATCTTTCTTTGCCAGATTTCTGAGCGGATAGGTGATGCGGCTGCCATATTGTCCCGGTGTCAAAAGACACATATCCACTTTAGCATCTGTCAATTTTTTCTTAATCTTCTCCGTGGTCAGATATTCCCCACAGGCATGGGCATGACCGTCAATAATAAGTTTCCTGTTCACTTTGTTTCTTCCTTTCCGAACATCCGAAATTCCGGTATCCATGATCCGCAGTTATTATCCAGTATCAGCATATAATCCGGCTTACTGCTGTCATTTAAATATATGAAATAATGATCTATACTACCGTGTGTGACATAAATATCCTCGTATTCCACTCTTCCCTGTGTATCAAAATAGCTGTTCCAGGTCGTGTACCACGTACCGAAACAACGCGAGTTATGCCAATAGAACCTGCTCTTTAATTGCCCATCAGCACCATATTCATAATCGATGTATAAAATATATTGCGGTTCCGTTTCATCCTCCGACCAGAATGACAGTATTCCCGTGGAATCAAAATGTGTAAGCCTTCCCTCGCTGTCGTATTCATAATTCTCCTGATACGCATCCACTCCTGCTGAACCATTGTCTCCATCGACAGATTCCACCTTTCGGTAATCGTTTACATTTTCATCCCACCGCATCCTTTCGGTCCCCGAAAAAGTAAATCCATACATGCCGCTTGTAGAAAAGGTACTGGGATCTCTTTCATAGTAACGGATCCCGCATCCCTTTTCCGTCTGCTCATCGTAATATAAGGACAAACGCGGCTTTCCATCCGGATCATAATATTCGTAAAAAGGAGCTTCCCCTCCAACACCGGCACCGCTCAAAAACTCCTCCACATTCCGATACCAGAATGTCTGCCCATCATACGGCTCCTGTGCTGCATACACATAGATTCCGCTGTGTGTCATTTCTTCCCTGTGCTCTGTCTTATCTGTAAGCTCTGCCGTCTGGAGCCAATCCAGCTTCTCCAGATCATGCTCCGTCCATTTCTTCTGATAACAAAACTGTAAGCCCTTTTCCTGATACTTTACCACATAGCCCGACTGAGTTTCTGTATCATTCCTTTTCAGACACAATTCCGTTTTTCCATCTCCGTCAAAGTCAGTATATGTATAAATGTAATCCAAATCCGCATACTCTGATTTTAACAATTCATCATATAGTTCCATTCCTTCCTCGATTGGCTTTTCATACCATACGATGCGAACTGCATAGACCCGGTTTCCATAATCGGACAGCCTGGTCAGTCCATCGTTTAAAGGATCCATACAAACGTAATCTCCATCCTCTGTCCCGACGATCAGCACATAATGAAAGCTGCCAAGACCATTCATACGCACCCGAACGACCGGATACTTTCCCGCATCCAGACATTTTTCTACTACGTCACTGGAAACTTCGTCAAAAACTTCTGTGTGATATCCATTCATTTTATCTATCATTTCCCACTGCACATTACCTTCCGTATCATACACATGATTTGCCGAAAATAATTCGTTTATCTCTCCAGGATTGATGGAATTTCCATTCATGGTAACAGCCGCTGCAATGCACGATACAAGGCACCCGGATGATTTCATCGAATAAGAGGACTCTCCAAGCGTCTCCTTCGCCCATTCTGCATCATCCTGCCGATAAAGGACAATGTTCTCACGATCAACATAATCCACTGACGGCTTTAACCGGACACCATGATGCAGACGAACAAAAAGTCCTGCCGAAAAAAACAGTATGATAGCGATCATCAAACATAACCGTATGATTTTTATTTGCTTTTTCATTTTGAAATTTTCCCCGCTTCATCCACAAATGCCACCTCATCGGCACTGGGATAGTAGCCTTGAAGTTGAAACAACGGTTTATCTGAAACCTTAATGTATATCTTCTTTTTTTCTAATCCACTTTTCAAACATCTATTATACCTTTTTATCAAATGAAGATTTATTTTCTTGATCTGCCATATTCATAAATTTATCTTTATCATTATGTGGAAATAACAATTCCATGTATAAATTTCCCAGTAAGCTCTTCACATCATCAACATTAATATTTGTGACAGGAAAATCCTCAGCCTCCAGACGTTTTATATTTTCCAGAATTTTCTCAATGTTCTGAGTTTCCGAAGGTTCCGGCTCCTGTTCATCCTTTGGAACTCCTTCGGCAGCCGGTTCCATAATCGGCTTGGCTTCCGGAAAGTTATATACCACATTTTTACATGTCTTCTCAAAACATTCCGGGGCATACTGTGCCAGATAGCCCAAATCATCCATGGTTAGTGTCTGCTTATTATGTATCTTAAGATATATATTGACAAGATGAATATCTTTTTCCATAGCTGCTCTCCTGTAATGGGAATAGGTAATCTGTTATATTCAGTATAACATTTTTTTCTGCTATATTTAATAACAAATTACTTTATGCCAGCCCATTATTCTTCCTTAAGCATCTGTTCAACGATTTCTGTCGCACACTGAATCATTTGGGGACAAATACTTTTAAATAATTCCAATTCCTTGATTTTTTCCATATCTGCCGGCTTTGATACATCATACCCAAGCAGCTCCCTGCATACGACAGTCCCATTTTTTTCGATGAATCGATTCATGAATTCTTCGGCTTTCTTATAGGCGTTTGCCTTTTCTTCCGGTGCATTCATATGAAAATGACCATATTTCAATCCCAATACCATGAGCGCTCCTGCAACAGCGCCACACATTTCTCCTTTTCTTGCGCCACCGCCAAATTGCGTTGCAACTTTAAGCGCCAGCTCCTCCGACATGCCATAATCAGTTGCAAACGCTGTAAAAACAGATTGTGAACAGTTAAATCCGTTCTTAAAATAAGCAGCAGATTTTTCTATCTTATTATCCAGCCGCAATTCCATCAAAGTCGTATTTTGCCAGTTTCCAAACCGATCTTTTGCAACCCGTTCCCTATATCCGATCTCTCTGAAACCGCATTTTTTATGCAATGCAATACTTGCTGTATTCATGGAAATAATTGTGGAATTTATACTCCAATACCCTTCTTTTTCTACTTCCATTTTCAGCTTTTGAACAAGTGCAGTTCCGATTCCTCTACCTTGATAATCATTCTCCACATATACACTCATTTCTACACAACCTTTATAAGCACAGCGATTTGACGAAGGACTAATGGCTATCCACCCAACTACTTTTCCGTCTTCTATGTATACGAATCTACAGCTATTTAAGTGTTGCCTGTCCCATTCTTCATAGGCTGGGCATTGGGTATTAAAAGTTGAAATCCCTTTTTCTAATCCCTGAGAATATATTTCAGCTACCTGCATCCAATCATTTTGCGTCATTTCTCTAATCATTTTTTTATCCTCCACTTTTAAGCATGCTTCATTATACAATTTCAGTGCCTCAAGCACTCGTCCCTGTTTATCAGACGGAATCTGCTCAAATACATCTTTGAATTTCAGATACATACCTTGCTCTATTTTTTCAAATCGTTCTTGTCCTTTAGGCAATAATCTAAGCGTAACAAAACGCCTATCTTCTTTTGAAGGTTTTCTTTCCACAAATCCCTTTTGAACTAATTCCTCTACAGAACGACTAACACCACTCTTATCTACGTGAAGTATGCCGGCTAATTCCTTTACAGATAATCCGGGGTTTCTGCCAATCTCTACTATCAAAAAACATTGCACTTCACTTACTTCACAACAGCAGCAATCTGACTGATTCATGTTTCCAAGATGACATTCCAGCTGTCTTGTATATTCGCGAAACTGTTTTACTAAATCCATATTCTTTTCCCTTCATATTAATGTGTTCTCCATTCTAATTTATTTAGTTGCATTTGTCAACTGTTTTTATTAGCAACTATCTGCCAATTTCTTCAGGTTACCTGAAGCTTGTATCAAAACCTTTTCCAAATTCTGAATACATAGCTGGAGCAGCAGAAGAAAAAAGGGCGAGATCATTCGCCCTTCTTTGAATAACATGCTCCAACTGTCAACAAATTTGCCAATATCTTTTCCAGATTAATCAACATCAGCTAACTCCAGTTCCTTCACAAGCATCTTCTTAATAAACTCCCTACTATTAACTTCCACAATCCAAAAGAAGGCACTATTTTTGCATTTCTTATAGTTCACACCATCCATAATAAAATCATAACCCGCAGTGCATGTAGGACTGCATTCGGACACTCCTGTCAGTCTTTTACAATCACCCGCCTTGATTATATTCTTTTTCATCTCTTCCGGAATTGAATCCAGCAGTGTCTGATACATATGTATATGCCTTGCATAAATTCTAACCATCATTCCGCTCTTACGAAAAACATAATTCATAAGCGCTATTTTTTTCTTATCCTTCATATAAATGTATGTAACTACATAGCCCTGCTTTGCCTGCTTAATTTCCACTTTGCATCCATTTTCCAAAAACAATTTGTGTACTTCATTAACAAATGGAAGATTATTCGTTTCTACGGTTTTGAGAAAGTCATCAAATATTATTGCCATCTTTAAATATCTCCCTCTGATTTTTTCACAACAGGAATCCATACTTCATATTTCATATTCGTCGGCTCAGCATTTAAATATACTTCTACATCCGGTCCGTCTGCATATTCATATCCTGATGTCGGAAGCCAGTCTGTTACAATGCGACGTTCCAAATCCTGAATAGATGTTCCTACTCCATTGCCAGAAAATACCGCCCATTATAATGGCTCAGTTGTCAAGACAAAAATCTAAGTTTTTTATAATGAACTGATATGGTTGATAAGTTACAAGGAACATGGGGAGAATAGTGGAACGCTCCCCCGATCCACATATATGCTAAGCTAC
>JAAYNV010000020.1 GCA_012520645.1 Clostridiales bacterium | reverse complement strand
CTGAAATTTCTTCTTTGTCTGGACATGGTAATGAATCCTCTCTGTCATACTGGCTTTAGTATATCAGATTCATTAAATTCTGTCCGAAAAAGTGTCTTAATTTATGAGACCATTATAAGGAGTATGAACGGCTGAAAGAACTGTTTGGTTAGTAAGAGTGTAATGAATAAATACCAACAAAAAAATGACCCGATTTATTCGGGTCATTTTTGATTCATGAAATCAAATCATTAAGCTCTTTCCACTTTGCCGGATTTTAAGCAGCTTGTGCAAACGTGCATTTTTTTGGAAGCTCCGTTTACTTTACATTTTACGCTTTTCACGTTGGAATTCCAAATATGATTGGATCTTCTATGAGAATGGCTGACATTATTACCAAAATGAACGCCTTTACCACAAATATCACATTTTGCCATATTAGCACCTCCTCAACTTCTCAAAGTATCATCTTAAGTCCGCTTGTTTGAACTCACAACATTGGTATTTTATCAGATATGCAACAAGAATGCAAGTAAAATAATGAAGAAAATGAAAGGAAAATGAAATTTTATTTTGATGTTTCATTTTGCAGCAAATAAGGTTATAATAACAGTATATTTTGTCCAGATAAAAAGGAGGTACAAAATGAGAGGTTCTTTTCATTCTAAAAATTCAGTAAATACGCATATGGGTAATATCTGCATTGATAATGAGGTAATCGCGCAGTATGCAGGAACTGTTGCAGTGGAATGCTTTGGTATTGTAGGCATGGCATCGGTCAGTGTAAAGGATGGGTTCGTTAAGCTGTTGAAAAAGGACAGTATCACACATGGAATTGCAGTCTCCTTTAAGGAAGGAAAGCTGACGCTTGATTTTCATGTAATTGTATCTTATGGGGTAAGTATTCTGGCGGTTTCAGATAATCTGATCAGCAATGTAAAATATAAAGTAGAGGAGTTTACCGGACTGGAGATTGAAAAAATTAACATTTTTGTAGAAGGCGTCCGTGTAATTGATTAAGGAGGAACAAAAAACGTGAGTTTAAATACAATCGATGCCAAAATGGCAGTAAAAATGTTTTTGGCCGGTGCAAAAAATCTGGAAAACAAAAAAGAGTGGATTAATGAATTGAATGTATTCCCGGTACCGGACGGAGATACCGGAACAAATATGACTATGACGATCATGTCTGCAGCCAAGGAGGTTTCTTCTTTAAAGGATCCGGAAATGGAGAATCTTGCCAAAGCAATTTCATCCGGTTCCCTGCGTGGTGCCAGAGGGAATTCCGGTGTGATTCTTTCCCAGTTGTTCCGTGGCTTTACCAAGGAAATGAAGGAACATGCCCAGATGAATACGGATATTCTGGCTAAAGCAATGGAGCGTGCGGTAGAAACCGCCTATAAGGCAGTTATGAAGCCGAAGGAGGGAACGATTCTTACCGTAGCAAAGGGAGCAGCGGATAAAGCAAAGGAATTGGCGGAAAATGGTGTAGATGATTTGTCTGCTTTTCTGGATGAGGTCATCGAGCATGCAGAGTATGTGCTCAGCCAGACACCGGAAATGCTGCCGGTATTAAAGCAGGCAGGAGTAGTAGATTCTGGCGGTCAGGGACTGGTGGAAGTTTTAAAGGGCTGCCATGACGCATTTTTGGGCAAAGAAATTGAACTGGACATGACTTCCTTTAAGGCGGCTGCACCGTCGGTTAAACTGGATGTACAGGCAGAAGCAGATATTAAATTTGGTTATTGTACGGAATTTATTATTTTGCTCAGTAAAACATTTAACATCAAGCATGAGATGGATTTTAAGGCGTATCTGGAATCTATCGGAGATTCCATTGTGGTCGTTGCGGATGACGATGTTGTAAAGGTGCACGTACATGCCAATGATCCGGGTCTTGCGATCCAGAAGGCATTAAAGTATGGTGCGCTTTCCAATATGAAAATTGATAATATGCGCTTGGAGCATCAGGAAAAGCTGTTTCAACAGGCAGAACGGGAAAATAATGCGGCAGAAGAGCAAGTACCGAAGAAGGATCAGGCATTTATAGCTGTGTCGGTCGGAGATGGCATCAATGAAATCTTTAAGGGTTTAGGTGTGGATTATATTATTGAAGGCGGACAGACGATGAATCCGAGCACGGAGGATATGTTAAATGCCATTGAAAAGGTCAATGCGGATACCGTATATATCCTTCCAAACAATAAAAATATTATTTTAGCTGCCAATCAGGCACAGTCACTGGTAGAGGACAAAAAGATCGTGGTCATTCCGACTAAAACAGTCCCACAGGGTATTACTGCAGTTATCAATTTTGTACCGGATCTTTCGGCAGAGGAAAATGAAACTGCAATGAATGAGGAAATCGGACGGGTGAAAACCGGTCAGATTACTTATGCGGTTCGTGATACCGTGATTGAGGATAAAACGATCAGACAGGGCGATTATATGGGAATCGGTGATGCCGGTATTCTTTCGGTAGGAACCGATATGGAGTCGGTTACCATGTCCATGATCGAGGAAATGGTAGATGGCGATACAGAGTTGATCAGTGTTTACTATGGGGCTGAGGTGACAGAGGAAGAAGCAGAGAAAATCCGGAAAAAGGTTGAAGCTGCTTATTCGTCCTGTGATGTAGAACTCCAGTATGGCGGGCAGCCAATCTATTATTATATTGTATCGGTAGAATAAAAAATCGGCAGTTTCTGTTTTTTCAATGTTTGATGGATGGAAACTGCCGTTTTTGTATCCGGCATCAGCTTGGGGCGGCAGGGTGGAAGGAGCATGGTTATAAGTGGACAGAAATGCAGATATCAAAAGTCTGAAAGGCATCGGAGAAAAAAATGCAAAATTGTTTCAGCGGATAGGTGTAGAAAATCTGACACAGCTGATTGAGTACTTTCCGAAATCTTATGAGAAACCGGAACAGATTTGTAAGGTTATGGATTGCAGGGAAGGAGAATATGCTGCGGTGCGGGTCAGACTTACAGGCAGCTTCACAACAAGAAAAGTACGGAATCTGACTATTTCCAATCTTACGGCAGCGGATGAGAGTGGAAATCTTTATCTGACTTTTTTCAACATGCCTTTTTTGAAAAACAGTTTAAAAAGAGGAATATGGTATGTCCTTCGGGGTATGATCAAAAAAAATGGTACACACGTATGTATGGAACAGCCAAAGATTTATTCCGAGGAAGAATATGACCGGATTGCAGGAAAACTGTGTCCGAGGTATCCGTTAACGCAGGGGCTTACCAATCAGCTTGTGACAAAAACGGTCAGACAGGCACTGGATAGGATTCACTCATGGGAGGATTTTTTGCCGGAAGAGCTGCGAAAAAAATATAAGCTGGCAGATTATGAAGCCGCCGTGCGGAAAATGCACTTTCCGGATGGCGAAGAAGAATTGATCGGTGCAAGACACAGACTGGTATTTGATGAATTTCTGCTATTTATTCTACAGATTCAATTGATGAAAGAACGGATTGATGTGCTTCCGAACCTGCATCCGATGATCGAGGTAGCAGATACCGGCAGGCTTTTGGAAGCGCTGCCTTATAAATTAACCGGTGCACAAAGAAGGGCATGGGAAGAAATAGAAAAGGATCTTTCCGGGGAAACGGTCATGAACCGTCTGATTCAGGGAGATGTCGGCTCCGGAAAGACGATTGTTGCATTTCTTGCACTGCTTATGTGTGTCGGAAACGGTATGCAGGGGGCGATGATGGCACCGACGGAAGTGCTGGCAAGGCAACATTATGAGGAAGTGAAACGTCTGACGCAACAGTTTCATCTTAGCTTTCATCCGGTCCTTTTAACCGGTTCCGTTCCGGCGGCTGCAAAGCGGGAAATTTACAAAAAGGTTGCGGACGGGGAAGCAAACCTGGTGATCGGAACCCATGCGCTGATACAGGAAAAGTTGGAATACCACAAACTGGGACTGGTGGTGACGGATGAACAGCACCGTTTCGGAGTGCGTCAAAGAGAGGCGCTTGCCGGAAAAGGAGAAGGTGCGCATGTACTTGTTATGAGTGCAACCCCTATTCCACGTACTTTGGCGATGATTTTATATGGGGATCTGGATATTTCGGTGATTGATGAACTGCCTGCGAATCGTCTCCCGATTAAAAATTGTGTGGTTACGCAAAGGGATAGAGAGAAAAGCTATCGTTTTTTGGAAAAAGAGATTGCAGCCGGCAGACAGGCATATGTGATCTGTCCGATGGTGGAAGAAAGCGAGCAGGAAAATGTAGAAAATGTTACCGAATATACGGAACGGTTACGGCAGAGATTTCCGGAAAGCATAAGAATTGTCTGCCTTCATGGGAAAATGAAGCCCTCTGAGAAAAGCCAGATTATGGAAGAATTTGCAGAAGGAAAATCTGATATAATGGTTTCGACTACAGTCATCGAGGTTGGAATCAATGTACCAAATGCCACTGTGATTATGATCGAAAATGCAGAACGTTTTGGATTGGCACAGCTGCATCAGCTTAGGGGGCGTGTGGGCAGAGGAAGATGGCAGTCTTACTGCATTTTTGTGAGCGGTTCGGATAAGGAACAGACTATGGAGCGGCTGTCAATATTAAATAAATCCAATGATGGTTTTTACATTGCAGAGGAGGATCTGAAACTCAGAGGTCCGGGAGATCTGTTCGGAATCAGACAGAGCGGTATATTGGATTTTAAAGTGGGAGATGTCATTCAGGATGCAGCAATTTTAAAAGAGGCAGGAGAATGTGCTTCTGAAATTATAAAACATCAGGAAATAGAGTCTGAAAAATACAGGGGTATTTGGGAATATTTACAGACAAAAAAGGAATGCAAGGTTGACTTTCCGTTGTTATAAACGTAAAATAGAACATAAGGACTATAATGAATGCTAAATATGTATATTAAAGGAGTAAAACAAGTGGCACGAATTGCGATTGTTACCGACAGCAACAGCGGTATTACACAGAAACAGGCAGAGGAGATGCGTATTTCGGTTTTACCGATGCCGTTTATGATAGATGGAGAAACTTTTTATGAGGATATTTCACTGAACCGGACAGAGTTTTTTGAACGACTCGCTGCGGGAGCTGATATTAAGACTTCCCAGCCTTCTCCGGAATCGGTCACTTCCCTTTGGGATAAACTGCTGGAGGAATATGATTCTGTAGTGCATATTCCGATGTCAAGCGGTTTAAGTGGCTCCTGCCAGACCGCTATGCTTTTAGCACAGGATTATGAAGGCCGGGTCCAGGTAGTTAATAATCAGAGAATTTCCGTGACCCAGAGACAGTCGGTAGAGGATGCGCTGCTTTTAGCAAAACAGGGAAAGGATGCGGCACAGATCCGGCATATTTTGGAAGAGGATAAGTTTAATTCCAGTATTTATATTATGTTAGATACTTTATATTATCTGAAAAAGGGCGGGAGAATCACACCAGCAGCGGCAGCGCTTGGAACGATTCTGCGTTTAAAACCTGTACTTCAGATTCAGGGGGACAAGCTGGACGCTTTTGCAAAGGCAAGAACGGTTAATCAGGCGAAAACAATTATGATAAATGCAATCAAAAAGGATATGACAGAACGGTTCGGCTGCAGTATAGAGAAACCGGGGGTTCGGCTGCAGATTGCGCATACGGAGAATACAGAAGCAGCAGAGGTGCTGCGGGGTGAACTGGCACAAGCCTTGCCGGGACATGAGATTTATCTGGATCATTTGTCGTTAAGTGTGGCATGTCATATTGGTCCTGGTTCGCTGGCAATAGCTTGTACAAAAATAATGGAGTGAGAAGAGTGGAAAGATAGCTTTCGTTTGGGCAGAAGAGAGGGGCGGTGTTTGCAAATGAAACGGATACGGGCAGGACTGGTATTATTATTTGCCGGCTGTTTGACTTTGGCAGCTGGAGGGAAGAGCCGGGTGTTTGCTACGGAAACTTCTGAGCCTTCTAAGCAGGTGATTCGTGTTGGTTATACGCAGTACGGTCAGATGATTCAGGAAGATAAAAATGGCATTACCGGCTATGGTGTAGAATATCTGCAGAAATTGTCAGCATATACCGGCTGGCAGTATGACTATGTATTGGTTACGGAAAAGGATAGAAAGCAGGATCTGAGAGGGTAAGATCGATCTGCTCTGTGATATTTCCGAGGAGGAAAGCAAGGGGGAAAATCTGGTTCTGAGTCAGGAAAACTGCAGTATGTTTTACGGACTTTTGTGTGCTAAGGCGGATGATAATACTATATTTTATAATGATATGGACTCCATTAACGGAAAGAGGATTGCCCTGAATACGAGCAAGGATATGGAAGTGATGCTAAGGGAGTTTGCCAAAGATCAGAAGCTTAGCTATACACCGGTCTATTGCGAAGATTTTGAGAGTATGGAAAAGGCGCTAGAGGAGGGCAGGGCAGATCTGATGCTGGCCTCTAACCAGAGAAAGCTGGATGCTTACAAGTATGTGGCAAAGGTGGGAGTTCAGAATCAGTTCTTTGCGGTGGCAGAAGGTCATGAAGAATGGATGGAACAGATTGATTTTGCAGACCGCCAGATCAAGCTTCAGCAGCCTTTTATGATTGCGTTGATGTATGAAAAGTATTATGGGCGCCCTGTGGCTGTTTTGAACGGACAGACACGGGAGGAATATGAATTTATACAGCGTCACACACCAATTCGTGTGGCATGTGATGCGAACAGTTATCCGATTGAATACATAGATGAAAAGACCGGACAGTATAACGGTGTTTATCATGATGCCATGAAATTGATTGAAAGGTATACCGGTCTGCAGTTTGAATTTATTCCACTGACGGATTATGCAAAAGCCTGGGAGATGCTTTCGACCGGGGAAGTGGATATGACGGCCGGCATGTATATTAATGATGCACTGGCAGAGCAATATGGAATTCGTTATTCCAATTCTTATCTGAATGCAGATTATGCGATGGTATGCAGGGATGACAGACCCCTGCCGGAACAGGCGGTCATTGCATTGCCTGAGCAGTATATTGGAGTCCGGGCGTTTGTAAAGGAAAAACATCCTGAATGGAAGATCGTACCTGGAAAAAGTATACAGGAATGTTTTGAAATGATTGAAGGAGGAGAGGCAGACGCAACGCTTGTCAATTCTATTTTCCTTCAGACAGTATATAATCTGAATCGTTATAAGAATCTGACGATTATGCCGATGCACGAGATGACACTCCCGATCCGGTGCGGTGTTGGAGGTGAAAATGCGGAGATTTTGCAGCAAATTCTGAATAAAGCAATTTCACATATCCCTGCGGAGAATTTTGAAAGATGTGTAGTGGAAAATGCAATTAATGTGGCATATGAGCCAAGCATACGTGATATTGTTCAAAAATTTCTGCCGTTGTTCATCGGATTTTGTGCCATAGTCATTGCGGTATTTCTGGTTTCTCTGAAAATAAGAGAACGGCATTTCAGACATCTGGCAATGACAGATTCTATAACCGGACTCTGGAACGGAACTAAATTTCGCAGAGAAGCGGATGATTATCTGGAACATAACAGGCAGAAAAAATATCAGATGGTGTCTCTTGACATGGAACGTTTTAAGTATGTTAATAACGATTATGGTGAAAAGGTAGCGGATGGAATCCTACAGGTTATCGGGACACGTATTTATCAACAGTTTCGTGATACGGCTCTGTATGCCAGAGATATGGCAGATATGTTCTTGATTTTGACGGAGTGGGAGGAGGATATAGAAGAACGGATTCAGAAACTTTCGGAGGAGATTGTTTTTGAAAATAACGGAAGGGAACAGAAGTATAAACCGGTTATTAAGGCAGGTGTCTGTACGATTCTGCCGGATAGGCAGCACGCAGCACTCAGCGAGTATATTGACTGTGCCGTTATGGCAAGAAAATCAATCAAAGGAAATGCTGCTAAAAATGTTGCCTATTATAATCAGGAAATGGCAGAAGAGGTGTCCAATGAACGTAAAATTGAAACGAAGATGGAAGCGGCATTGGAGCATCGGGAATTTGTGGTGTATTATCAACCGAAATTTCAGCTTAAGTCAGAGGCTATTATTGGGGCAGAGGCATTGGTGCGCTGGCAGAGCCCTTCGGAAGGGTTGATTCCGCCAAACCGTTTTATTCCAATCTTTGAGCGGAATGGTTTTATCATTCGTCTGGATTTTTATGTTTATGAAGAAGTGTTAAAATCCATGGCAAAGTGGCGGGATGAGGGTAGAAAACCAATTGTTGTATCCGTCAATGTTTCCAGGGCTCACATTGATACAACGGATTTTCTTCCAAATCTGATTGAACTGGCAGATCGCTATAAAATACCGCATCATATGCTGGAATTGGAACTGACGGAGACGATATTGGGCGGCAGCCGTAAGAGTATTTTTGAATTTATTTGTAATTGTAAGTATGCCGGTTTCCAAATTTCAATTGATGATTTTGGGAGCGGTTACTCTTCCCTGAATTTACTAAAGGAACTTCCGGTGGATGTGCTGAAGATTGACCGTGAATTTTTAAATGAAACGGAACAGTCAGAAAAGAGCAGCATCATTGTAGAGCAGGTTGTGGAAATGGCAACCAGAATTCGGATTCAAACTTTATGTGAGGGTGTGGAAACGCAGACGCAGGCTGATTTCCTGCGACAGATTGGCTGTGATATGGCGCAGGGATTTTTGTATTCCCGTCCGGTGCCGTTAGCTGAATTTGAAAAGATGCTTGGAGCATAGTGAAAAAGATGAAAGAATCTGTTTAGAAGAGGCTGATTATTGACTGTTTTAAGCAGATTCTTTTTTGTGGCATCGCTTGATTTGTTTTTGTTTTCTTTGACTTGGTAAAAAGATACTGATATACTAAATATAGTTTTTTGAAACGAGATATTGTGTAGGAGGAGCAGGGATATATGGCGAAAGCAGATAATTACAGCGCTGCGAATATTACGGTACTGGAGGGACTGGAAGCGGTACGGAAAAGACCTGGTATGTATATCGGCAGTGTCAGTACCAAGGGGCTGAATCATCTGATTTATGAAATTGTAGATAACTCAGTGGATGAGCATCTGGCGGGGGCTTGTGACCGGATTACCGTTGTACTGGAGGCGGATGGTTCAGCAACGGTTTCCGATAACGGACGAGGTATTCCGGTGGAGATGCACGAAAAGGGTATCAGTGCGGAACGACTGGTATTTACGACGTTACATGCAGGTGGAAAATTTGATGATTCCGCTTATAAGACGAGTGGTGGACTGCATGGAGTCGGATCCTCGGTTGTAAATGCGCTGTCTGAAAGATTGACTGTAAGAGTCAAAAAAGGCGGCTGTATTTATGAGGATAAATATGAAAGAGGAAATCCGCTAATCAGACTGGAAAACGGACTGCTTCCGGTGGTTGGTAAGACGAAGGAAACAGGCACTACGATTAATTTCCTGCCTGATGATACAATTTTTGATAAGACGAGATTTAAGGAGGATGAGGTCAAAAGCAGACTGCATGAGACTGCGTATTTGAATCCGAATCTTACGATTGTTTTTGAGGACAGGAGAAAAGAGGAAACGGAACATATCGAATATCATGAGCCGGAAGGAATCATCGGATTTATCAAGGATATGAATAAATCCAGAGAAACCATTCATGATGTGGTGTATTTGAAGGGAGAAAGCGAAGGCATTGAAGTGGAGATCGCATTCCAGTATGTAAACGAGTTTCATGAGAATGTACTGGGCTTTTGCAACAATATATATAATGCAGAAGGGGGAACGCATCTCACCGGATTTAAGGCGAATTTTACCAATGTGATCAACAATTATGCGAGGGAACTGAATGTCCTGAAGGAAAAGGATGCAAATTTTACCGGTGCGGATGTGCGTAATGGTATGACCGCAGTTGTATCTATAAAGCATCCGGATCCACGGTTTGAAGGGCAGACCAAAACAAAGTTAGACAATCAGGATGCGGCAAAAGCGGTCGGTAAAATTACGAGTGAAGAGGTAGTCCGGTATTTTGACCGGAATTTGGAAATATTAAAGGCAGTGATTGCCTGTGCGGAAAAAGCAGCAAAAATCCGAAAGACAGAGGAAAAGGCAAAGACCAATATGCTGACCAGGCAGAAATATTCCTTTGATTCCAATGGAAAGCTGGCAAATTGCGAGTCCAGAGATGCTTCGAAATGTGAAATCTTTATTGTGGAAGGTGATTCTGCAGGCGGGAGTGCAAAAACGGCGAGAAACCGGGCATTTCAGGCAATTCTTCCGATTCGTGGAAAGATTTTGAATGTAGAGAAGGCAAGTATTGATAAGGTGCTTGCCAATGCGGAAATCAAGACGATGATCAATGCCTTCGGCTGTGGTTTTTCAGAGGGGTATGGAAATGACTTTGATATTACCAAGCTTCGCTATAACAAGATTATTATTATGGCGGATGCGGACGTGGACGGCGCGCATATTTCCACACTGCTTTTGACTCTGTTCTATCGCTTTATGCCGGAACTGATCTTTGAGGGGCATGTATATATTGCGATGCCGCCACTCTATAAGGCGATGCCGTCCAGAGGAAAAGAAGAGTATCTTTATGATGATAAGGCATTGGAACGATACCGTAAAAGCCATAAGGGAGCTTTTACATTACAACGATACAAAGGTCTGGGAGAAATGGATGCAGAACAGCTTTGGGAGACGACGCTGAATCCGGAAACCAGAATTTTGAAGCAGGTTGAAATAGAAGACGCCAGAATGGCATCCGAGGTCACGGAGATGTTAATGGGAACAGAGGTGCCGCCCAGAAAGGCATTTATTTATGAAAATGCGACTGATGCACAACTGGATGTATAGGAAAGGCAGAAGAAGTCATGATAGAAGAAAAGATTATTAAAACGGAATATTCTGAGGTCATGCAGAAATCCTATATCGATTATGCCATGAGCGTTATTGTGGCGAGAGCACTGCCGGATGTGCGGGACGGATTAAAGCCCGTACAGCGGCGTACCTTATATGATATGCACGAGCTGGGAATCCGTTATGACAGACCATATCGAAAGAGTGCACGTATTGTCGGAGATACGATGGGTAAATATCATCCCCACGGAGACAGTTCCATCTATGAAGCGCTTGTTGTTATGACGCAGGAATTTAAGAAGGGACTGCCGCTCATTGACGGACACGGAAACTTTGGAAACATTGAGGGTGACGGTGCTGCGGCAATGCGTTATACGGAAGCAAGGCTTGCCAAAATTACACAGGAGGCATTTCTTTCCGATCTGGACAAGGATGTAGTGGATTTTCTGCCGAACTTTGATGAGACCGAAAAGGAGCCGTCAGTTCTTCCGGTTAAAATTCCGAACCTTCTGATCAATGGATCAGAGGGAATTGCGGTTGGTATGGCAACCAGTATCCCGCCGCATAATCTGGCAGAAACCATTGATGCCATGAAAGCATATATGCAGAATGAGAATATTACGACGAAAGAGTTGATGCGGTATGTAAAGGGACCGGATTTCCCAACCGGAGGAGTTGTGATTAATCAGGATGACCTTCTGGACATTTATGAGACCGGAAGCGGCAAAATCAAGGTTCGTGGTAAGGTGGAGATTGAAAAGAGCAAAGGCGGCAGAGTTAATCTGGTGATAACCGAAATCCCATATACGATGATTGGGGTCAATATTGCCAAGTTCCTTATGGATGTGGCAAATCTTGCAGAGACGAAAAAGACCACGGATATCGTGGATATTTCCAATCAGTCCTCCAAGGAAGGAATCCGTATTGTTATTGAACTGAAAAAAGATACTGATGTGGAGAATTTTAAAAATCTTCTTTACAAAAAAACCAGGCTGGAGGATACTTTTGGTGTCAATATGCTGGCGATCTGCGGCGGCAGACCGGAAACCATGGGATTAAAGCGTATCTTAAAAGAAAATGTGGACTTCCAGTATGAGACGGCAACGAGAAAATATAAAACGCTGCTTGCAAAGGAACTGGATCGTAAGGAGATTCAGGAAGGTCTGATTAAGGCATGTAATGTCATCGATCTGGTCATTGAAATTCTTCGTGGCAGTAAGGACCGCGCAATGGCAAAGGCGTGTCTGGTGGAAGGAAAGACGGATGGAATTAAATTTAAGTCTAAAGAATCCAAGGTCATGGCAGCCATGCTGAGTTTTTCCGATAAGCAGGCGGATGCGATTCTTGAGATGCGTCTGTACAAGCTGATCGGACTGGAACTGGAAGCGCTGATCAAAGAACACGAGACAACCATGGCGAATATTTATCGCTATGAAGATATTCTGGCGAGCAGGGATTCCATGGCACAGGTTATCATCAATGAACTGGATGCAATCAAAAAAGAATATGGCAGAAAACGCAGGACTGCGATTGAAAATGCACAAGAGGCAGTTTATGAAGAAAAGAAGATGGAAGAGATGGATGTCATGTTCTTAATGGACCGCTTTGGCTATGCCAAGACAGTTGATATGGCAGTCTATGAGAGAAATAAGGAAGCGGCAGAGAGTGAGAACAAGTACATATTTTCCTGTAAAAATACAGGACGTGTATGCCTGTTTACCAACACCGGGCAGCTGCATACGATCAAGGTGCAGGATCTTCCCACAGGAAAATTCAGGGACAAGGGTATTCCCATTGACAATGTGAGTAATTATGATTCTTCCAGAGAAGAGATTGTTCTGATCACCAGCCAGAGTGATCTGAATCTGTATCGTATGGTATTTGCAACCAGACTCTCCATGCTGAAGGTTGTGGATGGCGGAGAATTTGATGTGGCAAAACGTACGGTTGCAGCAACAAAGCTGATGGAAAATGATGAGGTTATCAGCGTGGAAATCTTAAAGGAGCAGAGAAATATTATCCTTCAGACAGAAGGCGGCTATTTCCTGCGTTTCCCGGTGGAGGATATACCGGAGAAGAAAAAGGGAGCAGTTGGTGTGCGGGGCATGAAGCTGACAGCCGGAGACCATGTAGAGCATGTATACTTTACCCAGAATACTGCAGAATACACGATAGAGTATAAGAGTAAAACAATAGACTTAAATAAGATCAAGGCAGGCAGGCGTGACAGCAAAGGTGTCAAGGTACGTGTCTGATGTCTTACATACCGGAAAGGAGTTTTCCGGCATGGGAAAGGATAGTTATGAGAGTGATTGCAGGAACAGCAAGAAGTCTTCCTTTAAAAGCGCCGGAGGGACTTGCAACCAGACCGACTACGGACCGGATCAAGGAGACTTTGTTCAATATGCTGCAGACCAGAATCGGAGGCAGCGTCTTTGTGGATCTGTTCGCGGGAAGCGGCGGCATTGGCATCGAGGCATTAAGCCGTGGGGCTTTAAAGTGCTATTTTGTGGAAAATGATGCAAAGGCCATGAAATGTGTGCAGGATAATGCGGCATTTACCAGGATGACAGATAAGAGTATCTTTTTGAAAGCGGATGTGTTTGGTGCCCTGCATCAGATTTCCGAAAAAGAAGCCGATATAATTTTTATGGACCCGCCTTATGGAATGGATTATGAGAGAAGGGTTCTGGAAGTGTTAGCGGGGATGAATTATGTGACGGAGAATACCTTGATTATCGCGGAGGCGGCGCTTGATACCGATTTTTCCTATGCAGAAGAATGTGGCTTTGTCATAATAAAGCAAAAGTGTTATAAAACAAATCAGCATGTTTTTTTTATGAAAAAATGATGTGAAAGGAGCCTGTTTCAAAAGATGAAGGCAGCGATCTATCCCGGAAGCTTTGATCCGGTGACATTCGGACATCTGGATATTATAAGACGTTCCGCAGAAATTTTTGATGAATTAACCGTAAGTGTTTTAAATAATAAGACGAAGACTCCATTGTTTTCTGTGGAGGAACGTGTTAAAATATTGGAGGAAGCGACAAAGGACCTGCCGAATGTGAAAATTGATTCTTTCAGCGGTCTTTTGATTGACTATGCAAAAGCAAAAAATGTCCATGTTGCGATTCGTGGACTGCGTGCGATTACCGATTTTGAATACGAACTGCAGATAGCACAGACTAATCACAAGTTGTCGGGAGGAAGACTGGATACGATGTTTCTGACGACTACATTGGAATATGCCTACCTGAGTTCTTCCAGTGTCAAGGAAATCGCAAGCTTTGGTGGTGACATTTCCCAATGTGTACCGGAATTTGTTGCCAGGCTGATTTATGAAAAATATGGCATAGGAGAGAATGGATGAGCAGTAGAATTGAACAGTTGATTGACGAAATAGAAGAATATATCAACGGCTGTAAATACAAACAGTTCTCCAGTACGCATATTATCGTGAACAAAGAGGAAATCGATGAGCTGCTGCGGGAACTGCGTATGAAGACTCCGGAGGAGATTAAGCGTTATCAGAAGATTATCAGCAATAAGGAAGCCATTTTGAATGATGCAAGACAAAAGGCAGAAGCGTTGATCAATGAGGCGACCGTGCATACGAATGAGTTGATCAATGAGCATGAGATTATGCAGCAGGCTTATGCGCAGGCGAATGAGGTAGTTACGCTGGCGACCAGACAGGCGCAGGAAATACTGGATAATGCGACAATTGAGGCCAACAGCATGCGGGCAGCGGCAGTGCAGTATACGGATGATATTCTTGGAAATGTGGAAAATATTATCTCACATGCAGTAGAAGCCGCTGGAAGCAGGTACGAGGGGCTCATTGCATCCCTGAATCAGTGCAATGACATTGTAAAAGGAAACCGGACCGAACTTCGACCGGTGGATGATGATTTGGAGAGCGGGGATCTGGATGATACAAAGGATAGCGTCAAGAGCAGTGACGGCATCAATCTGGATATATTAAAATAAGTGATAAGCGGATGCTCCGTTGGATAAGCCTGCGGAGTATTCTTTTTTCCAAGCATATTTTAAGGAGCATAGTTATAAAAATGAAGATACAAAAGAGAATAGCAGTTTTAATGGCAGCACTTTGTATATTTGTGACGTTTTATCCTCCGCTTATGGTAAAGGCGGAGAGTCCGGTTATTGTTATGATCGATCCGGGACATGGTGGAAGTAATATGGGTGGTCAGTTCAATACACTGGATGAGAAAAATTTAACGATGGTCACAGCGCTTGCCATGAAGGAGGAACTGGAAAAGTACGAAGGTGTGACGGTATATATGACCCGTTATTCGGACGCAGATGTATCCTTGGAACAGCGTGCCCAGGCGGCAGCCAATGTCAAGGCAGATTATCTGATCAGCCTTCATTATAATATGTCGGCAGAGCATAATCTTTATGGTGCGGAGGTCTGGATTCCGTCAGTGGGAACGGAATATGCTAAAGGGTATGCCCTCGGGAATCTGATGTTAGATGAGTTTGATACATATGGTTTGTTTCGCAGAGGAGTTAAAACCAAGGTCAGCTCCAAAGGAAAGGATTATTATGGGGTAATTCGTGCCAGCAGTGAACGAGGGATCCCTGCAGTTATTGTAGAGCATTGTCATCTGGACAATCCGGTAGATAAACCAATCTATAATTCCATTGAAAATCTGCAGAAATTTGGAAAGAGCGATGCAACGGCAGTAGCAAAGTATTTCGGTCTGCGCTCTGACAAGCTTGGAGTTGATTACAGCGGATATCCAAAACAGCAGACAAGCGTTCCGACGGTTGCCATTCTGCAGGATATGACGCCACCGGAACGGGCGGTAGTAACGGTAACTTATAATAGGCGTAAAGAAGACGGAACACTGGGGATGCTGATTGAAGGAAATGACAGGGAAAGTGGTATTTTTTATTATAGTTACAGTCTGGATGGTGGTGTGTCATGGTCTGCCCTTTATGCGCTGCCTTACGGAACAAAATCGGTGACAGTAGAATGTAAGCCGGCAGACAATATTGTAGATAAGCGCATTAAAGTACGTTTGTATAATGGATATGACGGAATGACAGAGAGTGCACCGGTATCCTATACGTAGCAGAGAAAACCGGATGGTGGAGCGTCCGGTTTTTTCTTACAACAGGAAATAATAAAATGCGGTGAGCAGTGTAAGAATACTTTTATGAAATATGTATTTGCGAATGGACAGATCCGTGTCTTTGATTATACTGTAGGTTTGGGCGATGCAGGAAAAACCGCCAAACGGAAGCAGGATGAGCACCATAAACGGATAACGCCCCTGGGTACGGCTTATTCCGCTTGTAATTTCCAAAAGACAGTTTAGGCAGGCGCAAAGAGCCGGAACCGGAATCTGCAGTCTCGTTAGAAGTTTCAGACATCCTTCGCTTTCAGATAACAGCAGATCCGGCAGAATATTCAGAAGATTGAAGAGCACCATATATCCACCCAGCTTTGCAATGCCAAAGAGAGCGGACATGATGGAGTCATCCAGAAGATCCAGTATGCCGGGAGATTTTTGTGAAGGCAGGACTGCGGCAGAGCATTGCAGAGTGGATGCCTTGATAAGTTTTTGAAACCACTCCTTGTTTCGAATATGGCATAAAAAAAATACCATACAGAAAGGGAATTCCGTACATACCGATGCAAAGCGGCAGCGGATTATTAATATGCAGAAGCGGAAGGACAAAGCTTGTAAAATAAATCGGACCAATATTATTACAGAAAAAAAGCAGATTTTCCGCATCGGTCTTGGAAAGCAGGTGATTCCGGTAAAGATCGGCGGTGACCTTGGCACCCATTGGGAAACCGCACAAAAATCCGGTAAGAATTGCGTAGATTCCATGTCCGTTTAAATGAAACAGTCTGCCGAAAAACGGTTTTAAAAAAAAGACAAAGCTGTCAGTCAGTCCAAGACCGATTAACAGATTGGACAGAATCATAAACGGAAGCAGTGCAGGAATCATCTTTTCATACCAGAGTGTCAGACCGGTCAGGGCGTAGAGAAGAGAATGCTTTGGACAAAACAGCATACAGAAGGTCAGGGTAAGAAAGAGAAGGAGCAGCATGGTTTTTTTGAGTAGATTTTTCAAGTTATCATCCCCAAACAGGCAAAAATATTGTATACTACAAGAGTATGAAATGGCAGAGGGAAAAAGTACATGATTCGATTGGATAAATATCTGGCAGATGCAGGTGCGGGTACGAGAACACAGGTAAAGGAACTGATCCGTAAGGGATGTGTGTCAGTAGATGGAAAAATGATCAGACGTCCGGAAGAAAAGGTAAATGAACAGACCGTCAGAGTAACGGTAAACGGAACAGAGTATCAATATAGAACGTATCGTTATTTTATGCTGAACAAACCGGCAGGAGTGGTATCTGCTACTGAAGATAAACGGGAAAAAACAGTACTTGATCTGTTTCCGGAGGAAATTAGAAAGGATCTGTTTCCAGTAGGCAGACTGGACAAGGATACCGTTGGATTATTGATTCTGACAAATGATGGAGTACTTGCACACAATCTTCTGTCACCTAAAAAGCATGTGTCAAAGACCTATCTGGTAGGAACCGGACGTCCGGTTTCGGAAGAGGAGCTTAGACAGCTTCGGTCTGGTGTGGATATCGGAGAAAAGAAAAGGACACTACCGGCAGAGGCATGGTATGCAAAAGAGAAGAATCAAATTTATCTATCCATACGGGAAGGTAAGTTTCATCAAATTAAGCGGATGCTTGCAGCTGTAGACAACGAGGTATTTTATTTGAAGCGGATTACTATGGGACTTCTGACGTTAGATGAAAATCTGGCAGAAGGGAGTTTTCGGGAATTGACAGAAGAAGAAATCGACAT
The DNA here is from genome assembly GCA_012520645.1 of Clostridiales bacterium. GTDB lineage: Bacteria > Bacillota > Clostridia > Lachnospirales > Lachnospiraceae > JAAYNV01. The sequence continues at coordinate 12,809 of JAAYNV010000020.1, read as the reverse complement.
GCTGTATGGCATAGAAGTTGAAAAAGAAATGAAATGAACGGATGGCAAATCAGAATAGGAATAAATCAAACAGGATTGGAAGGAAACGATGAATAGCAGAAAGAGAATATCTGCAGTTCTTCTCATCGTATGCAGCATTTTGCTTATGGCATGCGGAAAGGAGAATGGCATGGATCGAGGTGAAAAAGGAGAGACAGAAACGGAACCGGCTTTTACCGTATATGGACATTCTGCCAATATGCGCAACGGTGGTCTGGTGGAGGGTGATGAGAAGGGGATTTATTTTGTACAGAATGACAGTCTGTATTATGTACCGGAAGGAAAAGAGGTTCAGATTGTAGATGAAATGGGGGCGCGTTTTCTATGTCTGACAGAGGATACTTTGTATTATGTATCTTCCGATGAGAATGGAAAGAGTGGAATCTATGCAAGAGAAAACGGAACCGGAGGAAAACGGAGACTGGTGCTTGAGACCGGAGCCAGATATTTGTATGAATATGGAGGTTATCTTTATTTTATAAACTATCCGGATGGGACGGATATCTGTCGGGTTGGAACAGATGGAAGTGGGTTTGAAACTTTGACGAAGGGAAGTTTTGACAGTCTGATCGTGACCGAAAAGGAGATTTTTTACCGAAATTTTGAGACAAAGCAGTATAGAAAACAGAGCTTTAAAGAGGACGGCAGTCTTTCGGAGGCGGAGGAATGGATCGCTCTTTCGGAGGATGTTATGCCCATACTCGACGGTGAATGGATTTATTATGAACTGGGAGACTTCCTGTATCACTATAAAGTCAGTACAACAGATAAGAACTCCCTGGGGAGACTTGCCAGAACCTCTGACAATATGGTTATCCGTGATGGTATGAAATTTGAAAATGGCAGTCAGTTGGATCTTTCCACCGGAGAGCAGAGTCAGTGGAGTGAAGAGCCTTATACAAGACTTTACGGGATTGCCGGTGGTAAGCTGATCTACGAAGTATATGAATACGGAGAAGAGAAGCTTTTGTGGAAGTGCCCTGTGCCTGAAAGTGTGTCCCTGTATGTCTATGATATACAAAAGAGAGCAAAGGAGCTGCTGCTTGAAACAGGTGTAACAGAGAAAGTGACAGCAGCAGAGGCTGTGAAGAGCTATGACGGACTGATGGCAGGAAATCTGACATTACTTCGGGAGAACAGCGAAGCATTTGCCAGATATTTTCCGTTGTCCGGTAAGTGGAAAAGTCAGGATGCCGATTTTGACGGGGATGGTATTCCGGAACGCTTTTTACTGTCGGAAAATAAAGAAAGTATTCTGTTGAATGCGGATTCGTATGGTATTACCTGCTATTTATTTGATGTGTCCGAGCCGGAGGAGTGGTATGAGCCGCTTTCAAATGATACGGTATTATACCGGCATGACTTTGAAGCAGACGGATATGGGAATGAAGTCTATAATGTATATCGGTTTCGTAACGGTGGAAATACGGAACTGCTTGAATCTTGCCAACACATTACAACAGATATGAGTCTTCCATTGATTAATCCGGAGACGGATACGTTGATGGAATCTGATTTTTATTATGTGTCAGAGAAGTTTACGGATGGAAAAGACTGGCAGAATGACGTGGATCAAATTTTGGAAAAGAGGGTTTTTCAGTAGATGTTTTCAAAAATGTTAGATAAAATAGAAGCAGTGATATTTGATCTGGATGGTACGTTGGTAGATTCCATGTGGATGTGGAAGGAAATTGATAAAGAGTATCTTGGTAGGTTTCATATTCCACTTCCGGAAAAACTACAGGAAGATATCGAGGGAATGAGCTTTTCCGAAACGGCGGTTTATTTTAAGGAACGATTTAAACTGCCAAATTCTGTGGAACAGATCAAAGCGGATTGGAACCGGATGGCTTTAGATAAGTACACCTATGAAGTCCCGTTAAAACCGGGAGTGAAAGCCTTTCTGGAAAAGTGCCAAAATGCAGGAATGAAATTTGGTATTGCCACGAGCAATTCCAGAGAGCTTGTGGAAAATATTGTTCAGGTACATAAGATAAAAGGGTATTTCTCCTGTATTGTGACCGGCTGTGACGTCAAAAAGGGAAAACCTTCGCCTGATGTTTATTTGGTGGCAGCGCAAAAGCTTCAGACTGCGCCGGAAAAGTGTCTGGTATTTGAAGATATCCTGCCGGGTATACAGGCAGGAAAGACCGCCGGAATGAGAGTGTGTGCGGTGGAGGATGCGTATTCACAGCAGGTGAAGGAAGAAAAGTGCCGTATGGCAGATTTTTATATTAAAGATTATCGGGAGCTGTTATAAAGTGACAAAAGATTTTTTACCAATCAGTAAGCAGGATATGGAAAAGAGAGGCATAGAGCAGCTTGATTTTGTCCATGTGACGGGGGATGCCTATGTGGATCATCCTTCCTTTGGGCATGCCATTATCAGCCGTATTCTGGAGGCGCATGGCTATTCCGTCGGTATTATCGCTCAGCCGGACTGGAAGGATGAAAAAAGTATTACGATTTTAGGAAGACCGAGACTGGCATTTCTGATTTCAGGCGGCAATATGGATTCAATGGTAAATCATTATTTTGTATCGAAAAAGCATCGTCCGACGGATGCCTATACGCCGGGTGGAGAACCGTTTAAGAGACCGGATCATGCTACGGTTGTTTATGGCAACCTGATTCGCCGGACCTATAAGGATGTACCGGTTATTATTGGTGGTATTGAAGCCAGTCTTCGCAGACTTGCGCATTATGATTACTGGTCGGACAGCTTTAAGAGATCTGTTTTATTAGACAGTCAGGCGGATCTGATTTCTTATGGTATGGGAGAAAAATCTATTGTAGAGATTGCAGACGCACTGTCAAGCGGTATTGCGGTAAAGGATATTACGTTTATCCGGGGAACCGTATATAAAACAAAGGATGTAGACGGGATTTATGAGGCGCAGATGCTGCCGTCCTATGAAAGGATGCAGAAAGAGAAGAGAGAGTATGCCGGAAGTTTTCGGATTCAGTATGCAAATACGGATCCCTGTACGGCAAAGACCCTGATTGAGCCATATCCAAATGGAGTCTTTGTGGTGCAGAACCCACCGCAGCCAGTGCTTACGATGGAGGAGATGGATGCGGTATATGATCTGCCGTACATGCGCACCTATCATCCGTCTTATGAAGAAAAAGGCGGTGTGCCTGCCATTTCCGAGATCAAGTTTTCACTGATCAGCAATAGGGGATGCTTTGGCGGATGCAGCTTTTGTGCCTTGACCTTTCATCAGGGCAGGACGATACAGGTGCGCAGTCACGAATCAATTATAAAAGAAGCGGAGGAAATCATAAAGGATCCGAATTTTAAAGGCTATATACATGATGTGGGTGGTCCGACTGCGAATTTCAGACATCCTTCCTGTGAGAAGCAGCTGACAAAGGGAGTCTGTCCTGCAAAACAATGCCTGTACCCGAAGCCTTGTGTGAATCTGAAGGCGGATCACAGTGATTATCTGAAGCTGTTACGCAGACTACGGGAACTGCCAGGAGTCAAAAAGGTGTTTGTACGTTCCGGTATCCGTTTTGACTATTTGCTGGCAGACCCGGATGATACTTTTTTTCGAGAACTGGTAAAATACCATATCAGCGGACAGCTTAAGGTAGCGCCGGAGCATATTTCGGATGCGGTGTTAAGCAGGATGGGGAAACCCGAAAATGCAGTTTATGAGCGGTTCCTGAAAAAATATAAAAAATTGAATGAGCAGATGGGACTTAAGCAGTTTGTTGTACCATATCTGATGTCCTCCCATCCCGGCTCGACTTTAAAGGAAGCGATTGAACTGGCAGAATATTTACGGGATCTTGGTTATATGCCGGAGCAGGTACAGGATTTTTATCCGACACCATCGACTATTTCAACGGTCATGTACTATACGGGACTGGATCCGCGTACTATGGAAGAGGTTTATGTGTGCAGGAATCCGCATGAGAAGGCGATGCAGCGGGCGCTGATCCAATACAGGAATCCCAAGAACTATGAACTTGTTATGGAGGCACTAAAGACAGCCGGGAGGGAAGATCTGATCGGGTTTGACAAAAAGTGTCTGATTCGACCGAGACGCCTGAATGGAAAGGGAGTCTTGAAATCAAACAGCGGAGCAAAAAGGGCAGAACAGAAAGTAAACAGTGGAAGCGGAAAACGGAAGACAATCCGTAATGTTCATAAGAAAAAGAGATAACAAGATAAAATCATTTCAGAAAAATAAAAATAGAAGGGATGCGATACACGTGAATATTGCAATTATTACCGGAGCATCTTCTGGTATGGGAAGAGAGTTTGCCCTGCAGTTGGATTCCATATTCCAAAAGATGGACGAAATCTGGCTGATTGCCAGAAGAGGAGACCGGTTAAAGGAATTGTCAGAGGCTATGCGGAATAAGACCAGAATTTTTGCCGTAGATGTAACGGATGAAAAACAGATGTCTTTCTTTTATAAGTCACTGGCACAAGAAAAGCCGGTGATTCGTATGCTTGTAAATTGTGCAGGTTATGGATATATGGGAGAGTTTACCGAACTGGAAAAGAAACCCCAGATTGGGATGCTGGAGGTAAACTGTAAGGCATTGACGGAGCTTACTTATGAATGTATTCCGTATATGAAGAAAAACAGCCGGATTATCCAACTGGCATCCTCGGCGGCTTTTCTTCCACAGCCGGGATTTGCAGTCTATGCGGCAACTAAGTCTTATGTGCTTAGTTTTTCCAGAGCGTTGGGAGAGGAACTTGTAAAGCGTCAGATTTATGTGACGGCAGTCTGTCCGGGACCGGTGGAAACAGAATTTTTTGATATTGCGGAGCGGTATGGGAAGACATTAGCGGTAAAAAAGCTGACCATTGTGCAGCCGGAGCGAGTGGTAAGGGAAGCTTTGCTTGCATCCAAAGAAAAAAAATCCATTGCGGTCTGCTCCGGATGGATTAAACTGTTCCATTTGATAAGCAGTTTGTTGCCCCATCCGTTTATACTGAAGATTATGAGGTTGATAAAATGAAGGTTTTTTTTAAGAAATCAGAAAAAGGAAGCAAGGGTTATATTGACGCACAGAAGAGATTTACGGTGATCCGTACACTGATTTATTTCCTGCTTTCCGTTTCTATTTTTGTTATGGGTTACGTGTCCACAAAGACAAGAATGAATCTTCTGACAGTCGTTGCGGTACTTGGCTGCCTTCCGGCGAGCAAAAGTATGGTGAATGCCATTATGTTTTTAAAGAGCAGGGGCTGCAGCGACAGTCTGTACCAGGAGGTGGAGAAAAGAGCCGGTGGCTTAACGGTGTGTTATGACCTGTTTCTGACTTCTTATCAGAAGAACTTTCAGTTGAGTACTGTGCTGTTAAAGGGACATAACATTGTAGCCATGACTGAAACCGAAAAGACCGATACGGCTGAGGCAAAAAAACATATAGAAGAATGTTTAAAAATAGGTGGATATCAGGGGTATACCGTTAAAGTCTTTCAAGAACGGGAAAAATTTTTAAACCGTATAGAGCAGATGTGTCAGACGGAGGAAAATGAGCCGAGGGATCAGAAGGAAGTGATTCATACCTTGTTGGACATATCCCTCTAAGTAAAGAGGTCGGACATGAGAGAGATTATTGTAAAGGAAAATGAGGCCGGACAGCGGCTGGATAAGCTGCTGCATAAGATCCTGCCGGACGCATCCATGGGGTTTCTATATAAGATGCTTCGAAAGAAAAATATTGTCTGGAATGGGAAGAGGGCAGATGGCAGCGAAAAGACTGTGGCAGGTGACTGCATCCAATTTTTTCTGGCGGAGGAAACCTTTGAAAAATTTTCAGGCAGGATTTCTTTGAGCAACGGAAAAAAGGTAAGCAAAACGACTTTAAAAACAGCTGAATATCAAAGAGCTTTTGATTCCTTTCAGGGAATACGGGTTCTCTATGAGGATCAGAATGTTTTGCTATTACATAAACCTATAGGCATTTTATCGCAGAAAGCAGAGGCAGGTGAACTCTCCCTGAATGAATGGATGTGTGGGTATCTTTTAAAGAAACACAGATTTTCAGAAGAAGATTTTCTGACCTTTCGTCCATCTGTCTGTAATCGTCTGGACCGGAATACCAGTGGAATCGTGGTATGCGGGATTTCTCTGGCAGGCACGCAGAAAATGAATGCGCTGCTAAAGGAACGTTCCGTACATAAATTTTACAGACTGCTTGTAAAGGGAAGGATAACACAGCAAGCACATCTGACCGGATATCTGCATAAGGATGAGAAGACCAATATGGTCCGGGTGCTTTCTGAAAAGCAGTATCGTGAGCTGGCAGAACAAAAAAAGAGAGTCTATAGCCGTATCGAGACGAAATACGTGCCGATTATGACCCGTAAAGTTAAGCATGTACAGGAAGAGATTTCCCTGCTGGAGGTAGAGCTGATTACGGGGAAAACGCATCAGATCCGGGCGCATCTTTCCTCGATCGGACATCCGTTAGTGGGGGATCCAAAGTATGGTGATTTAAAATGGAATGAAGTGTTTTTCAGGGAATTTGGTATAAAAAACCAGCTGCTTCATGCCTTCCGGTTGGAATTTCCGAAACTGGATGCTCCATTTGAAGCCCTTTCACACCGGAGCATTGTGGATGAAATGCCCATAGAATATGAGCAAATTTTAAAAAGCTGATAGGGGAAGGAGCAAGGAGAAAAATGGCGACCTGGAATTCCAGAGGTCTTAGAGGTTCCACACTGGAGGAATTGATCAACCGGACCAATGAAAAATACAGAGAGAGTGGATTGGCACTGATTCAGAAGATTCCGACTCCGATTACACCGATCCGCATGGATAAGGAGCACAGGCAGATTACGCTTGCCTATTTTGAACAGAAGAGTACGGTAGACTATATCGGGGCTGTACAGGGTATACCGGTGTGTTTTGATGCCAAGGAATGTGCCGGTGATACTTTTGCACTTCAGAACATCCATGCACATCAGGTGGAGTTTATGGAGGAATTTGAAAAGCAGGGCGGCATTGCCTTTTTTTTGATCTATTATACCGGAAAGGATCTGTTTTATTATCTTCCGCTTGTATTCTTAAGACTTTTTTGGGAAAGAGCACAGGAGGGAGGACGAAAGAGCTTCCGGTTTGATGAATTGAATCCTGAGTATATTCTTCCAAAGAAAGGCGGGGTGCTTGTACCATATTTGGATATGCTGCAAAAGGATTTGGAGGAACGGGATTGACATTTTGGAAAGAGTTTAGTATACTGTCAGTTGTTTGACAAATTAGCATGGTAGAGAAGTAGCGCTTTAAAGCGATAAAGTATAAAAGAAAGGTTTGGTTAGGAAAATGAGCAAACGTCTGGTACATACACCGGAGGGTGTACGGGATATTTATGGAAAGGAATATGCGGGCAAATGGAAGATGGAAGGAATGATCCATGACAAATTTTTTGAATATGGTTATCAGGACATCCAGACACCGACCTTTGAGTTTTTTGATGTATTTTCTCGTGAAATCGGTACGACACCTTCCAAGGAACTATATAAGTTTTTCGATAAGGAAGGCAATACACTGGTATTAAGACCGGACTTTACTCCATCCATGGCAAGATGTGCTGCCAAGTACTTTATGGATGAGGATACGGAAATCCGGTTTTCTTATTTGGGAAATACCTTTACAAATACTTCTAATCTGCAGGGAAAACTGAAGGAAGTGACCCAGATGGGGGTGGAACTGATCGGCAATCCTGCGGTAGAGGCAGACGGAGAGGTCATCAGTCTCTTGGTGGAGTCATTAAAAAACAGCGGATTGAAGGAATTTCAAATCAGTGTCGGGGAAGTGGAATATTTTAAAGGTATCTGTCAGGAAGCCGGGCTGGATGAAGAAACCGAATTGCAGCTTCGGGAATATATTTCCAATAAGAATTATTTTGGAGCGGAAAGTCTGCTTTCGGAGCGGAAAATTCCACAGGAATACAGCAGTGTTTTACTCAGGATGACAGAGCTGTTCGGTGGGACAGAGTGTCTTACGGAAGCAAAGGCGCTTGTAAAAAATGCACATTCTCTGCAGGCAGTTGAACGTCTGGAGCAGCTGTATCAGGTACTTTGCCTGTATGGTGTGGAACAGTATGTTTCCTTTGACCTTGGTATGTTAAGCAAGTATAATTATTATACAGGTGTTATTTTTAAAGCCTATACCTATGGTGTCGGAGATGCCATTGCAAAGGGCGGTAGGTATGACAGCCTTTTATCCCATTTTGGAAAGGATGCGCCGGCGATTGGTTTTATGATTATAGTGGATGATTTGATGTCTGCGGTGTCCAGACAGGGACTTCCGATTCCGACAGTGGATGAGGTAAAGGTGCTTTCTTATACGCAGGATACTTTTGCGGAGGTATTAAAGGAAGTCAGAAGACTTAGAAATAACGGAATGAGAGTGGAAATGAGGTTGGAGTCATGAGTGAAGACAGAAAATACATAACATTTGCCCTTGGAAAGGGCAGACTTGCCAAAAAGACACTGGAGCTTTTAGAGGAAATCGGCATTACCTGTGAGGAAATGAAGGATAAAGATACACGGAAGCTTATTTTTGTGAATGAAGAATTGAAGCTGAAATTCTTTCTGGCGAAGGGACCGGATGTACCTACCTATGTGGAATATGGTGCCGCTGATATCGGTGTGGTAGGCAGTGATACCATTTTGGAGGAAGGACGCCGTGTGTATGAGGTACTGGATCTTGGCTTTGGAAAATGCCGTATGTGCGTATGTGGACCTGCCAGCGCCAAGGAACTGTTAAAGCATCATGAGATGATTCGTGTGGCAAGTAAGTATCCCAATATTGCAAAAGATTATTTCTATAACAAAAAGCATCAGACAGTGGACATTATTAAGCTGAACGGTTCTGTGGAACTTGGACCGATCGTAGGTTTAGCAGATGTGATTGTAGACATTGTGGAAACGGGCTCTACCTTGAAGGAAAACGGACTGGAAGTACTGGAAGAGATTTGTCCGCTTTCCGCACGTATGATTGTCAATCAGGTGAGCATGAAAATGGAGGCAGAACGCATCAAGGAGCTGATTAGTAAGCTGCGTGCGAAATGTGGTTGAAGATACAGCTTGATTCAATGGCAAATGTAGTGAAGTCAAAACAGAAAGGCGGACATGGCTATGGAAGAACAGAAAAAACAGGTGAGAGAAGAGGATCTGAATAACGTACTTGAAATTTTGGAGAATTTTGGGAAATCGGAGACCAGCCGTTTAAAGCTTGAGGTTTCTCTGGAGCAGAACCAGGGAATAGCAAAAAGACAGTATCATCTGGGCAGATGTGATGTCGGCAGTCCATGGGCCAAAGGAACTTGTATATGAAAGGAAGACTGATATGAGAACCATTACATTGACAGAACAGACAAAGCAGAATCTTTTGGAGGATTTGTTAAAAAGGAGTCCGAATCAGTACGGACAGTATGAAAGCACTGTAGCAGAAATTATTGCAAAGGTGCGTGCAGAAAAGGACAGTGCTCTTTTTGCTTATACAGAGCAGTTTGACGGTTGTAAGATTACATCGCAAACAGTGAAGGTTACAAAGGCTGAAATAGAGGAAGCATATGCGCAGGTAGATGCAGACTTTATTGCAGTGATGAAGCGTTCCCGGGAGAATATCCGCATCTATCATGAAAAGCAGCTTCGAAACAGCTGGTTTGATGCGAAAGAGGATGGAACGATTCTTGGACAGAAGATTACACCGATTGCGAGAGTCGGGGTTTATGTGCCGGGTGGAAAGGCTGCTTACCCGTCTTCCGTTATGATGAATGTGATTCCTGCTAAGGTGGCAGGTGTGGAGAGGATTGTTATGACGACACCGCCGGGAAAGGATGGCAAGATCAATCCTGGAACATTGGTGGCCGCCGATATAGCAGGGGTGGATGAAATCTATAAAGCGGGTGGAGCTCAGGCAATCGCGGCACTGGCGTTTGGTACCCAGAGTATTCCCAAGGTAGATAAGATTGTCGGACCGGGCAATATTTTTGTGGCACTTGCCAAAAAGGCAGTGTATGGACATGTCAGCATAGATTCCATTGCCGGTCCGAGTGAGATTCTGGTTCTGGCGGATGAGACCGCAAATCCCCGCTATGTAGCAGCTGATCTGCTATCCCAGGCAGAGCACGATGAACTGGCATCAGCTATTTTGATCACCACAAGTACAGAACTGGCCCAAAAGGTGTCCAAAGAAATCGAAGGATTTTTACAGGAGCTGTCCAGAACGGAGATAATCCGTAAATCACTGGATAATTATGGATACATACTGATTGCGGACAATCTGGATGATGCAATTGCCTGTGCCAATGAGATTGCATCGGAGCACTTGGAAATTCTGACAAGGGATCCGTTTGCCGTGATGACAAAGATTAAAAATGCAGGAGCCATTTTCCTTGGAGAGTATTCTTCGGAGCCGCTTGGGGACTATTTTGCGGGACCCAATCATGTACTTCCGACTAACGGTACAGCACGCTTTTTCTCACCGCTAAATGTGGATGATTTCTGTAAGAAGTCGAGTATTATTTCCTATTCGAGAGAGGCGCTTGAGCGTGCGCATGAGGATATTGAGCTGTTTGCAAAAAAAGAGGGGCTGACGGCACATGCAAATTCCATCCATGTACGGTTTGAATAGAAAAAGCGGAGGATGAGATTATGGCAAGAAGTAAGACAATAGAGCGGAAAACAAAGGAAACGGATATTTGCGTCATTTTGAATCTGGATGGAACCGGAAAAAGTGAGGTGGATTCCGGCATCGGTTTTTTTGATCATATGCTGGATGGATTTGCCAGACATGGTTTTTTTGATTTAAAGCTTCAGTGCAAGGGAGATCTTCAGGTGGACGGACACCATACGGTAGAGGACTGTGGTATTGTGCTTGGCACTGCAATCAGAGAAGCACTGGGAGATAAAAAAGGTATAAAGAGATACGGTTATTTTATTCTGCCGATGGATGATGCGCTGGCACTTTGTGCAGTGGATCTGTGTGGAAGACCGTATTTTGACTATCAGTGCAGTTTCGAAGCGGAACGGATTGGGGAACTGGATACGGAGTTGATTCGGGAATTTTTCTATGCGGTGTCCTATGCGGCTGGCATGAATCTGCATATTCGTATGTTGGCGGGAGTCAATGCACATCACATGGCAGAGGCTATGTTTAAAGCATTTGCCAAGGCATTGGACGAAGCAGTCAGTCTGGACGAGCGCATTACAGATGTATTAAGTACGAAAGGAAGCCTGTAAAACAGGTGTGGATAAGATTATGCAGCAGAATTATAAAAAGTTTATTCCCTGTATTTATCTGTATCAGGGCAGTGCAGTAAAATGTTTTGAGGATCGGACAGTTGTCAGCATGAATGCGGCAGAGCTGGCAAAATATTATAGCGATAACAATGCAGATGAGATTTTAGTGTTTGATCTTTCCAACGGAGATAAGGAGCACGAAGAAAATCTGGATGTATTAAAGGCAGTCTGTGCTGCGGTGGATATTCCGGTCATTGGAGCAGGAAATGTACACCGTATGGAGGACATTAAGAAATTAATTTATGCCGGTTGTAAGAAGGCTGCTTTAAATTATTCCAAGCCGGGGAATGTGGAAATCACCGAAGAGGTATCTTTAAAATTTGGAAAAGATAAAATTGCGGTCTGCATTGCAGAGAGCAGTGAGATTACGAAGAACCGGGAACTTCTGGAAGAATATGTATCGGATCTGATTCTCGTACAGCCCTTTTCCAAGGCGGCTTTTACGGCAGAAAAGGCAAAAAATTGTCTGGAAACAGCCAAACTCCCAGTCATTTTATGTATGCAGACCGCTTCTTTGGAGAAAATTCTGGAAGTGATGGCAAGAGAGGAAATAAGCGGTCTCAGCGGAGAAATTGTCAATGAGAATGCAAAAGAGATACAGTCATTGAAAAATCTCTGTGCCGGAGCAGGGATTGCGGTCAATACGTTTGAAGCGGCAATTTCTTGGGCTGAACTGAAAAAGAACAGTGACGGTATGGTTCCGGTAGTAGTACAGGATTATAAGACGGATGAGGTGCTTATGGTCGCTTATATGAATGAAGAGGCTTATGAGAATACGCTGAAGACCGGTAAGATGACTTATTTCAGCAGAAGCCGCAGTGAACTGTGGCTGAAGGGAGAAACAAGCGGACATTTTCAGTATGTGCAGTCCTTGACAGCGGACTGTGATCTGGATACGATCTTAGCCAGGGTTTCGCAGGTGGGGGCGGCATGCCATACCGGAAATTACAGCTGCTTCTTTCATAAGATCATGGAACGTGAATGTGACAGAAAAGAAAATCCGCTGAAGGTCTTTGAGGATGTACTGGGTGTCATTAAAGATCGTAAGGTGAATCCGAAGGAAGGCTCTTATACGAACTATCTGTTCGATAAAGGGGTGGATAAGATTTTAAAGAAACTTGGTGAGGAGGCAACGGAAATTGTAATCGCTGCCAAAAATCCGAATCCGAATGAAATCAAATATGAGATTTCGGATTTTCTCTATCATATGATGGTACTGATGGTGGAAAAGGGTGTCAGTTGGGAGGAAATCACAACTGAGCTTGCAAATCGTTAATCCATAATTTTCCTGTCAGGAATTGTCTAAAAAGGTGGAAAAATTCCACCTTTTTTATTATAATAGAAAACGTATGATAAAAGGATAGTGTCAAATGACCTATGAAAAAACTGGGCAAAGAAAAAAGGCTCAGATGAACCTTGATAATTGCAGATATTTTAGTCTGAGGTAAGCTATCGCCACCCTTGACAGCACGAAAAAGAACTG
>JAAYNV010000019.1 GCA_012520645.1 Clostridiales bacterium | reverse complement strand
GCAGTTCTTTTTCGTGCTGTCAAGGGTGGCGATAGCTTACCTCAGACTAAAATATCTGCAATTATCAAGGTTCATCTGAGCCTTTTTTCTTTGCCCAGTTTTTTCATAGGTCATTTGACACTATCTTCTTTTGTTTTTATTATATTAATATAAGAAAAGATTGCATCATAATTGCATCAAATAAACCCTGCTTTTTGTTCTGATATTTTGTTCTCAAATTTTTACAGAATAAATCTCTCAATAACCTCCACCAATCCGTCATCATCATTGCTTCCTGTAATATAATCTGCCTTCTCCTTGACTGCTTCCTGCGCATTTCCCATGGCAACGCCGACTCCCGCATACTCGATCATTGTCATATCATTGAAACCGTCACCGCAGCAGATTGCATTTTCCCTGGTCAGTCCGACCGTCGAAAGCATACGGTCAAGAGAAGTCGCCTTATCCACATTTTTTGGCATAATTTCAATAAAAAACGGTTCCGAGCGGTAAATGCTCAAAATATCACCATACTTTTTGTCAAGCTCCTTCTCATACTGCTCTGCCCGCTCAGGCGGCGCAGTCATCAGACACTTATTGACATCAAAATCCACAAAATCTACAAAATTCTCCACCTTTTGAACGGGCATCCCGTTGATGCGCGACTCAATGGCAATATAATCATCCATCCGTGTACCAAGGACAATATTATCTCCCAGATAAGTAATCAGTCCGCAGTCATTGTTTACTGCAAAGCGGTAAAGTCCCGGAATTACAATAGACGGCAGAATTTTCTGGAATACGATTTCTCCCGTTTTGCAGTTAATGATCCGTCCGCCATTAAAAGACAAAAGATAACCGCCATATTTTTCCAGTTCCAGCTCTTTTGCATAACGCTTCATGCCCGGAGTCGGTCTGCCGGAGGCCAACATCACCTTATGACCTCTCTCCTGAATATTCAGGATACCTCTTTTTGTCTCCGGCGTAATTTCCTTTTCAGAATTTGTCAGTGTCCCGTCAATATCCAGTACCAGTACCTTAATTTCCTTTGCACTATTTTTGTTCATAACTAATCCTCTCTTCTCTTTTCATTTCATTCAGTACGCTGATTCCCAGTGGCACCGCCAGCAGGAAGGTCAAAATATCACTGACCATCTGGCACATTTGTACGCCCTTTATGCCAAATAATCCGGGCAGAATAATGATAAGCGGCAGGAAAAACAGACCCTGTCTCGCCGCTGCCACAATAGAGGCTTTCAATGCCTTGCCAATCGACTGGAGCATCATATTGCAAAGCACGATCCAGGAACCGAGCGGAAAAGCAATACAACAATACCGTAACGCCATAACACCAGCTTCAATAACTTCTACGTCATCCTTTCGAAATACTGCTACAAGCTGCGGCGCAAATACTATACCCAAAACCGATACGACTGCCAGAAAAACCGCCGACCACTTCACACAAAACCAGAAGCCCTCCCGCACTCTTTTATAAAGCTTTGCCCCATAGTTAAATCCGCAGACCGGCTGAAAACCCTGCCCGAAACCAATCAATGCAGAATTTGCAAACATCGTGATACGGGATACAATGGACATTCCCGCAATTACCGCATCGGAATAGTTTCCCGCTACACGATTCAGTGAAATTGTTGCCACACTGGCAAGTCCTTGTCTGCACAGGGAAGGAAAACCGCCGCGGCAGATTTCCTTCAGATAATAAAATTTCCATGTAAAATTTTTAAGATGAATATGGATGTTTCCGCCTTTTCTGCTGCCCGCCAGAAGAAGCAGCCAGGAAAGAAACTGGCTTGCAACCGTCGCAATCGCAGCACCTGTAATTCCCAGATCACATACAAAAATCAGTAGCGGATCCAACACAATATTGACCACAGATCCGGTTACAATCCCGACCATACCATAAGCGGCACTTCCCTGAAAGCGAAGCTGATTATTTAGTACCAGCGAAGAAGTCATGACAGGGGCACCGATCAGAATTATCCTCAGATATTTCTTTGTATAAGGAAGAATCGTATCCGTAGAACCAAGAAGCATCGCAAACGGTTCCAAAAACAAAATACCAACAACCATCATAAGCAGTCCGCCTAGGAAAGCATAAAAAAAGCCACAGCTTGCCATTTCCTCTGCTTCTTTTGTCTCCTGTGCACCCAGTTTTCTGGAAATAAAATTACCGGAGCCGTGACCGAAAAAGAAACCAAATGCCTGAATCAGTGCCATAACAGAAAAAACGATTCCAACTGCTGCAGTAGCCTGCGTATTAATCTGCCCGACAAAAAAGGTATCTGCCATATTATAAAATGAACTGACCAACATACTGATAATGGTTGGAACCGCCAGTTCACAAATGAGCACTGGAACCGGAGCCGTTGTCATATGCTCAAATTTTGCTTCTCTTTTCTGATTCTCCGTGCAGTCTGATTCTTGATCCGGCAGTTTTTCATCTTTTTCCTCAGAGTCCATTTTTTCATTCATATTGATATTCTGCTCCTCTTTCATAATCAAATTCCTTAAATCATTGTGCACCACCCGGCTCTGTCAAATGCCTCTCTCCACACCATTGTCAGTTTATCTAAGGAAAAAGCAGCATTCGCAGGGCTAGTGGACGGAAGCTTTATCATATCTTTTCCGGTCTGTTCCCTGCAATACTTTTGGTACAAACTGAATGCCTTTTCTCCATTCCCAAAAATAGTAATATCAGGAACTATCTTCACAATTCTGTCAATATCATTCGGCACTACATTTTTAATGCTGCTGTCACTGGACCCCTGAATATCACAGGATGCGATCACATCCCATATCGCAATTCCATTTTCCAAAAGCAGCCGCTTCTTCTCTTCTATTGTTTCCGGCAGGCTTCTTCCGGTCAATGCTGCCAAAACCTTCCAAAACCGGTTCTGGGGATGTCCGTAATAAAAGGACATCTCTCTGGACTTCACTGACGGAAAGGTTCCAAGCACCAGAATTCTTGATTTTTTGTCATAAACCGGATCAAATACATGCGTAACATGCTCCATCTTTACAAAAATCTCCTTTTTATTAGTCCATCACAATATGCTTTGCTCCGATATGCCCGGCAAACAGCTTATCATGTTCTACAAACAGGAGGGTTGGCTGATATTTCAGAATCAGCTCTTCTATCTGCATTCTGGAAAACACATCGATATAGTTGAGCGGTTCATCCCAGATATAAAGATGCGCCTGTTCGCAAAGGCTCCTTGCAATCAACACCTTTTTCTTCTGTCCCTCACTGTAATCCTTCATATCCTTCTCAAACTGCACCCGTTCAAAATCCAGCTTCCGAAGCAGCGTCATAAACAGACTTTCCTCTATTTTACACTCTTTTGCATAATCACTCAAGAAACCCTGTAAAAAAGAAGTATCCTGAGGCACATAAGAAATTCGGAGTCCGCCCGCCTTATAAAGCGTTCCGCTTTCCGGTTTTAATTGTTCCGTAATGATTTTTAAAACCGTAGATTTTCCACAGCCGTTGTGGCCTTCCAGAGAAATCCTTTCTCCATTTAAAATTTTCATGGGAAAACCGTCCAGAATCCTCTTCTTACCATACCCGAAACAAATCTGGTCCAGATTTATCAATAGCTCCTTTTGGTGTGTCATGGGAAACAATTTCAGTTCTTGCGGACACTCCAGATTTTTTAACAGGTTTGATTTTTTTTCTATTTCCGCATTCTGCCTGCGTTCCAGATTTTTACGCCTCTGCTGCATTCGCCTGGATTTCTCGCCCACAAAGGCTCTGGTATCGATACACTTTTCATATTTTTCGGATCCGGCTCCAATCTTGGTCGCCTCTACCTTATCTCCCCAGATTCTGGTCTGTCTGGCAGCTTCCTTTAACCGCCTGATGTCCTTTTTTAACTTCTCATTTTCTGAAAGCTCATAGGCATCCTGTCTGCGCTTATTTTCCCACCAGGTATCAAAATTTCCCTGAAATACTTCAATATTGGCCCGGTTCAGAACCAGAATATGATCCACACAGTCATTTAACAGCTCTCTGTCGTGGGAAACCAGTAAAAAACCCTTCTTTTTCTTCAGGTATTCGTGAATCACATCCCTGCTTTCCTGATCCAGATGATTGGTCGGCTCATCCATGAGCAGAAACCGGTTTTCCCTGGAAAACAACACCGACAGCATAACCTTGACCTGCTCTCCACTGCTTAAAGTGTAATAGGGACGGTACAAAACATCTGCATCCATCTGCAAAAGTGACAGTTCTCTGCAGATCATCCAAAGCTCATAGTCCGGAAAAATAGCCTCGATCATATCTATTGTATTCTTTTTCCTCTCTTGCTCTGAAACAGGAAACGGAAAGGATTCCAATTCTGCCGAAGCAGAAATTTTGCCCTTATACTCATATTTTCCAAGCAGAAGATTCAAAAAAGTCGTCTTGCCTTTTCCGTTCCTTCCGATAAACCCCAGCTTCCAATCCGTATCCAACGTAAAAGACACATCCTCAAATATATTGTCATAGCTTCCTTCATAACAAAACGTCAGATGACTTACCTGTATTTTCGACATAATTACCTCCAAAATCCATGAAGAATCTGCAGCAACAGATCGTGCATACACAGTACTCTTCCTAATGAAAAAGATGCAGGAAATTCCTGCATCTTTTTTATATCGAAATATTTCGATTTATATTTACTTCTAAATAAAACAACTGATTTTAATTATCTTATGAACATTTCATATAAAATGGCATAAAAACAGCGTAAAAAGAAGTATATTAAAAGATGATTTAATTTCCTGCCGTTATATAGTTCTTATTTGCAGGAAAAAATAATCATCCTCACATCTCCCTTCTACGCATCTGCTTCTATTACATCTGCCAAATTATACTATTTCTATTGCTTCTTTAAGAATTTATCAGATTTTTCCAAAGAAAGCAAGTACTTTTTTGCAAATAGCCCACCGCCAAATCCGGTCAGACTTCCGTCTTTTCCGATAATCCGGTGGCAGGGAACCATGATCATAATGGGATTGCGGTTCAATGCCATGCCGACTGCCCTGGCTCCCTTCGGATTCCCAATACGTACCGCCAGCTCACCATAGGTAGATACCTCTCCATACGGTATCTGGCAAAGCTCTTCCCATACCTTCTCCTGAAATGGCGTCCCTTTCGGAGAAAGTGGTACTTCAAAGCGCTTTCGCTGTCCGTTCAGATATTCCAGAAGCTCTCTTACTGCCTGTTCCAGAAGAACACTCTTCGTCCAGACACCCGGCACTTCATCTGCCTGTTTCTCTAATCCTGCTGCCGAAAGATCTGAACCAAAACCTGCTTTCCTCTCTTTTTCCCCGGAAAATCCAAGCCGGATAACTGCCTTTTCATCAGCTTCTATTACTATTTTACCGATTTCCGTATCCAAAAATGTACTGTGTATCATCGCTTTGTTTCCTACCATTTTGCTTTATTATGGACTTTTGTAATGCTCTCCAGAAGAATAATAGCCTTTTCACGGTTCTCACGGTTAATTGAATAGTATGTCCATTTTCCTTCCCGTCTCGGCGCCACAATACCGGATTCACATAAAATTTTCATATGATGAGACAAAGTAGACTGGGAAATATTGAGTCCGGCCAGTATTTCACTGGCAGAATATTCTCCGTTCTGCAAAAGCTCCAGAATCTGTAATCGGTTTTCATCACAGAAAGCCTTAAATATTCTGGCTTCCTCTACAAAATTTCTTTCCATCCCTGTTATCTCACATTCATTTTTTTCGATATGTATATATATAGTATATGTTATTTTATAAATAAACTATATGTTGTGTTTTTTGTAATTGTTGTTATCTTTAAGAAAATTTATTTGTTTCCATTCAGTTATCCACAATTTCTTTTGTATTTTCAGCATATAATACATATCGAAATTTGTCAATAAAATAGTATTTATAAGGCTTTACAACATTTTTTTGAGTATATTCTTTCCTTTCTTCTCCCTTTTAAAATTTTTCTTTTTGATTCGATAAAAAAACATGTATTTTTTATTTCCATATTTCGATATTTTTCAATATGATATGTCTTTTCCAATTTTTTCTAATATTTCAAAAACTTTTTCCTGTCTTTCTCCTTTTCTTTACTACCTGATGAACTTTTCATAAAAAGAATAAAATACTATATATAGGAATATAACTCTTCTTGAAAACACATATATTGTATTTTCTATTCTTTGCATAAACATTGTAGTATAAAAGCAGCAAGTTTATTAAAGTATATTTTAATAAACTTGCTGCTTTTTCGTTTATACCGGAAACTCAATGATAACCTTATATAAATCTCCGTCAATACTAATCCAAAGTCTGCCTCCCTGCAGTTCTACAAAACTCTGTGCAATTGCAAGTCCCAGACCGCTTTCTTCCGTATTTCTGGAAGAATCCCCTCTGACAAACCGCTCTGTCAACTCTTCCGGGCGGATATTCAGCTCATTTGCAGATATATTTTTCATTTCGACATGAACTTTGCTCTCCTGCCGCTCCACATTCACATATACTCTCGAATGCGGCATTGCATATTTTAAAGCATTTGTATAGAGATTATCAAAAATCCGGTAGGTTTTCTGGCTGTCCAGCTTTAAAATCACCTTTTCCTTTGGCATCTGAAACCGGAAATCCAGTCCAGTTTCCTCTGCCCGATCACTGTATTCCAGATATGCCTGACGAATCAGGTTACACAAATCGATATCTGCTACATTCAACGTAACATTTCTGCTGTCTGCCTTGCTTACCTCAAATAAATCTTCAATCAGGATCTTTAAACGATGTGATTTTCTCTCCAGAGTCTGCAAATACTCTTTCCTCTGCTGCTCCGTAATATTTTCCTCTTTTAACAGCTCAATGTAAGTGATGATTGCTGTCAAAGGCGTTTTTAAGTCATGTGATACGTTTGTAATTAATTCTGTCTTTAATTTTTGGCTCTTTACTTCCTGATCTACAGCATTCCGGAATCCTTCCTGAATCTTACTAAGCGATTGTTTATATGATTCAAATACACCCAAATCCATGTCCATGCTTGTATTTAAATTACCATCTGCAATGGATTCCGTGGCTTTTAACATATTCCGATATTGTTTTTGTATTTTTGCGGCATATTTCCTCAAAAACAGGAACAATACAACAGAATAGATAATCAATATCGCAATGCCGAAAAACCACAACAGACTTGCAGCCGACAAAAACAACAGATTCAAAATGACTGCCTTCGCAATATGTTTTTCGATATTCTGATTCAGATCCACATGCAAAAGTCCGGCTTTGCAGTTTTCCCATTTTTGCTGAAAAAAGGATTTTATATGGCTCCAATACCTTACGATCACACTTCGCTCTGCGAAAAATCTCCTAATTCCAAGTTTTTTTAAATCCAGAAAGCATGTAACACACCAATACCATATTCCAAACACACACATTAATACTAATATATTTAATCCATATTTAACAATATTATATAAACTAATATTATATCCGGTTATTGGTGCCAAAAAATTCTGCAGATGATCATGATTACTGAAATTAGCCAGACTCACCGACATATCACTCATAAAAGGAACTACAATACAAAGTGCCAGCACGATCGGTCCTTCAATCGGAGCCTTGCAGTATCTGGAATCTGCAATCTGATATCCTTTGATCCGCGGCGCAATAATTGCGATCACCATTAGTGCCAGTAAAAACCAGCCAAATACCTGTGGTATATTGGTATAATAATAGCTTCGCCACTGCATGTTCCGGATATCCATATCATAAAATAATTGCCTGTTTGAAGCAGATTCATCCGAATTTAGCAGAACATTCATCTGATCCTGTGTCATCGCATAAATAAAGGTGGCATCCGTAATCGGACGCATACCAAACAGATAACAGACTCCGTCCTGATCCATGTAAATCTGGTTTACATCTATATATTCTTTCAGGCAGTCCTTTTCTTCTTCTGCTGTTTTCTGAACTTTTTTAAGAAGCTCATCGGCATTCTGCCCATATACCACGAAATTGTATGGATTTCCTGCTTTATCATATTCAAATTTAATATAATAGACATACGGATTTGTCCAGTCATCTGACTTCTTTGCCAGCTTTTCCGGTGTTCTTCCGGTATTTTTATAAACAGCGCCTGTTTCATGATCAATTGCACAAAAATCCATAGTTTCATTCAATTGATTGTACACACTGTCCTTAATATCCGATACCGCACTGTTCAGATTATTCTTTTCTTCTTCCATCCGATAGGAAAAGTCATCCTCAGCCAGATACTCAATACTTTCAGATTCCTGCACGGAAAACAGAATATTTTCATCCGTCCTCTTTTCCATGGACAGATACAAATCCGCATAATCCAGCTTACTTTCCGTTGCCCTCTCCCGTACGTTTTTATACAGGATCAGATTATTCTGAAACAGAAGTCTTAAAAAATTTTCTCCCTCCAGAGGATTTTCTTCGTATTTTGCAGCCTGCTTTTCAAAATACGGATAACAGGAAATAAATCCAAGGGAAAATACAAGTAAAATACAAAAAACTATCAGTATATCTTTTCTTTTATTGTTTTTCAATTTTATATCCAACACCCCACACCACCTTCAAATATTTTGGTTCCTTCGGGTTCACTTCAATCTTTTCCCGAATCTTGCGGACATGCACCATAATCGTGTCCGTATTAACTGCCTGTTCATTCCAGACTCTTTCATAGATTTCCTCTGCGGAAAAGACCCGCCCAGGATTTTTGATCAGAAGTAACAGTATCTTGAATTCCAAAGGTGTCATTTTCACCGGCTTTCCATCTACGAATACTTCCACTGTGTCTTCATTCACTTCCAGTCCTCCGACCGTATAAAGTCTGTCGCTTTCATTTTCCTTTTCTCCGACTGCCTTTAAATACTTTCCGTAACGTCTTAAATGGGAATTGACTCTGGCTAACAGCTCTAACGTCGTAAATGGTTTGGTCACATAATCATCCGCGCCCATATTAAGCCCCATGATCTTATCCACCTCTTCGGATTTTGCTGACAGCATGATTACCGGAAAATCATAGCCCTTTTCCCGGACCTTCATCATCATCGTGATACCATCCATTCGCGGCATCATAATATCCACAATTGCAAGGTGTATCTCCTCCGTCTCGATTTTTTCCAGTCCTTCCACGCCATCCGCGGCTTTTGATACCTTATAACCCTGATTTTTTAAATAAATTTCAATTCCGTCCCGGATATCCTTGTCATCCTCAACGATCAAAATATGATATGCTTCCATCTGAATTACCCTTGCCCTTCCTGTTTTTCTGACAGATACCAAAATTCTTCACCTGTATCCTGTCATTTTATTAGCAGTATATCATATCTGGAAGCTGTATCATACCCGCACCTCCTTTCGCACTCATCCTAATAATGATTCCTTCCGATCTTAACAACACCATCAAAAAATCCTTCTTGATCTTACTCATTTTTGTTCTCCCTCCTGTTTACTTCTGATGTATCATATCTTATCGGGAAAAACGAAAACTCCACGGGTAGTATTTCTAAAGATTTTCTTATTATTTCCGTACAATAAACAAAAAAGTGACCGGAATTTTTATCCGATCACTCTTTTTATGTTATTATCCGCTATTTTTTATGCCACTGGTAAAATTCCTTTAAATCAGCTTTTACTTCATCCGGCAGAAGTGTTTTTTTCACTCCACGGATGGCTCCCTCTAACGCCAGCAACCTGTGAATACAGGCAGATTCATCAATTTGCTGAATTTTAAGCCAGGCCTGTTTTGCACCGGTCGACTTTAGCTCCCCCTCTGTATAAATTCCTGCCTGATTGAGCTGCTCTTCCACTGTTTTTCCTATATTCGGCAGCTTTGATAATTCTCCCATAATACAACTCCTTCCATATCTATTTGTGATACTGATAATCAAAAATAACGGTACATGATTTCCATTCTGCTATGCAGTATATCTCTTCTTTCTCTCATTTTTCTGTGGATTCCATTTGTAATAGTTTTTACGGCAGCTTACATATATCTACCCAACCGCTTGCATTAGAAGCCCTCTCCAGTTCTTCTAATGTAAGTTCCACACAGCTGCTATCGCTTCCTGCTGCCGGAAGCACAGTTTCAAACCGCTTCATAGATTCATCCAGATAAGTTTTCACGGAAGCATTCTTCAAATCAAAAGGGCATACCCCTCCGATATGATGTCCCGTAAATTCTACCACTTCATCTGCCGTGAGCATCTTTGCCTTTGTACCAAACTTTTGCTTATATTTCTTATTATCAATCTTCGTATCACCTGCTGCCACAATTAAAATAGCCTCATCTCCAATCTTAAAGGACAGTGTCTTTGCTATTTTTCCGGGTACTACTCCTGCTGCCTTGGCTGCCAGTTCCACAGTTGCACTGGACTGCTCAAATTCTCTTACTTTTCCGTCCAGGTCAAACTGCTTTAAATACTTTTTTACATTATCTACAGACATAACTGCCTCCTATGATTTTTTTCTACTATATACCAAATAAGAATGGATTGCAAATTATAGGATTGTACGGTGTACAAATTTAATTGATGATAAAATAGATTCTTTGCTATAATAATTTATATCCTAAGATCTATAATAAAAACGTAAAAAATATTATCGGAGGAAAAAACATGTATGATGTAACAGCATTGGGGGAATTGTTAATTGACTTTACACCGAGCGGCACATCCGCTTCCGGTCAGCGTCTGTTTGAACAGAATCCGGGAGGTGCACCGGCAAATGTTCTTGCTGCTTTAAATAACTGTGGACTTAAGACCGCTTTTCTCGGAAAAATCGGTGATGATATGCACGGACTTTTCTTAAAGGAAACTTTGAAAAATGCCGGAATCGACTGCACTGGACTGATCATTGATAAAGACGTTTTTACAACTCTGGCATTTGTAGCTTTAAATGAAAAAGGCGAACGTACCTTTTCCTTTGCCAGAAAACCGGGTGCTGACACAATGCTCAGACCGGAGGAGGTCAATGTTGATATCTTAAAATCCAGTAAAATATTCCACATCGGCTCTCTGTCCCTGACCAACGATCCAAGCCGTTCAGCTACTGTACAGGCTCTAAAAACAGCAAAGGAAGCAGGTGTAACCATTTCTTATGACCCGAATTATCGTGCTCCGTTATGGGATACAAAGGAAGAAGCGATGGAACAGATGCGTTCCGTAGTTTCTTATGTGGATGTGATGAAGATTTCTGATGAAGAAACCTCTCTTCTGACACCAAAAGCAGAACCGGAAAAAGCGGCTGCATGGCTGGTAGAACACGGTGTACCGCTTGTTGCCGTAACTCTTGGTTCTGAAGGTGCTTATGTCTGCACAAAGGAAGGTGGAAAAAAGGTATCCGGTTTTAAGAGTCAGGTCGCAGATACTACCGGTGCCGGAGATTCCTTCTGGGGAGGCTTCTTATTTAAATTAGTAGAAAGCGGCAAAAAACCCGCAGATGTAACCTTAGAAGAGGCTGAAACCTTTGCACGCTTCGGTAATGCAGTAGCCAGCCTTTGTGTGGAAAAACGCGGCGGTATCCCGGCTATCCCAAAACTTGCAGATGTGGAAGCAAGATTGAATCCGTAAACTTATATTGTAACAGAAAGAAAAGAAAGACCTCGGAATTTACAGGTCTTTCTTTTTTCTATTACTATCATTTTTTCTTTAACAATATTCCACCAGCTTTTCCATCGGAACACGCATTGTTTTATGTCTGTCCGGTGCCGCCGGAGCATCATCCGCGTATCCTATTGCAAGAATATTAACTGGTTCCAGACCATCCGGCATCTCAAATTCCTTTTTTATCACATCCGGATCAAAGTAGCAGATCCATACACTTCCAAGTCCCTGCTCTGTTGCTTCCAGCATCATGTGATCCGTAACAATCGAAGCATCGATATCTGTCGTAATCATTCCGTCAAATGGACGTTTCCAAGCTTTTTCCCTATCTGCACAGACTAAAACAGCCAGAGGAGCCTGATAAACATTGGCGGCTTTTTCAATCTTCTTTATTCCTTCTTCACTCTGAATGACAAAAATCTTTACCGGCTGCAGATTTGCGGCAGTCGGTGCGATACGGGCAGCTTCCAGAATTTTTTGGATTTTCTCTTCTTCCACTTTTTGATTTGTATATTTTCGAACGGAATACCGTCTTTGCATAATTTCGAGTAATGACATATTTTATTCTCCTTCACTTTCTTGTTATTTAGGTCAACCTGCTATATAATTATAAATAGAACCACACAAAAGACAAGAATGCACTTTTTTGGTATATACTACCTAAAAAGTAAGTAAGGACTGCGATTATGAGTGAAAAATGTACCGGCATTATCTGCCCGATCGAGGCAACTATTTCTCTGATTGGTGGAAAATATAAAGCAATTATTTTATGGAATCTTATGAACCAAACAATGCGCTATAGTGAGCTCCATAAAAAAATGCCGAAAGCAACCGACAAAATGTTGGCTCAACAGCTTCGTGAACTGGAAAAAGACGGACTGATCACCCGCACAGTCTACCCAGTCGTTCCTCCGAAAACAGAATATAATCTCACAGAGTTTGGAAAAAGCCTGACTCCGATTTTAGATGCCATGTGTAACTGGGGAACGGACTATTTGAATAACAATCCATAATATCAAATAAGTTAAATCATAGAAAAGGTAAAAGTAATTATGACAAAAACAAACATCAAATTGAAAAAATCCATTCTGCTTTCCTGCACAGCCATTCTTCTTTCTTCTGCCGCAGGATGCGGAAAATCCAGCACAAACAATACTTTTGAAGAGAATGCTTCTGAAATTTCTTCAGAATACATACCGGATAAAGAACAGGAAACTGCCGATTCTTCCGAATTCAGTGATAATCTAATAAACTCCGATGAATCCGAGTTCGAACCTTTGACCGAAATTGAACTTGATTTCTTCACAAATTATCTGAATAATCTGCAAAATAATACCTTTCTCCAGTCCTCCTATAGCACTCCGATGGACATGGATTTAAATGAGGTATTATATAATGGCATCGATTCCGAAAGACCGCCTCTATCTGATGAAATCTTGCAGGCATATATGGCAGAATATGGTGATATTATAACAGATATCATTTACTTTACGACCCCTGAACTGGAAGAATTTATCGCTCTAAAAACCGGAATTACCCTGAGTGATTTTAAAAAACAGTTAGACCTGCCTTATCTTCCGGAATACGATATGTATCTGTGCCAGCACGGCGATGTTTATTATGTTCCTGTAACCTGCATCAGCGGAACAAAAGGACCCGGCATCTATGAGATCACATATGAATATGAGGATTATCTGAGTGAAAGCGGTGTTGCAACCGGACGTGTCATTCTGAATCAGGAATATGGAAATGAAAATTACTGGTTCTACAGCAATATTGCGAATCTTTCAGAAGAAGCAAATGGATCAAAAGAAAACGAAACAGCTCCTTTTGATCCATCCATAATCAATACCTTTTATGTAGATACCGATATCTCCGAAATTTCCGGCTTTGACAAATTTGATGACTTTTCCTCTATTACCAAAGAAAAGCTCTACGGTACCTGGTATGATCCGCATACCAATGAAGTTATTGTACTTTCTGAAGAAGGTGCCTATACCTATCTTCCCTATCTGGATCTTTACGGTACTACCCTCTATGACTGGGAATTGACCGACAGAAGCTCAGACGGACTCTGTCCGGCACTTAAAATCTACTGTTTCGAAAGTGAAACTTCACCGCTTACCTATTATGTGGCAGGAATCAGAGAAGATTATTTCTGGTGTAATTCACAGCAGCAGATTTTTTACAGGCAATGATTCTTGCAGGAACAGCTTCTATCCAATTAGCAGACATATTTGCCGGTATTCTCCGCGATTATTATGATAGACGTTCAATCCCGGATATTCCCATTCCAATCTCTATCACAATAAAAACAATCATCCATATTGCCGTCAGTGCATGAAGATAAAATTTTCCCAGTGATTTATTTTCTCTTATATACTGACCTATCTCTCTGTGTTTATATATGATAATAATCAGACCTGCAACAAAAAAAACTAACATAATTCCATTGCTGATACCGTTCTGTACCGCTTCAGGAGCCCAGGAAAGCACATAGGAAAGCAGATCACCAAAAATGCAATTATTCAAAAAATGCAGAAAAATTGACCATTTAATTGAATATTCCGTTGCAACATAACCAAGGACAAGTCCGATACTGAATGCAAACATCGCCTGAATCAGATTTCCATGCATCACTCCAAATAATATGGATGAAACAATAATTGCAAAAACCTTCCCATACCTTTGCAAAAATCTCAACACAAATCCACGGTATACCAGCTCCTCTCCAACCGGTGCCACAATACAGGCATAAAGAAACATGGAAACTGTCGTACTTTGTGCACTTGCCGATTCTATTTCCCCAAGCATCGTATAGCCAAATACATTCAGTATCATCTCAGAACATCCTGCCACAAAAGAAAAAACAATCTGTGCCGACATAAATACCGACAAAATCATAAAAAACGCTTTTACTGTCATTTTATGACTCTTCCAAAACATAATCTTTGTCAGGTGCTCCCTGTAAAAAAACAGCAACAAAAACAAAATACCGACCGTCACACCAAATATGCTTGACCAACCGGAATTTGTTAATTGTTCTATCATTCTGTCCATTAACAGCTCCTGTTTTCTTTCCCCTTCCACCGTAATCATTATTATAATTGTACGGACCATGGTATCTGCAATAATGACCATAGACATAATCACATTATAAATCAAAACCCCTAATGCCAATTTATTCATCTGAAAACGAAAAGCTTTTCTTTCTTCCTGTCTCATTTTCATCCCTCATTTTGCTTTTAAAGATCAAACAGACTCATCTGTTTGTATTCATAATTTTTCTTATAAGCATGTATGATACTTTTCATATCATATAAAATTCCATACTTTTCACATTCTGAAACAAATTTTCTGTATAGATTAGCACTTTTTTGACTTCTGCACTCATAATAACTGCCATACTGTTTTTGGTATCGTCCTACATAATCTTCTTTTGGAAAAATTTCTTTCAGACGGTCATAATACCAGATACGTTGATTTTCTCTGAGTGTCATACCAAACTGGGCATAAATAAACTTTGCGCCCGCTTCATGTGCCATTTTCACAAGCAGCTTCATATCCTCTTCACTGTCTTCTATAAACGGCAGCACCGGCATCATGAGTATTCCGGCAAAAATCCCCGCCTCATGAAGCCTTAAAAGCGCATCAAACCGCATAGAAGAAGGATTCACATAAGGCTCCACCTTTTTAGAAAGCTCATCCCTTGGTGTTGTAATCGTAATCTTAATCAAAACAGGAGAATGTTCCTTGATATCCTGTAGCACATCGATATCTCTTGTCACAAGAGCACTCTTTGTCGCAAGTGCAGCTCCAAAACCAAAGGCATCCACCAATTCCAGTGCATGCCTCGTAAGTTCTTCCTTTTTCTCAAAAGGATTATAAGGATCACTCATAGCTCCTGTACCAACTACACCTTTTTTTACTTTGCGCCTCAGATCATCTCTTATGATTTGCAAAGCGTTTTCTTTTACCCTTACTCTGTCAAAATCTTCAATGTGATAACAGTCCGAGCGGCTGTCACAATAGATACAGCCATGACAGCAGCCCTTGTAAATATTCATATTATAATCAATTCCAAACCATTCCGAAGATTTTGTTTTTGTCACAATTGTTTTTGCCGGTATCTGTTCCATTATTAATCATCTAAATCCCTTATTTTTTTCAAGGTTTTGATCTTATTATTTGTAAAAAGAATCGAAACAATATTCGATATACCGCGGAATAAAAATATTCCTCCCATAAACATAACCATCACAGCTACTGTTCCGAATGGATTAAATACCATAATAATCCCAAGAATTATCATAATAACAGCAAGAATCAGCATACTCCACCACTTATCATAACCTGCGTCTTTCAGATCCAAAGCCTGCCTTAAATTCATAAATGAATCAAACAAAATATAAACACTAATTGTTGATAGTGTCAAATGACCTATGAAAAAACTGGGCAAAGAAAAAAGGCTCAGATGAACCTTGATAATTGCAGATATTTTAGTCTGAGGTAAGCTATCGCCACCCTTGATGGCACGAAAAAGAACTGCT
>JAAYNV010000018.1 GCA_012520645.1 Clostridiales bacterium | reverse complement strand
TCATTCACAGATAAAAGCGGAGCAAACCGCGCTTCGATATATACGACATTTTCCTTTGCCGCTTCCAACAGAAAATCCCTGCTGGCAGTTCTTAGTCCCTCTGCTGTCTGCAGACACTGTAACGGCAGATCAAATTTTTCCAGATATTCTGCCAGACTTTGACAGTCGTCACTGACCTGAAGTTCTTCCTTTGCCACCTCTCTCCCGAGAAGCTCCCGAATACTCTGTATTGCCAAAGACCCATCCAGATGGCAGTGCAGATCAAGCTTCGGCATTTTCTTTATCTGTTCCGCAGTCATGCAAATTCCCCCTTTTTCCATTCATACCTTTTTGCTTATACCCACTTATTTATACCTTTACTTCACGCCTTTTCGTTTCAAAAAGCGTTCCATACATTCCCGTATGGTTTCAAACTGTTTCTGTGTCACCGGATTGTCGGACTCAAACTGCAGCATTTTATCCAGATATCCCTGCTGTACCATAAGCCTCAGACTGACCGGATATTCCAGTTCAAAAGCAAATGCAATCTGATTCACCACGCTGTCTGCCACGGTACGCTTTCCGTTTCGAAGGGAAGTCCTCTCCTGCATGAAATTGTCAAGTACCTCCTGTGATACAACAGCCTGACGAAGCTCTTTTGTGGTTACGTTATAAATTTCTTCCAGTGGAAATTCAATATTGGCCCTCAGTATATCAATTTTATCCGCATCCCGGATGATGCGGCAAAAAGTCTTTTCCCGCTCCGTGAGTCCCTCCGGCAGACGGTACGCATTGTGAAAGCGGATTGCCTTCTCCAGCAGGGTATCTTCCGTTTCCTCCGAAACATAATCTCTTATTTTCCCTTCCTGAAAGAGGATGTCTGCTCCGTATGCTGCATGATTCACACTTTCCATATCATTAAAAGTACCATAATTGCGTAACTGTTCAAATCGTCCGACATCATGCAAAAGCCCAAGCAGCCATGCCAGATCCGCCTCTTCTCCCTCCAGTCCAATGTCCTGCGCGATCTGCCCGCAAAGTCTGCTGACCCGGAGCGTATGCTCTATTTTCAGCCGCACCTTCTCATCCGCCGCATTGTAATGGGAAGTATATTCATAAAAAACGGATTCCGCCCTTTTCTGATCGATTTTCATAGATTGACTGCTTCCTTTCCTAACTTTCCTCTCTTTTCATTTTACATGATTCTTTTCAAAGACGCTACTTTTTTCATACTTCCCATCATAAAAAGAGTGTGCAAACCAAAAAAGACGGAAGCCTCTGCTTCCGCCTCTCATGCGTTTTATGCTTCATTTCCTTCTCAGCCTTCAATGGCAATATAGGATTTCTGCTCGATTTCCTGCTTATCCTTTTTCGGCACATTCAGTTTCAGGATGCCATCTTCAAAGCGTGCACTGATATCTTCCTGTGTCACATCTTCACCTACATAAAAGCTTCTTGCACACTGTCCGGTGTAACGCTCCTTACGGATATACTTTCCGTCCTCTCCTTTCTCTTCCTTTTCCAGACCCTTGGATGCCTCTATCGTCAGATAGCCGTTTTCCAGCTTTGCAGAAATTTCATTCTTCTTAAAGCCCGGCAGATCGACGTCCAGTTCATAGGCACTGTCCGTTTCACGGATATCGGTTTTCATCAGGTTCTTCTCATGTTTGCCGTACAACAGATTTCTGCTTCCAAAGAAGTTGTCCTCAAACGGAAAACTCATCAAATCATCAAATAAATTTTCTCCAAAAATACCAGGTCTTAACATAAGTCATTCCTCCATTCTATTACTGCGCATCTTCATGCGTGTTACACCTGTTTGGGATTCGGATGAACTCACTTTCCTTTGTTCTATCCTATTCCTTTGTTCTATAACTGTTATAACATTTATTATTAGCACTGTCAACAGGTGAGTGCTAATAAAATTGTAAAATGCTTCTAAACAAAGTATAAAAGTCCGGCTTCGTATGCTGTCACTGACTTCTTCGAAGCCGCCTTTTCACGCCCGCTTCGTTTCACACTCTCCTTTCCGACACATATATTAAGATAAGACTTAGGGAGGATAAATTCCTATTATGAAAAAGCCACGCTTTGATTTTGGCATCCTGGGAGGGGATGCCAGACAATACTATACTGCTTTAACACTTATGGAACAGGGCTTGCGCATCGGAACCTTTTTGATCTCTCCACACATTGGTAACTGCACTGAGACTTTTCCTGAGCTTGTACAAAACTCCGCTGTGTTAGTGCTGCCTGTTCCCTTTCCCCACATTCTTCAGGATGGTTCAAAACCCGAAGAAATCATTACCGCATATGCAAAACCGTCTCTGCTTTTATGCAGCGGCGCCATACCGGACAATACCGTTTCCCTGTTTCGCAGGCAAAATCTTACGTACTTTGATGTGATGAAAGAGGAACGCTTCACGCTCCAAAATGCAAAACTTACCGCCGAGGGTGTCCTATCCGCCCTGCTTTCTTCCTCAGATGGCTGTGTGAATCACAGCCGTATTCTTCTGACCGGATACGGCAGATGCGGTCGTGCTATTGCTGAATGTCTGCGGGGACTTTCTCCAAGACTTACTATCTGCGATAACCGCGCCGGTGCACGCCAGGCAGCGCAAAATCACGGTTATGCTGTACTGGAACCGCAGGAGCTTCTTTCCAATAGGACTACGTTTGACTACTGCATCAATACCGTACCCAGCCTGATTTTTGACCGTGCTGTGTTAAAAAAAGCGTTGCATGCAGATACCGTTTTTCTGGATATTGCTTCGGCTCCCGGAGGAATCGACCGGGATGCGGCATGCGGGCTTGGACTTTCTGTTACCACACTTCCTGCACTTCCTACCAAAACCGCTCCAAAAGCCGCAGGTAAATATTATGCACAGGCAATATCCGAATGGGTTTGCAGCCAGTCTGCCGTAAATTCCATTCACACTTCCGCTCCAAATCCCATCCAAAATCTTATCAGAAAGAAGGAAGCAGCATGTATGTAACAGGAAAAACCATCGGGGTCGCACTGACCGGATCCTTCTGCACCTATGCAAAAATCTGGCCGGAACTTCAAAAGCTGAAAGACCAGGGCGCAAATCTGATCTTCATTCTCTCAGAGCATGCCGCCTCGATCAAAAGCCGCTTCGGCAAACCAGCGGATTTTCTGGAACAGATACGGACTCTCACCGATACACCGCCCATTCTTACCATCGAGGATGCCGAACCGATCGGACCGCAGTCCCTACTTGACATTCTTGTCATTTTTCCATGTACCGGAAACACCGCCGCCAAGCTTGCCTGCGGTATTACCGATACCCCGGTGCTCATGGCGGCAAAAGCACATCTGCGCAACGAAAAACCGTTAGTGCTTTCCCTTTCCACCAACGATGCACTTGGCATGAATATGAAAAATATCGGTCTGCTTTTGAATACAAGACATATTTATTTTCTGCCTTTCGGTCAGGATGATCCGGTGAAAAAGCCCAATTCCATGACCGCCCATACCTCCCTGCTCATTCCTGCACTGGAAGCAGCTTTGGAGGGCAGACAATACCAGCCTGTTATCCTTAGCCCGAAAACAAAGGAAAGAAAAATAGAAAGTGAGGGCTGCCCATGTGCGGAATAGCTGGTTTTTACCATCCAGACAGAGATTTTCTGTGCGATGCGTCTTACTATCGAAAAATACTGAATACAATGAACTACCGTCAAAAGCACCGGGGACCGGACGGCGAAGGCATCTATCTGACAACGCATACCGGGCTTGCCCATGTGCGTCTCTCCATTCTGGATCCGGCACTGGGCAGTCAGCCCATGAAACGAACCGTAGCAGGGCACGATTATGTGCTCTGCTACAACGGAGAAATCTATAATATGAAAACATTAAGAGCCGGACTAAAGGCAAATGGAGAAGTTTTTTCCACGACCAGTGATACCGAAGTTCTGTTAGTCGGTTATCTCAAAGAAGGCTCTGATTTTATCCTAAAATGCAATGGCATCTTTTCCTTTGCACTCTGGGACGGCGCACAAAATACCCTGCTTTTGTGCCGTGACAGGCTCGGTGTCAAACCGCTCTTTTATACCCTTACCGAAAATGGCACTCTGGTCTTTGGCTCGGAACCAAAGGCTTTGTTTACCCACCCGGATGTAACCCCTGCACTGGATAAAAAAGGACTGCAGGAGCTGTTTGGGCTTGGTCCGGCAAGGACACCCGGATGCGGTATTTTTGCCGGCGTCTTTGAAGTACTGCCCGGTCATCTGCTTCGGTGCAGCAAAGACGGTATCAGAGAGGAATGCTACTGGGCTTTGGAAAGCAGACCGCACACCGATTCTGTTCAGGAAACCATCGAAAAGACCGCATGGCTTTTACAGGATGCCGTCTCTGCGCAGATGCTTTCCGATATTCCGATCTCCACCTTTTTATCCGGCGGCATCGACAGCAGTCTCGTTACCTCCATCTGTGCACGCAGACTTGCCGCCGAGGGCAGGAAACTTCGTACGTTTTCCTTTGATTTTAAAGGAAACGAACAGTATTTCCATGCAAACTCCTTTCAGCCCTCCCAGGACCGCCCTCATGTGGATGCGATGCTTCGTTATTTGAAAGAGCAAGGCTGTGAAACAGAGCACATTTATTTGGAATGCGACTATACCCTGTTAGCCGACTGGCTCTGTCGCTCGGTGGATGCCGCAGACCTGCCCTGCATGGCAGATGTGGATTCCTCCCTGCTCTATTTCTGCTCTCTGGTGTCGGATTATAATAAGGTCACACTGACCGGAGAATGTGCGGATGAAATTTTCGGCGGCTATCCGTGGTTTCACAAACAGGAATGCTTTGAAGCCGATCTGTTTCCATGGTCCATGGATATGGGAATCCGCTCCATGCTGTTAAAGGACGATGTTGCAAAAGATCTGCAGCTTACCGGATATGCAAAAGCGGCCTACGAAGCGACCCTTGCCGAAGTGCCGAAGCTCCCCGGCGAGAATCCTGTCGAAGCCCGCCGCCGTGAAATTTCTTATCTGAACCTGCGTTTCTTTATGATGACGCTCCTAAATCGTATGGACCGTACCAGCATGTATTCCGGTCTGGAAGCACGCGTTCCCTTTGCTGACCACCGTATCGCCGAATATCTCTGGAATGTGCCATGGG
Source organism: Clostridiales bacterium (assembly GCA_012520645.1). GTDB lineage: Bacteria > Bacillota > Clostridia > Lachnospirales > Lachnospiraceae > JAAYNV01. The sequence goes on along the minus strand of JAAYNV010000018.1, from coordinate 46,808 downwards.
ATATAAAATGCTATGGAAATCAGGTCAAGGGACTGCTTCGGGAAGCTGCAAAAGGACTGCTGCCGGAGGACATCCAAACCAGACGTAAAAGCCCTTATCCCAAAACCTATCATCCCCGCTATGAAGCATTGTTAAAGGAACGTCTGCGGGAGATACTCGCTTCCCCGTCCGCTCCGTTAAATACCTATATTGATGCAGCAAAGACCGAGGCATTTTTAAACTCTCCGTCGGATTACGGAAGACCGTTCTACGGTCAGCTCATGGCAGGACCGCAGCTCATCGCCTATCTGCTGCAGATCAATTACTGGCTGGAAAAATATTTTACACGATCCTACGTACCGAAAGCACCGGACGGTATGTCACATAGCTGATCTTAATGCCGGTGCGCTGTGTGCTGGCATGTACGATCTTTCCGTTTCCAACGTAGATCGCCACATGCCCTGCATAGCACACGATATCTCCCGGCTCCGCATCATTTAACGATACCTCTCTTCCATAAGCCCGCTGTGCACTGGAATTACGCGGAATGGAATACCCGAAATTCTTATACACCGACTGGGTAAAGCCGGAGCAGTCCGCACCATTGGTCAGACTCGTTCCGCCCGGCACATATGGATTTCCGATAAACTGACAGGCAAACTTCGCTACCTCTTTTCCCCTGGCACTGCCGGCTGCGCTGTCAATCTGACTCATATCAAAGGATTTGGAAGCTTCCGTTGCCGTATAGGTCTGCTTGGATGAGCTTCCGTTTTTCTTTGCTGCAGCTTCCGCCTTTCTTCTGGCTTCCTCCTCTGCCCGTTTCCGTTCTTCCTCTTCCAGTCGCTTGATCTCCGCATCCTGCTGCTTGATTAACGCCTTGTAAGCAGCCGCCTGCTGTTTTGCCTGTGCAATCTGCACCTCATAATTGCTGGCCTCTGCTTTCATCTGGGCAAGCATTTCCTCCGAAGCCGCCTGCTCCTCCTCTAACTCAAACTTCTGGGCTTCCAGCTCGTCCCGCTCCACTTCTAACTGTTCCTTTAAATCCGCAACGTCCTGCTTCGTCTTCTGATACTCCTCCAGCATCCTTCTGTCGTACTCATAAAGCCTTTCGATATAATCCGCCTTATTGAGCATATCGCTCAGATCTCTGGATTCAAAAAAGAGCTGCACATAGGTCTGATCGCCTTTTTCATACATAAAACGAATGCGCTTTTTCATTGCTTCATACTGTTCTTTTTCCTTCGCAACTGCCGCCTCATATTCCGCCTGCGCCTCAGCAATTTCCTCTTCCTTGACTGCAATATCTTCCTTCATCAGATCAATACTGGCAAGAATTTCCACGATCTGTGAATTCAGATCACTGATTTCCGAATCAATACCGGATTTTTCATCCTGTAAATCCGAAAGCGATCCACTTATGGCATCCAACTGGTTCTGCGCCTCCTGCTTCTGCTTTTTCAGATCCGAAATCGAAGAAGCATATACCTGTCCTGCCATGGAAACAAACAATAGGATCACAAGTATTGCTGCTGCCGTTCTTTTGTACATCGCTCTCTCCTGCCTTTGTCCTGATTTCGAAAACAAAGAGCCCGCAAGCGGACTCCTTATTTTGATTTAAAGTTCACAATTATTGACGGTTCTCGGGAACGGTATGACATCGCGGATGTTGCCCATGCCGGTCAGATACATAACGCAGCGCTCGAAGCCAAGTCCAAAGCCTGCATGACGTGCAGAACCGTATTTGCGCAGATCCAGATAGAACTGATAATCCTCTTTGTTCAGACCCATTTCCTCCATGCGCTTTGTCAGAATGTCCAGATCATCCTCTCTCTGGCTGCCTCCGATAATCTCTCCGATTCCCGGTACCAGGCAGTCCATAGCTGCAACGGTCTTGCCATCCTCGTTTAACTTCATATAAAACGCCTTGATTTCCTTCGGATAATCCGTAACAAATACCGGACGTTTAAATTCCTGTTCCGTTAAGAAACGCTCATGCTCGGTCTGCAGATCACAGCCCCAGTGTACCTTATACTCAAACTCATCGTTATGCTGTTCCAGAATCTTAATTGCATCTGTATAGGTCACATGCGCAAAGTCGGATTCCATAACATGCTTCAGTCTTTCAATCAGTCCCTTGTCCACAAACTGATTAAAGAAATTCATTTCCTCCGGTGCATTCTCCAGCACATAACGTATAATATACTTAATCATGCTCTCTGCCAGAATCATGTCATCCTGCAAATCCGCAAAAGCAATCTCCGGCTCGATCATCCAGAACTCCGCCGCATGACGGGTCGTATTGGAATTTTCTGCGCGGAAGGTCGGTCCGAAAGTATATACATTCTTAAAAGCAAACGCATAGGTCTCTACGTTCAGCTGTCCGCTCACGGTCAGATTCGTCGGCTTTCCAAAGAAGTCCTGTGCATAATCAATGGCACCATCCTCTTTCCTTGGAATATTATTTAAATCCATTGTTGTCACCTGGAACATCTCACCCGCACCCTCGCAGTCACTGGAGGTAATAAGCGGTGTGTGCACATAGACAAATCCTCTCTCCTGGAAAAACTGATGGATCGCATAGGCAATCAGAGAACGTACTCTGAATACTGCCTGAAAGGTATTTGTTCTCGGACGCAGATGTGTGATGGTTCTTAAATACTCAAAGCTGTGACGCTTTTTTTGTAATGGATAATCGGCTGTGGATTCTCCCTCCACCGTAATCTCCTGTGCCTGAATCTCAAACGGCTGCTTGGCATTCGGCGTTGCCACAAGGCGCCCCTTTACGATGACTGCCGAGCCTACATTCAGCTTGCAAAGCTCTGCAAAATTTTTGAGCGTATCACCGTAAACCACCTGCAGCGGCTCAAAAAAGGTTCCGTCATTGACCACCAGAAAACCGAAGGTTTTGGAATCACGGTTGCTTCTTACCCAGCCTCCAACGGTGATTTCCTGATCGATATACTGCTCCTTGTTACGGTATAATTGTTTGATGTCTGTCAGTTCCATGTTTCTTTTCCCTTATCCCTTTTCTTTCTTCATTTTCTATCTTTATTTATTTTTACGGCTGCAGCCGTATTATTCCGCTCCGGTTTCCCCAATGTCAGAGTTTTCTTTTACAAACTCCAGTACTTTGCTTACCATGTTATAATCCCGGTAATTTGTTTCACTAATGGCTTCCCTGAAAGCATCTGCCGATTCGAATCCTCTTGCCTGTGCTTCCTCTTCCATAGCCTTCTGCAGTTCTTCCTCCGTCGGATTTAAGCCTTCCTTGTTGGCAATAGCCTGAAGCATGATGGATTCCTGTGCCGACTCCACTGCACCCGGTCTGGCTTCCTCTTCAAACTGATCCGCCCGAATGTCATATTGTATCATCAGCAGATCATCAAATGTCATATTGTAATAACCGGCAGCTGCTTCCAGATTCGTTCGAATTCGATCCAGATACTGCTGTACCATCTCCTCCGGCGGATCCTTTTTGAATGTGGCATTTGCACGGATCTGATCAATCAGTGCTGTTTCGATTGTATTGTCATATTCCGCTTTTTTATCTGCAATCATCTGATCCAGAATTTTCTGCCTGTACTCCTCTGCCGTAGCACATTCTGCATCAAGCATTTTTGCCAGTTCATCATCTAACTGCGGCACGGCTTTAATGGCATTGACCTTGACCGTAAACACTACAGGCTTACCGGCCAGATCCGGATTGTTCGTATACGGATCCGGGAAGGTCAGATTCAGGTCTAACGTCTCACCTGTTGTCGCTCCGATCAGTCCTTCTTCAAAGCCGTCGATAAAGCTGTGCGAACCGATGGTCAGATCAAATCCCTGGTCTGCACCCCGGTCAAACGGCACGCCATCTAACTTGCCCTCGTAATCAATGTTTACAGTATCTCCATCCTCCACCGGACGGTCTGTCACCTCTACCGGTTCTGCCTTCATGCGCAGCATATAATCAATATACTTCTGCACCTCCTCTTCGGTTACCTCCGGTGCCGGAGCCGATACCTGAAGTCCTGTATATTCGCCCAGTTCCACGTATTCTTCCGTCTTTATCTCCTTCAGTTCTGCTGTCTCTTCCGGAGCCGCGGTTTCTGCGCCGCATCCAAAGAGTGCTCCCGCAGTAAGAGCTGTCATCATCATCATTAAAATTTTCTTTTTCATTTTATATTCATACTCCCTGTACATATTCTCGCAATATAAATGTTATAGCATAAATCGGGCAAGAAAGGAAGGGATTCGTAACAGTTCATAAATAATTAAGCGTTTTCCCAGTATTTTGCATTACAGCACCGGTGACAGCAGACGGCAGAACTGCTCTTTGATACGAATGAGAAGGGAACGTCTGTTGTAAAGGTCTTTGGTGATCCGTTTGCTCTGTTTTAAATCTTCCCTGAATATTTCCATCATTTTTTCCGCTTCTTCTTTTCCATAGATGACCGCATTGACCTCAAAATTCAGCTGGAAGCTTCGGATATCCATATTGGCTGTGCCAAAGCAGAGCACCTCCTCGTCCACAACAATTCCTTTTGCATGCAAAAAACCGTTGTTGTAGGTATAGCATTTCGCTCCGGCATTTACCATATCGCCGATATAAGAATAGGTTGCCCAATAGACAAAGGGATGATCCGGCTTGCAGGGAATCATGATATTAACTTCAATGCCCGAATATGCCGCTATGATCAGTGCATTTAGAATCGCTTCATCCGGTATGAAATACGGTGTCTGGATATAGATCGACTTTCTTGCTCCGGAAATAAGACGGAGATAATTATTTCGGATATTCTGTAAACTGGTATCCGGTCCGCTGTAAATGATCTGGACTGCACTGTTTCCACAAGGTTTCTTTGGCTGTATAAAATATTTTTCCTCCTGAAACAGATTCTCCTTTGCCGTAAAATTCCAGTCCATAATAAATCTCAGTTCCAGCGACAGCACCGCAGTTCCCCTGAGTCTTAGATGTGTATCCCGCCAATAACCAAACCGCGGGTCCAGACCGATATATTCTTTTCCGATATTAAAGCCGCCTACATAGCCCGTCTTTCCATCAATGACCACAATCTTGCGGTGATTGCGGTAATTGATGCGCAGATGCAGACGCTGCAGCGAAGCCGGGAAAAATTCCGCCGTCTGTATGCCCGCTTCCCTAAGCTTTTTCCAGTAACTGTGACGCACCCCTCTGCAGCCCATGGCATCAAACAAAATACGGACTTCCACACCCTCCTTTACCTTCTGCTCCAGCACCCTCCGTATCCGCTCGAATAAAACATCATTTTTAATAATGTAATACTGAATATGAATAAAATCCTCAGCCTCCTTCATATCCTGAAGCAGTGCCTCGAATTTTTCGTTTCCATCCGTAAAAAAATCCACCGCATTGTCTTCGGAAAGTACGGCTCCTGCACTTTGCAGATTATAACAGACCAGATCCGAATATGCCGCCGGTACGGACATTTCCTTTGTATCCGTTCGAAATTCAATACTGTGTTTCTGTTCCCGGATTGCTTTATTGATATGATCCTCCACTTCCTTTGTCCGGAACTTTTTCTGCTTATACATATCCGTTCCTGCACACAGGTAAACGATAAATCCGACAATCGGCAGAAAATACAGGATCAAAAGCCATGCCCATACCGACTTTGGTTCCTTACGCTGGAAAAATACAATAATGACTGCCAGCAGCATATTCAGTATCAGAAGATTCTGCATGACAAAGTCCCATAGATTCAAAATATTTTGTAACAACCCATCCATAACTCTTTCCCTCTGCTTTTAGTATATTTGATTTTTCTGGAAAGAACAACTATTTTTCCGGTATCCGTTTCGCTTTTCATCCATCTTCTGTCATCTTCCTCCTTGCGTTCTCACACAATCTTTGTTACAATATTTCATGCCAGAACAGATTAGGAGGATAAGCCGTGAATACATTAACAATCGTATTATTAGTAATTACCGCCATTTTACTCGTTACGGTAATTGTATTATATTTTCTTGGAAAGAAAGCACAGAAAAAGCAGGAAGAACAGCAGGCTCAGATCGATGCCAATAAGCAGACCGTTTCCATGCTCATCATTGATAAGAAACGGATGAAGCTCAAGGATGCCGGACTTCCGCAGATAGTCATTGACCAGACCCCGAAGCTGATGCGAGGTTCCAAACTTCCGATTGTCAAAGCAAAGGTCGGACCGCAGATCATGTCGCTCGTATGCGATGCCAGCATCTTTGACAGCATTCCGGTCAAAAAGGAAGTGAAAGCCGTTGTCAGCGGCATCTATATTACCGGCGTAAAGGGACTGCATGGTTCCATTAAACCACAGGAGCAGAAAAAGAAAGGCTTTTTCAAACGCGCTCTGGAAAAGGCACAGGAAAAAGCCGGTGCAAAACCGGTCAAATAAATACGATGACAGACAAAAAGACAGGATTCCGAACCGAAATCCTGTCTTTTTATTTGTATCACCCCTGCATCAAAAAACCTTAGCAAAGGGTGAAATTATTTCCTGCTGACTTGGAGCGTATATCCATTGTAATCGTACAATCGGAAACAAATTCATAATTCATTTCCAACGCATAGTCTACCTGAATGACAATGCGCTCCTCCTGTTCCTTGAATCCTACCCGCTTTGTATCGATTCCAACCAGAATATCTCCATACGGTGTGGCATAATTGGTCATGTTCTTTTTATGCTCTTCAAAGACCATATGCGTATTGACAGATCCACGCTTCATCAGATTGAGTTCCCGGCCTTTTAACTTGATAATGTTTTTAACCGGCTCCTTCTCCCCTTCAATGAGCTCATCATAGATAATATAATGACTGTCATCCCTTTTATAATATTCTCCAAAGGTAATCGTTTCTATCTTTTCACTGTCCATGTCTCCTTCAAACTGAAGCCCCTTGATGGACAATAAAACTTCTCTTTCCATAATCAGTACTCCTCAATGTTTATCGTCTTTGCTGTCAGAATTCCATATTTAATAATAGAATTGGCAAACCGTTTAAATTTCTCTGCCGTATCGCTGACAAAAAACTGATACATATTATCGCCCAGTTTCGGACTGCTGTCATTCAACAGATTTTCTTTCGCCAGCATTTCCTTTAATTCCCGTGCGGTCTCATAAGCCGGATTGACAAGCGTGACACGCTCTCCCATGACCCGCCCTACCGTGGAACGGATTAACGGATAATGGGTACATCCCAGAATCAACGTATCAATGTCAATATCAATCAGTTCACTCAGATACCGCTTGGCAATCTCATCGGTCACAGGATCCTTTAACAACCCCTCCTCCACAAGCGGAACAAAAAGCGGACATGCTTTTCCAATCACATTGACCTGCGGTTTCAGTTCTTTTATGTATCTGGCATAAATCTGACTGGCAATCGTTCCTTCCGTACCGATCACGCCGATTTTTCCATTCCTTGTCGCCTCCGATGCAACCTTGGCTCCCGGCTTTACCACTCCGATCATCGGTATATCTGTTTCCTTCTCAATCTCATCCAGCGCATAGGCGCTCGCCGTATTACATGCCACTACGATTGCCTTTACGTTCTGTTTTCGTAAAAAACGGACGATTTGTCTGGAATACCGGGTAATCGTTTCCTTTGATTTGCTGCCATACGGCACGCGCGCCGTATCTCCAAAATATATGATCTTTTCATCCGGAATCTGACGCATAATCTCTCTGGCTACGGTCAGACCTCCAACACCGGAATCAAATACACCAATCGGCGCATATTTATCCGGTCCGTTTCCCTTCTTATCCATGTTCACGGCTGCCCCTTGTTATTGTAGATTTGTTTTTACATATTTTCTATAAATTCCAAAATCCTGCTCTTATATTCAATCTGTTTAGGCTCTGCATTTAGAAAATCATAATACGCTTCTACCGCACCCGATTTCTGCTCGACGCCCTCTTCATTCAAAATGCAGAATACATCATCCGTAAAGATCAGTTCAGGATACATCATACCACACCACAGGAAAATTGCCACCACTGTTATGCCAAACTTTATATTTTTTTCATTGCATGCCTCCCACCTACTTAAAACGACTATGTGAATCGCCTAAATAAGTCATTGCCGCTTTCAAAAAAAATATACCCAAACAGCTTTCATTATGCCTGTCTTGCATAAATCTGGTTAATAATACTCTTCTCCTGATTGTCGATATGTGTTTTGATTGCTTCACTTGCAGTCTGCTTATCACATTCCACAATACTGCGGTAAATAATCCGGTGCTCCTCAATCAGACTCTGATGCTTTGTCTCGTCCTTGATATACTCAAAACGGTAGCGGTACATCTGCTCCGACATATCATTAACCAATTTGGTTAATCTTTCATTGCGCGCTGCCGTGACGATAATATCATGCAGTTTTACGTCCGCCTGTGTGATCACCTTGGCATCCTTCGATCCGGTTGCCCGTTCAAATTCCTCACAGGCATCCGCAAGCGCCTGCTTTTCCTCCCCAGTAATGCGCTCACATGCAAGTTCCACCGCCAAAGCATCCAGCGCACGTCGGACCTCCAGTACATCCCGCAGGTTTTTTTCCGTAATCTGTGCCACCTCGGCACCCCGTCGCGGAATCATTGTCACAAGTCCCTCTAACTCCAACATACGGATTGCTTCCCGGATCGGTGTCCGGCTTACCCCCAGGCGGGTAGCCAGATGAATCTCCATCAGTCTTTCACCTGGTTTTAACTCTCCGGTTAAAATGCCCTGACGCAGCGTCTTAAAAACCACATCCCGAAGCGGAAGGTATTCATCCATATGTATCTGTATATTATCATTCATCCCCATAATCGCACCTCTCTGTCTGCTAGCCCTCGGAAAGCACCACCTGACCGGCATCTGCAAACCGTGTTACACAGGTCTGCACGGACAGTCCGCTTGCTGCAATCTGCTTATAGGCTTCTCCGGCATGCACCGCATCCTCAAAAATACCAAAAACCGTCGGACCGCTGCCGCTCATCATTGCCTCCATGGCTCCTTCCTGACGCATCTTATCTTTTAACTGTTCGATAACCGGGTGCTTCTTCACGGTCACTCCCTCGAGTACATTCTCCATCCGTTCCGTTACCCCGTTTAAATTCTTTTTCCAGATTGCCTGTATCATGCCGTCAATATCCGGATGCGATACGATTCCCTCCGCATGAAGGCTCTCATATACCTCCTTCGTAGAAACGGAAAGATCGGGCTTTGCAATCAGCACATAGCAGGACGGTGCCTTCGGTAATGGTGTCAGAACCTCACCGATTCCCTCTGCAAGAGCCGTTCCGCCCAGAATACAAAATGGCACATCCGCCCCGAGCTTAAGTCCCAGTTCCTTTAACTTTTCTTCTGTGAGTTTCAGATCAAACAGACGGTTCATTCCTACAAGTGCCGCTGCCGCATCCGCACTCCCGCCTCCCATTCCTGCCGCCATCGGTATCTGCTTATCCAGTCTGACGCGGACACCTCCGCTCAGATCAAATTCCTCCTGCATCAGCCGGATTGCTTTATATACAAGGTTCTGCTCATCTACCGGCAGATCCTTCCTGTTCGTTCGTATGGAAATACCTTCCTCTTCTGTTTTCGCAATCTTTAACGTGTCCCCCAAATCCACACTCTGCATGATCATTCTCACCTCATGATAACCATCCGGTCTCCTGCATAATACATCCAGGCCCAGATTGACCTTACCCATTGCCTTTATACTGATTTCGTTCATAACACCCCGCCGCCTTTCATACGTTATACTCTCTGCATTTTGTATACAAAGGATTGTATTAAATTATATACAATTTCAGGAATTGCGTCAATGGTTAGGCGAAAATCCTTATCTATCCTTAACTATATCGAAGGTACTGCCGATATATACCATGAAACCAATTATTATCTATTTTTTTATAACCAAGGAGGGTGAAACATGAGCGTAAATGGAGTTACCGATGTTTTAGCTGCTAATACTTATGCTGCTTCTACGACTGCAAAGAAAAATACAGAAGCCACGGCAGCAACATCCAAAACAAAAGAAGCAGAAGGTGTCGTATACGAGAAATCCGAAGAGGCAACAAAGGCACAAAAATATAAACCGAAGGCTGAACTGATTGCCAAGTTAAAAGCGGACTCCGATGCTCGTACACAGCAGTTCCGTACACTGGTAGAGCAGATGATGGGCAAGCAGGGAATTACCATCGGAAAAGCCGATGATATGTGGAAATTCCTGGCAGGCGGCAACTTTACCGTAAGCCCGGAGGTAAAAGCACAGGCACAGGCAGATATTGCAGAGGACGGCTACTGGGGTGTCAACCAGACTTCCGACCGTATCATTGACTTTGCAAAAGCTCTGACCGGCGGTGATCCGGACAAGATTGAAGAGATGCGGGCAGCTTTTGAAAAGGGATTCAAGCAGGCTACCGGAACATGGGGCAAAAAATTACCGGAAATTTCCCAGAAGACTTATCAGGCTGTTATGGACAAATTCGATGCCTGGGCTGCAGAAGCAAACGGCAAAACTACCGTTGTGGAAGAACAGTAACACGGTGTCAACTGTTTTAAGAAGAATACTATCTGAAAACACAGGGCAGATTTCTGTCCTGTGTTTTTTGCTCATTCTACCGTCAGACGGTAATTGTCAATTCCCTGATACTGCCCGAACTTCATGCCAACTTCCCTGATCGTACCGCAGAACTCAAATCCAAACTTTTCATGCAGCCTGGTGCTTGCCGCATTTCCTGCAGTAATCACGGAAACTACCGTATGGATGCGCTCATCCCTCCTTGCCTGCTCCAGGATAAATTCCATCAGTACCGTTGCGATACCCTGTCGTCTGTACTGTGGGCCTATGTAAATCGAAAGCTCCACCGTCGTACGGTATGCCTCTTTCTCACGATATGCCGACAGACTGGCATAACCTGCCACCTTTCCTTCTTTCTCTGCCACAAACAGAGGGTGATTGTCCACATTGTGTGCAGAAAACCACTTCTCCCATTCCACTATGTTCTTAGGCTGCAGATCCAGCGTCGCAACACCGTGCTCCACTTCATAATTATAAATATCCAAAAGCTCCTGCAAGTCCCCGATTTCTGCTTTTCTGATGTTCATTGCCAGGCTCTCCTTTTTATGTTTTTAGGAAACTTTTTTATATTATAATGCCAAAAAATCCACCCGATATCAATCTTTTTTTCAGGATCTTTCCTTCCAAAGCAACACACTCTTGACCATTCATTTTATCAGCGATATGATTATTTTTGAGAATGCAGGAGCATTTCTACACAGGAGGATCAGGACATGATAGCAAAAAACTATAAAGATATGTTACAGGCAAAATCCGTTATCCGGGAATTTTCGGAATATGCAACAAAGCGCGGGCAGGAAATCGGCTACGAAAATGTATTTGATTACAGTCTCGGTAATCCATCCGTTCCGGTGCCGGATACCTATACCGAAAATACAATCCGGCTTTTACAAAATGAAAATCCCGGCTCTCTGCACGGCTACAGTCCCAGCACAGGGCTTTTATCCTTCCGGCAGAAGGTTGCCGATTCCCTGAACCGGCGTTTTGGCATGAACTATACGGCAGATCATATTTTTCCGACCTCCGGTGCCGCCGGAGCACTGGCACATGCCATCCGTTGTGTCACAGAACCGGGGGATGAGATTCTGACCTTTGCACCGTTCTTTCCGGAATACAATCCATACGTCAACCTGTCCGGTGCCGGATTGAAGGTTGTTCCTGCCGATACGCAGACCTTCCAGATCAACTTCGAGAAACTGGAGGAAATGCTTACGGAGAAAACGGCTGCCGTACTGGTAAATACCCCGAACAATCCGTCCGGTATCGTTTACTCGGCAGATACTTTACAGAAGCTTTCCGATGTTCTAAACCGCAAAGCTGCAAAATACGGTCAAGATATTTTTCTGCTTTCCGATGAACCGTACCGGGAGATTATTTTCGACCATGCAGATGCACCTTATGTTTCTAAATTTTATAAAAATACGCTTTCCTGCTATTCCTTTTCGAAATCTCTCTCCCTGCCGGGCGAGCGCATCGGTTATGTTGCAGTCAATCCTGCTTGTACGGACGCCAAGCAGCTTGTTCCCATGATGGCGCAGATTTCCCGCGGCATCGGTCACAACTGCCCGACCGCACTGATCATGCGTGGTGTGGAGGACGTGCTGGATCTGACCTCTGACATGTCTATTTATGAAACCAATATGAACCTGCTCTATGATAAGCTGACAGAGCTTGGTTTCACGGTAGTCCGCCCCGGCGGCACCTTCTATATCTTCCCGAAGGCGCTGGAAGAGGATGCAAAGGTCTTCTGCCAGAAGGCATTAAAATATGATCTGATTCTTGTACCGAGCGACAGCTTTGGCGTCTCCGGTTATTTCCGCATGGCATACTGCATTGATACAGAAAAGGTGAAACGTTCCCTGACTGCACTGGAACGTTTTGTCAAGACGGAATATCCGGATGCAATGAATAAATAATGTAATGAATCCTATCGAAAAGCATTGCATCCTTTCGTCCAAAGTCTTATACTGGGTTTAACACAAAACGTTTGATTTTCAGTACAGGAGGTGTATGAATATGGATATTCCTGCATTATCTATGGTCATGGCGCAGAGCAATTTACAGACTGATATTGGAATTGCGATGTTAGACAAGGCAATTGACCTTGGTGACTCCCTCGGAGAAGGCATGGTGGCAATGATCGATTCCGCTGCAATGGAGCGTTCCGTGACACCTTATCTGGGAGCCAATATTGATATCAGTGTTTAGCTTTATACAAAGCAGCGCTGTCTACGGAAAACCACTCCGCAGACAGCGCTGCTTTTCTTTTTCGCATTCTATTCTAATGATTTTTTATGCTTTTCCTGACTTTTGGCCGCCTGTCATTACAGCCTGAAGTTTCCTGCCTGCTCATTCAGTACACGGCTCAGGCTTGCCAGTTCTGCCGTCTCACCGGAACATTCCTCGAGATTATTGATCAGAAGCTGCATGCTTGCCGATGTCTCTTCACAGCTTGCAGAACTCTCCTCTGAAATAGCTGCCAACTGCTGACATGCCGCACTGACGATTCCTTTGATATCCTCGAGTGTTCTGGTCTGTTCCAGAATACTCTGGGAAATACCGGATACCTGGACAACTTCCTGCGTCAGTCCGGTAAAGGACTGGAAGGTCTCCTCCACCTTCGCAAGCTGTACCTCCGTATCCTCTTTCATGCGATTCATTTCCTGCACACTGCTATCGGAGTTCTCGATCAGCTCATGTACGATCTTATCAATTTCTTCCGCACTGGTATTCGATCCCTCGGAAAGCTTACGGATCTCCTCTGCCACAACCGCAAAGCCCCGTCCTGCTTCCCCGACTCTCGCTGCTTCAATGGAAGCATTCAGACTCAGCAGACTGGTCTGACTTGCAATATCCTGAATCAGATTGACTGCTTCCCGGATGCGGTTTGCAGATTCATTTGTACGATTCGTCTGTTCTCTTACCTCTTCAATCGTGTCTGCGGATTTCTTACTGATCTCCAACAGATGATTCAGCGCATCCTGTGCCTTTCCGGCATAATCGTTCATCTCTTTTACAGAGTTATTCAAACGTTCTACATTTTCTGCATTTGCTTCAATTGCATTTCCGATATCTACAACCTTTTCAGCCACACTCGTTGTTTCCTGTGCCTGAGAAGTACTTCCTTCTGCAATTTCACCGACCGCCATAGTCACATTGTTGACACGTTCCGTAATATCACTAAACTGCTTCTGGAAATCACTGCTGTTTGTATCCAGTCTCGAAGCGGAGTTCTGCAGCTGTGATACGATGCCTGAAAGATTACCCTGCAGCAGCTTGACAGTCCTTGTAATATCGCCAACCTCATCCGCTCTCTCAATATATTTGCTTTCAATATGGAAATTCAGATTATTTTCTGCAATCTCCTCCAGATATCCACAGCTCTTATCAAGCGGGTTCACAATCGACCGGATTACAAACAGACATACCACTATGAGAATAGCCGAACATACACCGAGTACTGCACTGCCTGCCAATACCTTTCTCTGTACAAAGCTTGTGATATCTTCACGGTTACGTCCGGTAAAGACAATACCGATCACTTCTCCGGTACCCGGCTGGGTAAGCGGCATATAATATGCACTGTAATCTCCGCCGGCAATATTAATGCTTTTGACATACTCACTCTTTCCCGCCAGAATATCTGCCGCCACCGAAGCATCCAGCTTGGTTCCCACTGCCCGGTTCCCGTTTTCATCCAGAATCGTTGTTGCCATACGGGTATCCTGCCAGAAAATCGTAACCTCCAAATTGGTATTCTTCTTAATCTCATCTAAAATTTCCGTACTCTGGGAAAGATTCCTTTCTCCCTTGTACAGTTCACCGTCCCGGTACTCGTAATCCCCCCTCTGCCATATTATCGAGAATTTCATAAGTCGTAAAGGCGGTTGCCGCCAGTTCTTCCTTCACATGCTCTCCTGATATATTTCCTATACTTTCATTCATCAGGAACATGCTGATACCAAGCGTAACTAAAACCTGCACCAGAAACATGAGTACCAGTTTGTGTGCCAGTCTCAGTCCTCTCTTCTTTCCCCTATTGTCTCCCATTTCTTATCCTCCATCCATGTTGAATAATATATAAGTTTATATCGGCATGAATAAGGAAAAAGGAAACCCTTTTCTACTATTTTCGTAGAATTTCGTAAGATTTATTTTACAATCAATAACCTTGCACCTGCTTCCAGTTGATCGGATGCCAGATTGTTCATTTCCATAATCTGTGAAATCGGTACATAATATTTCTTTCCAAGCTGCCAGAGCGTATCCCCTTCCCTTGCCACATAAGCTACCATTCCGGGAAGTTCTGCGATTATTGCGGCATCCAGATCACTCACCCGTATTTCCGCAATGATCTCCTCCTGCACTTGTGAAAATAAAGATGCCTGAAATAAAAGTACCGCCTTAATTTCCAGATTTTCATAATCTGTCATATTGACCATAAACTGCTTCAGACTTCCTGTCACATGGAAAACATCCGTCCGTCCGGAGACTCTCTGTGTTTTCAGCACATACTGGAACGGAAATGTCGCATGAATGGAACTGTACGGCATTTTCTCATCCATAGTCCGGTAAAGCGCCTTGATTTCAATGCTTCCGTCTATCGAAATTCCACCATCTGTCCACTGTATATTATCCATATGGATGCAGCCCTCACTATGCAGGATCTGCTGCATCTGCGCACTTCCGCTTCGGATTTTCATATGATCGGAAATTCTGCACTCTCCGTCCTCTACCGGCAGGAAACGGCGGTATTCTGCCGGTCGTGTTACTGCCTCTATTTCCTTTGTCACACCATAAACATCCGAAAGGATTTCCATAGTCTCCTGCTCATACAGCTTAATATCCAGATCCAGCACCATATCCAGCCCGATGACCCGCTCTTCTCCGTCAAAATCAGGACGTATTTCTATTTCCTGATGGGACGCCGTACAGCCGATATCTGAAAACATATGTTCCATGCACCCATGGCATTCTATGCTTCCTTTGACCGGAAGCGAAGTCGTAAAGGTTCTGACCGGGCTGTCCTCTCCCTCTCCTTCATACAAAAGAAACAGGTTCACCTCGCCCTCAATCCCGATCTTTTCCTCCATCGGTTCAAACCGTATATTGGAAGGCTGTATACTCTGCCAGAGCACCTGTGCAATATTCGGCTCATTCTGCGGAAGCTGTATTTCTTCCTTGAGACGGAAAATATCCTTCTTGTTCACGGCAATCTGTGCAATTTCCAACTGCTTTCTGCAGCATTCTGTCTGTTCCTCCATACACAGCTCAACCGCCGTTTCCTCATCATATAATTCCTCAATGGTAAGCGTCAGCGCTATCAGCGCCTGAATATTGAGCTTTCTGGAATTGATCAGCGAAGAGTTAAAATCCTCCAGTTCCCATTTCACATTAATGGTGTCCGTATTCTCTGCTCCCTCCATATACATCTGTTCATCAAAAGGAATTTTTCCATTCATACAGTATAGCGTACTGTTTTCTTCATCCGTCTGATAGAGCACCGAAAAAAGCAGCAGTCCCTTCACTGCTACATGGTCGGTTGTTCCCTTTACTTCTTCAATCCTCACCTCTGCCTTATCCAGAATGATCGTCTGGGCGTCCGGCATACTGTCCGAAACATTAATATCATCATCCAGAGTAATCTGGTCGGTCGCTTTGGCTCGTATTCGGTCCATATGTATATTTTTCTTTACCAGTTCCATAGCAGGTCTCCTTTTTTCCGGGTTTACTGCTATAATGTATGAGAAGAGAGCAAAAAATATGTTATAAATTCAAGAAATGCCGGAAGCAAACAGGTATCCTCCTTTTACTCCGGCATTTTTTCCATTACTATTTTACGGCACCGACCAGTTCCTTCACATCCTCTATTCCATACTGCTTCATATAAGCCTCAATTCCATCCACAATCTCAGTAGTCGCATAAGGATTGATAAAGTTCATGGCACCGACTGAAACGGCAGTTGCACCCGCCATCAGAAATTCAATCGCATCCTCTGCCGTTGCAATACCGCCCATTCCAACAATCGGAATCTTTACAGCATTTGCACACTGATATACCATACGCACGGCAATCGGCTTGATTGCCGGACCGGACATACCGCCCGTCTTATTGGCAAGCGCAAAGCATCTTCTGTGAATGTCGATCTTCATGCCGGTCAGTGTATTGATCAGGGAAATCGCATCGGCCCCTGCTGCCTCAGCCGCCTTTGCCATTTCCGTAATGTCCGTCACATTGGGGCTTAATTTCATCATGATCGGCTGCTTTGCATGCTTCTTTAACTCCGCCGTAATGTCATACAGACAATCTGCCTTCTGACCGAAAGCGATCGCGCCCTCCTTGACATTTGGACAGGACACATTGATCTCCATCATATCAATGTCCGTATCGCCCAGTCTTTCCACAACCTCTACATAATCTTCAACCGTTTTTCCGCAGACATTCACGATAATCCTGGTATCATACTGTTTTAAAAGCGGAATATCCCTCTTGATAAAGACATCGATTCCCGGATTCTGCAGACCGATGGCATTTAACATTCCACCGTATACCTCTGTCACACGGGGCGTCGGATTCCCCTGCCACGGTACATTTGCGACACCCTTTGTCACGACCGCACCCAGACGGTTTAAATCCACAAATTCACTGTATTCCATGCCGGAACCGAAAGTGCCGGAAGCAGTCATAACCGGATTTTTAAACTCTACTCCTGCAATACTCACCTTTGTATTCATCAGATGTCTACCTCCCTTGCATCAAAAACAGGTCCGTCCGTACAGATTCTGGCATTGTGTACGTGAGAGTGGTGATCCACTTGCTTTGTCTTACATACACATCCCAGGCATGCCCCTACACCGCACGCCATATGCTCTTCTAATGAAATAAAAGCTTCTGTACCGCTTTCCTCTGCATATTTTTTGATTGCACGAAGCATCGGCATCGGTCCGCATGCAAAGATAATATCCGCCTTCAGATCATTCTCTGAAATGGCATCCATAACATTACCCTTTGTTCCCACACTGCCATCCTCGGTAGCAATGAATACCTTTCCATACTGCTCCAGATCCTCTTTTAAAAAGAGCTTACTGTCGCGATAGCCGACAATAATGTCAGCCTGTATTCCCATTCCGTCAAGAACCCTGGCGGTTTCTAACAGCGGAGGAACTCCGATACCGCCTCCCATTAGGAAGACTTTCCTGCCTTCCGCTTTTTCCGTCGGAAAGCCGTTGCCGAGCACACCGAGGATCTCCACGGTATCCCCTTTCTTATATGCAGAAAATTCCTTTGTTCCCTTTCCTGCAATCCGGTAAACAATTCGAAGTCTATGTTTCTCCCTGTCTATCTCACAAATGCTGATCGGTCTCGGAAGCAGGGTACTCTTATCCTTCGGATAAAGTGCGATAAATGCTCCAGCCCTTGCACTCTCTGCCAACTCCGTTTCCAGCCACATATCATAAATATCCGGTGCAATTTCCTTCTGCGAACATACCACCGCTGTCACCTTTTGTTTCTGTGCCATGATCTGTTTCCTCCATCCTCTTTTCCTTTTCATTGCATTTCCTGCAAAACTTCCCTCAGCTCTTCGCGGCATAGACTACCTTGCCCCTGCAGATCGTATAATGTACCTTTCCGTAAAGCGTCTGCCCCGTAAACGGAGAATTCTGTGATTTTGATACAAAATCTCCTGCTACAAATGTTTCATCCTCTTTAAAAATCACGAGATCTGCAGGTGCCCCCACCTTGATCTCACCTGCTTCCAGCTTATAAAACCGCGCCGGATTGCAGGTCATTTTCCGTAAAAGCTCCTGCATGGACAGTTCCCCTGTCCGCACCAGATTCGTAATCCCGAGTGCAAGCGCCGTCTCCAGTCCAATAATACCGCTGGGTGCTTTGGTAATGTCCTGCGCCTTTTCTTCCACGCTGTGAGGCGCATGATCCGTCGCGATAAAATCAATCGTTCCGTCCTTTAATCCTTCGATGATGGCAAGCCTGTCCGCTTCCTCCCGAAGCGGCGGATTCATCTTGGCAAGCGTTCCGTGCTCAATCACTGCCTCCTGCGTTAATGTAAAATGGTGGGGAGTCGCTTCCGCACAAATAAAAGGATTTTTCTTTTTCGCCTGTCTGACTAACTCCACGGCTTCCTTTGTACTGATATGCTGGATATTCACCTTTGCCCTCGTCTCAACCGCCAGTTCTGTATCCCGCTCCACAAGCGTAATCTCTGCCCGTCTGTCGGAACCGCCGATGCCAAAATGCGCGGATGCCGTTCCTGCATTTACACCATTGTTCTGAATATAGGCAGGATCTTCCTCATGAAAGCTGAGCGGCACATCCAAAAGAGCTGCCTGCTTCATTGCATCCTTCACCAGTTGTGCATTTAACATCGGAATACCGTCATCTGTAAAACCGACCGCTCCTGCCTTTTTAAGAACTGACATATCTGTCAGTTTTTCTCCTTTTAAGCCCTCGGTAATCGTACCGCAGCTCTCCACATGGATGCCTGTCTGTTTTCCCTTTTCTAAAACATACTGCAGCGTCCCCACATTGTCTACGGCAGGCTTTGTATTTGCCATCAGCACGACCGTCGTAAAACCACCCTTTGCCGCTGCTCCTGCTCCGGTCTGTATGTCCTCCTTATGGGTAAAGCCCGGCTCCCTGAAATGCACATGCACGTCCACCAGTCCGGGCGCCACCTGACAGCCCTCCAGATCCAATACGTCCAGATCCACCAGACCGTTTTCCTGCACCTGATCCATGTACGCATCCGCCGCCTCTTTGATCAGTTCTCCCGGCTCTGCGATCCGCACGATTCTGCCGTCCTTTATCAAAATATCCTTCTTTCCCTGCAAATCGCTTGCAGGGTCATATACAAAGCCGTTTTTTAACAGCAGCATGGGGTGTCCTCCTCTTGTTTTTTCAATTTCCTCCATGGTATAACACATTGCGAAACCTCTTCTGAAACATTGCCTTCTTCCAGACATTTTACCATATCAGGGCTTTCAACGCTACCTCCGGCTTTTCTCTTCATAAACCAGATGCTTAAACGAGCTTCATATCCTCGCTCTTCACCCAGCCGATTTTCTTTAAAATACTGTTAAACAGCGGGCAGAGCACTGCCGGTAAAATGAAGGAAATCAAAAGAAGTCCTGCCCAGTCCTGCATGGTCACTGCCGTTTTGGTACCCTGTGCGATATCGTTCATCCAGCCTGTATACACACCAATCTGTCCCACGAATCCGCAGGTTCCCATGCCGGAAGATACTGGTGTTCCGTTCATTTCCAGATGAAATACACAGGTTGCGATCGGACCGGTAATCGCGGATGTAAGAATCGGCGCAATCCATATCTTTGGATTTTTTATGATATTGCCCATCTGCAACATGGAGGTTCCAATTCCCTGGGATACCAGCCCGCCCCATCTGTTTTCCCGGAAAGACATCACGGCAAAGCCGACCATCTGCGCACAACAGCCTGCCACAGCTGCACCGCCTGCCAGTCCGGTCAGACCAAGCGCCGCACAGATTGCTGCAGAAGAAATCGGCAGAGTCAGTGCAATACCGACTAACACCGATACCAGAATTCCCATCAGAAACGGCTGCAAATTCGTCGCCCACATAATGAGTCCGCCAAGCTCCATGGCTGCCTTGCCAAGCGCAGGTGCCCACCATGCAGAGAGTGCGATACCCACGCCTATCGTTACTAACGGGGTCACAAGAATATCAATCTTTGTTTCCTTGGAAACAGCTTTTCCAAGCTCCGATGCGATAATCGCAATAAAGAGTACTGCCAGCGGACCCCCGGCTCCTCCTAACGCATTCGAAGCAAATCCTACCGTAATCAGAGAAAACAGCACAAGTGGCGGACAATGCAGTGCATAACCGATTGCAACCGCCATGGCAGGTCCACTCATAGCACTTGCCAGAGAACCAACCGTATATTCGACATTGTTTACCGTAGCAACCGTCATGGTCAGAAACGGAATATGAAACTGCGTTCCCAGAGTATTAATGATCGTACCAATCAACAGCGAACAAAACAAACCCTGTGCCATAGCTCCAAGTGCGTCAATCCCGTAGCGCTTTACGGAAATGACAATGTCTTTGCGTTTCAAAAATGCTTTCAACTTTTCCATAAATCATTTCTCCCTCATATGTTTCTATGTATTTGCTTTAAAATTTTCCTGCTTTCAGATTTAAAATATATGGTTCTAAAAAGGAAAACGCAAATTACTTTTCTTAGCATACCGCATTTTGAAGAAATCCTCAAATAAATTTGTTAAAAATTTCAAAGGTCTATAAGCTCGAAAGCTCTCTTTTGACAAAAAAATTTCTTCCTGTTATACTGCATCCATAAAAAAAGAAAAGACAAGGAGAATACCATGGCTTCCAATTTAGAACTTGTGGAATATGTCTGCGACCAGCTAAGCGGCGCCGGAGAAATTACCTATCGAAAGATGTTTGGTGAATACGGTCTCTATTGCAACGGCAAACTCATAGGTTCCGTCTGTGATGACCAGTTCTTTGTGAAAAAGACTGCTGCCGGACTTGCCGTCTGCCCGGACCTCAAAGAAGCGCCTCCCTATGAAGGAGCCAAACCACAGTTTGTCGTAGACTCCGTAGATGACAAAGAGCTGATGACCCGATTCATTCTGGCTACCTACGAAGAGCTTCCGGCGCCGAAGCCCAAAAAATCCAGACAGAAAAAATAATTTCATGCCACAAAAAATACCAGAAAAAAGAGCAGATCACACAGTCTGCTCTTTCCCTTTCTTTAATCAAAGACAACACTTTTATCCACATTCTCTGTCTTCAGCACAATATACGGATAGGAAGTTCCCTCTTTCTTTTCCTCCGGTGCCGGACCGATCAGGTTCGTACTCACATAGACCGCATTCTCCGTCAGATAAAGTTCATTGACCGTAATGCTGTAGCCTCCTGTTGCCTGTTCCCCATAACCGATACATATATAGAGGTATTCCTGATCTGTATATGTCATTTTAAATTCTTCTGCCTTTTTTTCTTCCAGAATCTTTTTCAGCTCCTCAGGCTGTCGTTCCTCTCCGACCACCGTAAATTCCAGATCCCTGATTTTATCTGTTTTTTCCCCCGTCATTCCGCATCCGGCCAAAAGCACCAAAACCATGCCCGCCATACAAAAAAGCTGTATTACATTCCACTTTTTTCCATTCTGCCAAGCCTTTCACATTTTCTGTTAATATCAGCTTATGTTCTACCGTTTCTTCCTATTCCTTGACTTTCTGAAAAATCCCGGTCTGTGCCACTACAGAAAACTATAATGCTCCTCTGCCATGCGTCTCTTCCACTGATTATCCTGCCATTCCTCTTTTCTGCGTTCCCGGTTTTGCAGCCGCTGCCTTCTATGTGTTTCATCCAACATTTCCATAAAAATTTCTTCTGAGGAAGTCTGTGTCACCGCCGGATGATCCAATCGTATTTTTCTTTCATCTCCCCCTGTCTTCTGCCTCATTTTCCGTATTTCATCATCCGAAGAAGGCTGGCAATGACATTCTGCAAATCCTTTTGCAAGCTGACCTCCCTCCATGCGTATAAAACGGAAACCATATTCATAACCATCCCTTTTTAGCCACTGACCATACATCTTATAACTATTCTGCGTCAGTGTGATTTCAGCTTTAATCTGCTCTGCAAAATCCACATCCTGTATCATTTTTTCCAATACACAAAAATCTATTTCAATACTGCATTTTCCCGGCATGCCAAATGCAGAGGATGTCTGATAGCTGTTTCCTTTATATCCGATAATCGGCTCGTCTGTTCCAGACACAGAAAATCGATTGGAATCCGACACTTTAAAAGCCACATCTGGGAATTCCCGCGCAAGCTCATTATAGTATGCAATAACGCCTTCTTCGCTTGTCTGTTTCCCGTCTGTATTTACTTTTTCCGTCTGAAATACCGGATTACGCTTTGCTGATACTGCCCTTGAAAACCCTGTATACATATTTGTCTGACTTGTATTCGTTATCTGCATAGAATCATCCCCCTTTTCAGAATGTATTCTCTCTTACTCTTTCTTTTATGTGACACACAACTTCATACACAAACTATCGACTTATATCCTAAATATATTTATTACACACTTTTCCTATATATACCCAGGAAATTGTTTTCCTCTAACAACTACTATTGAACCTTTACAATTTTATGGTTTCTATATGGATTATCATAAAGTAGTGTATACCCCCTGTTCATATAAGATAAATGCGCACATCCACTTCCTTCGCATACAAAGAAATATTTATCACTTGTATATTCGTAAAGATGTGATTCTCCTTCTGGTATCACTTTTTTACAGTAGTTACAATATGTCCCCGGATTATGTGATACTGTTGTTATTTTTGCACTCGGATCATATCCATAACTATAATTTTTCGTACCACATCTCGGACATGGTCCATATTTTTGTGCTGCGCAAGCGGAAATAGACATACCAAACAATAAAGTAAAAACTAATAAAACAGATGCTACTTTTTTTAAATACGTATTCTTTAACATTTTTATTTCCTCCATCCTTATAAGAACTTTTAGTTGCTATCCCCATTTATTTCCTTACACTGTTCCTCACCTCTCCTTCTTTTCTCCAACTCCTTCGGCATATCCGGTTGAAAAGTAAAACCCATTGATATAGTTCCTGCACCAGCATATGCCACCTTCTCAACTGCCCTTGATACTAACCTTAGTACTCGCTTCATCTTGTTTCTCCTCCTTTATTGGAATTATCATTACGGCAACCGCAAAGGTTGCTATAATTGCACAATTCATATATCTCGAATTTACATTTGGGTTAATGTACATGTACAATATTCCACATAGTTGCACTCCAAAGAGCCAACGTTCCTGTATTCTTTTTTTACTAATTTTCTTATTACATATCCCCTCCCACCTTGCTCTTTGAGGCATTCGATAATCAATATATACCATTGCAACGACATAAAATAATATTTCCATACTCTTTAACTGAAATATTTTAACCGATAATTCTGTCATGCCGAGAATCATTAAAAAAATTATATTTGATATTATGAAACAACTATGAAATGTGGGGGCATGATATCCTCCAACACACAATCGCAAACAAAAAAACAAAATATAAAAATAAACCACTCTGCTTTCCTTTGAAACAATACACTAAGTAAAAACGTACTTGTTCCAATTAGTAAAATGGAATATAATAGCTGAAATCCATATACATATAATGGTATTATTTTCTCCTCAATGATATGATTTCCATACAAAATTGCTGTACTCTTTTCCGCCCACTTTTTTAACATCTCTGCTCCTTTTCTATACCTTATCACATTAACAAAGTAAATAGTGTCTTTGTCCGTAATCTGTCATTTTTTGTCCGTAATCTGCATTTCATATTTTATTGCCCTATTTAGGAAAGTAGCTTATAATAACCTAATAGCACCACTTTGTACCAAGGAGAACCTATTGATGTACAATATTGCGATTTGTGAAGATAACAAAGAAGATTTGGATTTTCTCCAAAATACTGTAGAGACATTTTGTCACACTGAATCTATCCCTCACTCCTTAACGCCTTATACGAGCAGTGTTCTTTTAAGTCAAACACTCAAAGAACAGCAGTATTATTATGATCTCTTTCTTCTTGATATTGAACTACCTGAAATCAGTGGAATGACTCTGGCAAAACAAATACGGGACAGCCAGTCAGATGCTATAATCCTTTTTATTACTTCACATACCCAATATGCCATTGAAGCATTTGATCTTGATATATTCCGCTATATCCCAAAGACACTACTAAGTTCAAAGCTTATTCCTGCTCTAAAGGATACTTTTTCATTGCTTGCACTACAAAACGAAAAATTTTACCTTCTTCAAAGGCCTTGCTTTTCTTGTAAAATACCCTACCGTCAGATTCTCTTTATTGACCGGGATGGAAAAAACATCATCTTCCATCTCTCAAATGGTTTAGAAAAAGAACGTGCAAGTCTCCATACCGTTTATGCACGTCTGTCTTCTTCTGATTTCACATTTATTGAGCACGGCATTCTAATAAACCTTTATCATGCAATGCGTCTCGATAAAAATGTATTAACTTTATCAGATGGTACTATTCTTAACGTTAGCCGTTCTCACCTTGCTAATGTCCGAAATGCCATTACACAATACTGGGGGAATCATTTATGAACAGCATTTATATTTCTGCCGAAATTATTTCAACACTTCTGGAAACTTCCTGCGGTTTTTTCTTCATCTCTATATTTTTCCGTAACGGTTCATATTCTCGAAAAACCACCGTAATGCTTCTTCACAGCATTATTTTGTCTTCTCTTATTCTTCTATGCAATAGTCTACACCTTTTTTCACTTCTCGCCCTTTTTCTGGCTCCGCTCTATTTCAGTATATCCGCTGCTTTTCTGTTTCACGTAAATCCCTTCTTTAGCTTCTCACTATCCGGCTTTTATTGCCTACTCATTCACAGTATTGACATTTTCTATATTTCCTCTGTCGGTACACTTTTTTCCATTCCCGATTTAGCAGAAAAAATAACAAAGGGATTTTCTCCTATCCGCCTAATTTTCTTAGTAATATCAAAATGCACCCTGCTTTTGCTCTGTTTTCTTTTCTATAAACTAAGTTTTCATTTTTCCTATTCTCTGTACAGATCGGCTGCAATCTTTCCACTAACTCTATTTTCTTACACAGGTATATTCTATCTTATTTATATGACCTTCTGCTCTGCCGGTATCAATACATTATTCTACTGGATTTTATTTGCATTAACGCAATCAGCACTGCTGGCTTTTCTCCTTATTTATCATAAATACCGGGAAGAACAGGATAAACAAATTCTCTTTCAATTACATAATACACACTTAGAAGAAAACTATAATCGAATCAAAGAACTTTATCAGGCTGATGCACACATACGCCACGATTTAAAAAACAACCTACTCTGTATACGCCACAAACTCAATAATCACCAGACAGCAGAAGCTCTTTCTGCACTGGATGAACTGCTTACTCCACTGTCATCTTTTGACAGCACTGTTATAACCGGCGACTCCTCTATTGATTTTGTATTAAACTATAAAAATCAAGAGGCTATACAAAAACAAATTGCCATGCAGATTGATGCGCAATTTTATTCAGGTAGTCATTTAGAATCAGAGGATATATGCACAATTCTATTTAATTTGCTGGATAATGCTATAGAAGAATGCTGTCGTCTGCCAGATAATATTCCTAGGAAAATCAGTGTATCCATGCGCCATATACGTGGATTTTACTTTATAAAAATAGAAAATTCCTGCCATACCTCTCCCTTTGATGCAAACCACAGATTGTCTACCTCAAAATATGACCACTTGCATCATGGACTTGGACTTGATATCGTCCGAACTACTGCTGAAAAATATCAAGGTGTTGTAAATCTTACCTATGACAATCACCTCTTTACTGCAACACTTTCTCTATTTTAATTCACAGCTTGCGGTTTTTAAGAAGGTCCGTAATTCCATTAGAAAAACAAGCTGCCTAAGTTGTTGCGATTGCTGAAACTCAAGGCTCATGCCTATTGATTTCCTCTCTTTCGTCCGCTATAATTAATTCATTAGCGTTTTTGGCTTATCATGTAAAAGGACGGAAAATAAAAATGATACGATTTATTTTAGTAGCATCTTTTGTAATCCTGTTTCTGATCCTCAGCATTCCCCTGCTGATCATAGAGTGGATCATCGGGAAATTTAATATGGATTTAAAAAACAGGAGCTCACTTTCGATTGTAAACTGGGCATTCCGGTGCTGCCTTTTTTTAGCCGGTGTATCCACAACCATTCTCGGAGAAGAAAATGTCCCAAAGGACCGTTCGGTTCTCTATGTTGCAAACCACCGCAGTTACTTTGATATTCTCCTGACCTATACAAGAGTACCCCGCCCGACCGGATATGTTGCCAAAAAGGGAATGCTGCATGTACCGCTGCTTGCTGACTGGATGAAAAATCTCCACTGCCTTTTTTTGGATCGTGAAAACATCAAAGAAGGTCTTAAGACCATACTGACCGGAGTAGATAAAGTAAAAAGCGGTATTTCCATCTGTATTTTCCCGGAAGGTACACGAAACGAAACCGATAAACCGCTGCTGCCCTTTCATGCCGGAAGCTTTAAAATCGCAGAAAAAGCAGATTGCCCGGTAGTCCCGATTGCCATCAACAATTCTGCAGATATCTGGGAAGCACATTTGCCACGAATGAAAAAAACGCATGTCGTAGTGGAATACGGAAAACCCATTTTTCTGACAGAGCTTTCCAGGGAGGAACGAAAAAAGCTTCCGAAACTGGCAGAGGAACAGATTGCAGCCATGTATGAAAAAAACCAGAGTCTTGTATGACCCTGGTTTTTTTATATCAAATACATCTTCTTTTGCGTCTTATACAAAGCTATGCCTGCCGCTCCAACATCCTTACCACCTCATCAAAGCCCATGCCATGAGAAGCCTTCACCAGAACAGTCGTCTTGTTCAGAGGATTTTTCTGAAGCTCCACAAGCAGTTCTTCCCTTGTTTCAAAGTATGACACAGCCCCCTGCTTTGGAATGCCCTGTACAGACACCATATTTCCATACGTCTCACAAGCCTTATCATACATATGCTTTGACAGCTTTCCCACACAGATCAGCCAATCAATATTCTTTTCTGCCGCATAAGCTCCTATTTCCTCATGTAAAGAAACTTCCCGTTCTCCCAGTTCAAACATATCACCCAGTATCGCCGTCCTGTGCCCTTTTGCGGTACAAAGCAGGTCCAGAGCCGCCTTCATGGAAACCGGATTGGCATTATAACAGTCATCAATCACCACGAGCGTCCCCTGCTGCTTGATATTGCTCCGTCCTCCGACTGCCTGCACCTTACGAATGCCTTCCGCAATCTGTGCAAGCGACAGTCCCAGTTCGATTCCTACCGCCGTAGCGGCAAGGGCATTATAAACCATATGCCCGCCCGGAAGCGGCACTTTGGCAGGAAATTCGCCAAGCGGTGTATGGATCAGCGCCTCAGAGCCAAACAGACCTTTGCTCACGACCCGGTCTGCCCAGACTGCCTTGGAACCATCCATTCCGAACTGTATCGGTGCTTTCCCCTCTACCTTGGAAATGGATGCCAGCATATCATCCTCTCCGTTTACAATCACCCTTCCATCCTTTTGTATAAAATCAAAAATCTCCGACTTTGCACGCAGAATGCCCGCTCTGTCACCCAGATTTTCCAGATGGCACTGCTCGATATTCGTCATGACACAGATGTCAGGTCTTGCGATCTGACTTAAACGGTGCATTTCCCCGAAATCACTGATACCCATCTCCAATACGGCAATTTCATGCTCTCTGCAAAGTTTCAGTACCGTCAACGGAAGACCTACTTCGTTATTGAAATTTCCCTCGGTCTTTAAAACCTTGTATTTTTCTGCCAGCACGGATGCTATAAATTCTTTTGTGCTGGTCTTTCCTACACTTCCGGTAATACCGACAACCTTGATATCCAGACATTTTCGGTAGTATTCCGCAATCGCCTTTAATGCAGCAAAGGAATCCTCTACCTGAATATAAGGTCTTTCCGAATCCTTGGGCGGCTCCTCACCCAGCACACAGAGTGCACCCTTTTCATAAGTAGTATCAATGAAGGAATGTCCGTCCACCCGCTCTCCTCTGGTAGCGATAAACAGATAATCTTTCTCTACCTTTCTTGAATCCAGTACAGCTCCCGTGATTTCTATGTCCGCTGCTTCCTCTGCACCCGTATAAATGCCATGGCATGCCTCTGCCATTTTCCTCGGTGTCATACCAAACATCCTTGATTCCTGTGATTCCATACTTTTCTGCCTTTCTCTGTCTATGCTCCATATTTTGCCATAGAAACTTCAATCAGTTTCTCACACAGCTCCTCAAAGGAAACTCCCTCTGCTGCTGCCTCCTGCGGAAGCAGGGAGGTCGGTGTCATTCCCGGAAGGGTATTTGCTTCCAGACAGTATACATTTTCCTGCTCATCCATCATAAAATCCATTCTCGCATAGGATTTCAGACGCAGTACCCTGTATACCTGCTCCGCCGCATCCTGCATTTTCTTTCGTACCTCGTCACGGATATTCGCCGGACAGGTCTCTACCGTACTGCCTGCCTGATATTTATTTTTGTAATCATAAAAGCCCTGCAACGGTGCGATTTCAATGACCGGGAGTGCCCTGCCGTCAATGACTCCAACCGAAAACTCCCTGCCCTTTATATACTGCTCCACGACCAGACTGCTGTCATAACGTTTCGCATCCTCCACTGCTGCTGCATATTCTTCCTTATTGTTTACCATATACACACCGACACTGGAGCCTCCGCAGCACACCTTTACCACACTGGGATAGGTCGGTTCTGCCTCCATTGCCTCTGAGACATCCACACAAAAGCCCATCGGTGTCGGAATATGATTCTGTAAAAACAGTTCCTTGGAAATGGCCTTATCCATGGCAAGCGCACTGCTCACATAATCGGTTCCCGTATAACGGATGCCCACCAGATCAAAGGCTGCCTGAATCTTCCCGTTTTCTCCGTTTTCTCCGTGAAGTGCCATAAAGACAATATCTGCCATCTGACAGATGTCGATTACATGTGGTCCGAAGAAATTTTTATCCCCATCCGGACGCATGGCTTTTATTTTCTCTATATCCGGATTATCTGCTTTGATCGCCTGAATTTCTTTTGCCCAGTCCTCATCCTTCGTAAAGACCTCTTTATAATCCTCCTTGTCATATCCAAGATATACGTCGATCAGTACCAGTTCATGTCCCTTTTTCTTTAAAGCCTCGTAGATCATTCGTCCGGAAATCAGTGATACATCCCGCTCTGTACTGATACCTCCTGCCAAAACCACTATTTTCATTGTATATACAAGCTCCTTTCCTGCTCATAATATTGTATTTACTGCTGTCCGTCCATGGCATGATTCATAACGGCACTCATCATGAACAACAGCTCTGCACTCCGCTCAGGGCTCTTTAAAATATCCTGCTTCCTGCCAGCCTGGGAATATGTCCCAAAACCGCCAAGATAACTTGATGCCTGCGGGTTTCTGCCTAACAGATAATGAAGATGGTTCTCCATGACAGTCGCATACTCATGGTTCGTAATCACATAATCCACCACTGCCAGTCTGACCATCTCCCTTAACATCCCATCCATGTTTCCCTCCGCCGCTGCTCCGACCGTCTGATACAGATCCTCATGAGACTGGCTGGCGATTGCTTCTACCTCATCCATCAGTTTATCCATTCTGAATTTGCATAGTTCCACATCCACATTCTTTTCCGTCATCAGATAAGTCACATCTCCATAGATTTCCATATCCTGTATTCCCTTGGGGATGCTTTCCTTCTGATTCAGATAACTTTTGACTGCCTGGTGGTATTGCTCATTTCCCGTCAGCCTGAAAAGCTGTGCTGACGCATAGTACAGTTCATCCTTCTCTGCTTTCCCGCGTTCTGCATACTTCCATGCTTTTTCTGCCGTCTTTCTGCACTGCTCTGCATAGTTCTTGTCATAGGCACGATACAATCGTGACAACTGCCCTGCCACACCGGCAAAGGCAGCGCTTTTTGTCGCATCTCCTCCAATGGCTCCGCTTACATCATCCTGCCCGGCTGCCATCTTTTCCACCTGAACCCTTGCAAATACAAGCGGCTGTGGTATTTCTTCCCGATTCTGTGTCAGTTCATATGTACAGATCTGCGTATACAGCTCATATGCGGTCAGAAGATTGGCTAGCACATAACAGTTTTCCTGAATACCGTTTGCTTCCGCTCCCGCTTCCAGTGTATGATAAGTCTTTCGAAATACCTCACCGTAAATATCTTTCCCAATACGGAATATGCAGGACCGTCCGATTCCATCTGCCTCTACATAATAGTCACCCTCCGTATTCACTTCGGTAAACTGTCCATAACTGATATAATCTCCCGTGTCGGGATCCTGTCCCTTTCCTTCCGTCCTGCCGGTAAATACAGCCTTCTGAGTACGACTGTCTATAATACGGAATTCCACCGCATCCGCCGCAAGCTGCCCACGGAATATGGCTGTTTTCTTGCTCTCCGGACGATATCCGACCTGGTTTACCATAATGTTCGGTCTTCCCGGGATTACGGTATATAAAATATTTTCGGATTCGCCAAGCGTATCCGGCACAGTCAGGCCCTCTCCCCTCTCCGTCCCCCAAAAATCAGGCTGGGTTTCACAGCCGCTCAAAAAGAGCAGAAGAACGACCAGACATATACTGTAAACTCTTTTCAACTTCTATCCTCCGTTCGGATATTTTTTTTATTATACCCCCTATTTTCCTGTGGGTAAAGGTTGAAAATCCCGAATACCGGATAAAGAGTCTGCCTGCCCACTCTTTGCGTACCACACAGAAACAACCCGCGCACAGACTCACTGCACACGGGTATTGCTATTTTTTCTCTGTCCTGTAATCATAACATATTTTTCCGTCTATGACAGTATACATTGTTTTTGTAAAAGTTTTCATGGGATTGTCAGTAAAAACTGCAACATCTGCATCCTTTCCCACCTCCAGTGAACCGACCCTCTGATCAACTCTGCATATTTCTGCAGCCTGAATCGTGATCGCCTTTAGTCCCGCTTCCATGGAAAGCCCCGCTTTCACTGCCAGTCCGGCACATAAGGGCAGAGACTGTATTAACGATACCGGATGGTCTGTCGTGATGGCAACGGGAACTCCTGCCCTCTCCAATATGCCCGCCGTCTTAAAAGCCATATTCTGCACTTCTATTTTATTGCGGCTTGCAAGATCCGGCCCGACTATCGCCGGAAATCCGGTCTGCGCGATCTGCTCTGCAATCAGGTGACCCTCGCTGCAGTGATCGAGCGTCATGTCCAGACCAAATTCCTTTGCAATACGCACTGCAGTAAAAATATCATCTACCCGGTGTACATGTGCCTTTAGTGGAATTTTATGCTCAAAAACCGGTCGCCAGCATTCATAGCGGTATTCCGGCTGTCTCTTATCATTCTCCAGATATGCCCTTGCCTCAAAAAGTTCTTCTCTCAACAGATCAGCAATCGCCATCCGGGTCACAGGTGACTGATTCTGCCCGCTATAATTACTCTTAGGATTTTCTCCAAAAGCTACCTTCATAGCTGCCGGAGACAGAACCGTCATTTCATCCACACAACGTCCCTTTGTCTTTACAAATGCAAACTGCCCGCCTACCACATTAGAACTGCCCGGTCCGATCATTGCTGATGTGATTCCGGCACGGACTGCTTCTGCAAAGGCGGCATCCATCGGATTGATGGCATCCATTGCACGCAGTGTCGGAGTGACGGGGTTGACTGTCTCATTGCAGTCATCTCCCTCCACTCCTTTTTTCTCCTCCGTAATTCCCATATGACAGTGTGCTTCAATGATGCCCGGCATGATCCAACCGCCCTGTGCATCCAAAATCTGCGCAGAGCAGACCTCTTCATGTGAAAGCTCCTTGGATGCCTGTCCGGGCAGAACTTTATCGATCCTGCCATCCTGTATGACAACGCTTCCGTTTTCATACTCTTTTCCTGCCATTGTCAGTACCTTGCCGTTTTCAATAATCAGCATGTTCTTATCCAAGTTTGCCTAACGGATTAACCGGCACTCCATCCTTGGTCAGCTTAAAATAAACATTGCTTCCCTCCACACTGTAGTACTTGGTCGGTGCGGCAACCGTACCCAGTATCTTTCCTGCTTCTACATAATCTCCGGTGTGTACCTGAATATTCGAAAGCTGTCCATAGGTCAGTTCATAGCCATCTCCGAGATTCATGACAATCGTCTCTCCGGTCTCTGCATCCGAATAAATTTTTGTCACCTCACCGGATGCCGCTGCCACAATATTTTCCCCCTCTTCTGCCTCTATGACAATCGCAGGGTTATACTTATACTGTTTTAAAGTCGGGAAAAAGACCGTCTTGTCCATACTGAAATTCAGAAGTACATTTCCAGAAATCGGCCATTGCAGACCATCGGTTTCACTGAAATGCACTGCCTGTGCCACCTGTGCAGAGGTCCTTGAAACCTCCTTGTTTTCGCCGGATTCCTGTTTCTCTCCCGGGTCACTATCCGATGTTTTCTCCTTCTTTGCTTCCTCTTCTGCCTGTCCATTTACTTCCTGATCCATGCCATAATCCTGGGCTTTTTCCAGACCCGGATTCTGAACATCCGCAGAATCTGCTGCAAGT
The DNA here is from genome assembly GCA_012520645.1 of Clostridiales bacterium. GTDB lineage: Bacteria > Bacillota > Clostridia > Lachnospirales > Lachnospiraceae > JAAYNV01. The sequence continues at coordinate 13,994 of JAAYNV010000018.1, read as the reverse complement.
CCCGGATCATAGTCCAGATCGTTCTCCATTACATTCTGTTTCGACGGCTGTACCGCTGCTATATCGTCTGATTTCTGGGAAACCTGATCTTCCATTTCACTCAAATCCACTATATAGCCATCTTTTCCTGCCGCATTTTTTTCCCGCACATAAACTCCGGTCACCGTCAGGGCGGAAAGTACAAATACGGAAGACATAAACATGATTATTTTCTCTTTTTTCATGCTGTTTTTATTGCTTCTTCGCATTCTTATCACCTCAGTACTAGCTTTTCCGGTTTAAGATGCTTTATTCATTTTTTTGTATCTGAATTCCACAAAAAAAACGTTCAGGATTGTGCGGTAGTCCTTGCCCTGTTTTGCCAGTTCATTTGCTCCAAACTGGCTCATGCCGATTCCATGTCCTTTTCCTTTTACCGTAATCTTAATCTTATTTTTTTCCTTTTCCCACTCAAAGCAGGAAGACGGCAGATCCAGAAATTCCCGTACCGCTTCCCCGGAACAGCTTTTTCCCGAACCCGGTTCTGTAATCTGTACCACATAGCCGCTGCCATCCCGCGTAAGCTCCCAGTCGGAAAGTTCCGCTTCTGCCACACTACTTCCACGACTGTTCCAGAACTCCTGCAATTTTTCTTCCAGAATACGGGCGCTGTATGTATACCGGACCGAAAATTCCGGACAAAGCATATCCTGTCTGCATTCTACTGCTGTCAGGTAGGGATAGCTCTCTCCCGGAAAAGCTTCCGCCCCCTCCCTTGTCCTGCCTGCACTGACATAAAAATAAGGAGCCTTCACCGGGATCCCCTCATAGGTCATGATTTCTCCTGTAGTTTCTCGGACTGCCTGTGTGCATCGTTCCTTCCATTTTTCATAGTCGGCACCCCACAGGGTCTGCATCTGGCAGGGCGTCAGATACGGCTGTCCGACCTTCTCTCCCTCTACTGCACGCTCTGCTTTATTTCCTTCCCTGACATAGGCCTCATACAGATTTGTCCGAAGAACCACAGCCTGTGCCTTTAAAGTTTCCATTTCAAACTCCGGGGATATGCTTGCTGCCATCCCACCCACCAGATATTCTTCTGTGGAAATCTTTTTTGTCCCCCGCAAAGAGGTTTCTGTCACATAGATTCCTCCGGTTTCTGCTTCTTCCCCGCCTCTTCCGGCCTTCCCTGTCACCATGGCAAGCGCATAAGGAAGCAAAATACAGAACAACAGCAGAACGGCAATTTCTTTTACTTTTTGCTTCAACTAAAAAGCCTCCACACCGATTTCTTACCTATTGTATGTCGGCTGAAGGCTTTTCTATTCCCTTTTCTATTCCTTTTTCTATTCCCCTTTTTATTTTCTTTTCCTTTCTTACTTTGCCAGTCCCTTCAATTCCTCCATCAGATCCAGATCGCTCTGCTGTACTCTGATGTTGGAGGTAATTGCCTCTTCATTCGGACGTTTCACCGTGATCTCGATAATAGTTCCTGCCTCTATCCCTCTGGAAAAGACCGTACTCAAAAAAGCCACAAATTTGGGGTGGTTTTCCGTAAACTTGTTTTTTGCGCTCATCAGTTTCATAAATGCTGCTGGATTCATCATATTGTTTTTCTCCTTCTTAATAATTTTTCATACATCACTATCATCAACAATAAAATAATCAATAAAAATACCGGAAACAGCGCCACACTGATATGATTGGCAATCCATCCGAATACCGGCGGCATCAGACAGGTGCCAATATAAGCACTTGCCATCTGTACTCCGATTACTGCCTGTGACTTATCTGCTCCAAAATGCTTCGGTGTGGAATGAATAATACACGGATAGACCGGAGCACATCCCAAACCAATTAAAACCAGTCCAATTATCATCACACTTCTGCCAAACGGAAGAAACAGCGCCGCTATACCTGCCAGAATAATTCCCTGTCCCAGATGAATCATCTGCTCATCCGTAAAACGCATGGTCAGAAATCCGCTGATGGCTCTTCCGAGTGTTATACCAACAAAGAACAGGCTGGCATATCCTGCAGCTTCCTGTGCAGACAGACCTCCCTTCAGCACCATATAACTGCTCGCCCAAAGTCCCGCTGTCTGCTCCAGTGCACAATAGCAGAAAAAGGCAGTCATGATCTCCTTTGCGCCTGGAATGGCTAAGATCTGGCGCAGTGTAAGCGGATTATCCGCAACGCTTCCCACAGCTTCCATATCATTTCCCGTTGCACCGGAAGTATCGGTTTGGCTTTTCCAAAGGGGCAGACTCAAAAATAAAACTGCCGTCAGCACCACCTGTAGTACTGCAATATAACGGTATCCCATATTCCAGCCCTGTCCGCCCATAAGTGCATAACTCATAATATATGGTCCTGCCGAGGCACCCACACCCCACATGCAGTGCAGCCAGCTCATATGGCGGCTTTCAAAGTGAAGTGCCACATAGTTGTTTAAGGAAGCATCTACGCTGCCTGCCCCCAGTCCATACGGAACCGCCCACAGGCAGAGCACCCAGTAAGAATGGCTGATGGAAAATCCAAACAGCGCCGCCGCAGTCATTGCCACACTGATAACCATGACCTTTCCAGTTCCGAGCTTTCTGGTCATTCTGTCGCTCTGTAAACTCGATACAATCGTTCCAAGTGAAATAATCATAGAAAGAACCCCTGCATAGGAAACCGGCACCCCAAACTCCTGATACATCGTTGGCCATGCCGAACCAAGCAGGGAATCCGGCAGTCCCAGACTGATAAATGCCAGATAAATAATTGCCAATAGTAAGGTTACCATGTTGTCTTACTCCTTATTATATAAAAAAGCTGCTGCATAGGTTCATTTCCCGCACAGCAGTCTTTTTTACTTTCATTTTTATTGTAGCCTGTTAAATTCTGTTGTAGTTAATCAGACAACCCTTTAATATAATCTGTCTTTCCTCATCTGTCAGCTCGCCCAGAGTCAGGGTGAACTGCTCAAGCTTCTCTTCTCCGATGCGGTATGCCACGATCGTTTCTGCCTTTTCTTCGACTGCCTTACGGATATCCGGCAGGAAAATGAAATCCAGATTATGGAACGGAAGCTCGCCTTCTTTGATGATAAACGGCAGCATACCCCAGTTGATGAGGTTCGAGCGATAACGCTTGGTCGCATATTCATTTGCAATATTCGCCCAGCCGCCCAGTACCTTCTGGCAGGAAGCTGCCTGCTCACGTGCTGAACCGTCGCCCGGCTTCACAGCAAAGATCGTGGAACCAAAGCCTGTGTTCTTACGGCTCATCTCCGGATACTCGGTACGAATGACTTTATATACATGCTCCAGATCCAGATTCGGATTTGCCTCAATCGGGCACGTGTCTGCCATCACACTGTCCTGTACTGCCTTCATCTCTTTTGCCAGACCCACATAATTCGGATCCTTTCTGCTTAACGTAAACTCTGCCAGTCCAAGCGGATTGGAACGATAAGAAGATGTTTCACCGGACGGAATCAGCTCATCCGTCGTCGTTACCGGATCATGAATCTCAGATACAACACGCAGTACCAGATTCTGCGGCAGTTCACACATTGCCGGCCAGTCCTTGATATTCGGACCAAACTGGATCTCTACGCTCTCATCTGCAACACCCTTGGAATCAAAGACACGGTTTGCATAAATATTAGAGTCAAAGTGGTACTGGAACTTCCGAATCTCTCCTGCAAACTCGGTTGCCGGAGTCAGCACACCCTTATTCGCAGCCGTTGCTGCAATCGAACGGGCATCCATCAAAGCCACAGACGAAATCTGTCCGCTCTGCAGTTTGGAGCCTTCGCGGTTCGGGAAGTTTCTGGTGGAATGTCTGATACTAAACGCATTGTTTGCCGGTGTATCGCCCGCACCAAAGCACGGTCCGCAGAATGCCGTCTTCATGACCGCTCCCGTCTCTAATATCGCAGCGGCACAGCCATTTTTGATCAGTTCCATATAAATCGGCATGGATGCCGGATAAACGCTTAACGTAAAGCCATCGGAACCAATGTAGGCACCTTTTAAGATTTCTGCTGCTTCACAGATATTTTCAAAGCCGCCGCCCGCGCAGCCCGCAATGATTCCCTGATCCACATAGAGCTTTCCGTCACGCACTTTTTCCTTTAAGCTGTAATCTACCGCACCATCCAGACTGACTGCGGCACGTTTCTCGGTCTCTGCCAGAATGTCCATGAGGTTTTCATTCAACTCTTCAATCGTATAAGTATTGCTCGGATGGAACGGCATCGCAATCATCGGTTTTACCTTACTTAAGTCTACCGTAATCATGCCGTCATAATATGCCACCTCGCCCGGATTCAATTCAGCATACTCTTCCTTTCTGCCGTGAATCTCATAAAACTCCTGGATCTTATCATCTGTTCTCCAGATGGAAGACAGACAGGTTGTCTCGGTTGTCATGACGTCGATTCCGATTCTGAAATCAGCGGACAGGCTGGAAACACCCGGTCCTACGAACTCCATCACCTTATTCTTGACATAACCGTTTGAAAATACTGCTCCGATAATGGCAAGTGCCACGTCCTGCGGACCGACACCTTTGACCGGCTCTCCGGTCAGATACACGCCAACCACACCCGGCATGTTGATATCATAAGTCTGGGAAAGGAGCTGCTTTACAAGCTCCGGTCCCCCCTCACCCATTGCCATCGTACCAAGTGCACCATAGCGGGTATGACTGTCAGAACCAAGAATCATCCTGCCGCCTCCGGCTAACATCTCTCTTGCATACTGGTGAATGACTGCCTGATGAGGCGGTACGTAAACACCGCCGTATTTCTTGGCACAGGTCAGACCAAACATATGGTCATCTTCATTGATTGTTCCACCGACTGCACAAAGGGAATTATGGCAGTTGGTCAGCACATACGGAATCGGAAATTTGGTCAGTCCCGATGCACGTGCGGTCTGAATGATACCGACAAAGGTGATATCATGGGAAGTCAGCTTATCAAATTTGATCCGAAGCTTCTCCATGTTTCCAGAGGTATTATGGCTCTCCAGAATGCCGTATGCAATCGTTTGCTTTGCCGCCTCCGTTTTGGTAATATCTTTTCCTGTTTTACTTTTGATCGCTGCCTGCGCCTCGCCATTGTCCGGTACGATTTCCGTACCGTTTATCAGATAGGCGCCGCCTTCGAGTAATGTTACCATGGCTTTCCTCCCACTGACTTAATAGCCTGTTTCTTTTCCTACAAGTCCTGCAAAATCTCTTTTCTCTTCAAAATACCTTTTTATCCGGCTTTGTCGTATCCAATACAACACGATCCAGATGCCAGATATCATCTACATACTCCTGAATGGTACGGTCGGATGTGAACTTACCGGAGCATGCCACATTCAAAATAGCGCTTCTTGCCCAGCCTTTTTCATTCCGATATGCCTCTTCCACTCTCTGCTGTGCTTCCGCATAGGAACGGAAATCCTTTAAGATAAAGTAAGTATCTGCCTTAGCTGTACACTGGGTATTGAGCAGCGAATTATACAGATCACGGAACAGCTCCGGATCATGCGGTGCATAAGTTCCGTTTATCAGCTGCATCAGCACCTTGCGGATCTCCGCATCATTATTGAAAATATCCATCGGATTGTAGCCGCCGTGATTTTCATAGTTAATAACCTCATCCGAAGAAAGTCCAAAGATAAACGCATTCTCTTCGCCTACTTCTTCCACGATCTCCACATTTGCACCGTCCATCGTACCAAGGGTCAGCGCACCGTTCAACATGAATTTCATATTACCGGTTCCGGATGCTTCCTTACTTGCTGTCGAAATCTGTTCGGATACATCTGCTGCTGCAAAGATCCACTCTGCATTGGATACACGGTAGTTTTCGATAAATACAATCTTGATCTTACCGCCGATTGCCGGGTCATTATTAACTACCTCTGCCACAGCATTAATCAGCTTGATCGTCAGCTTCGCATTCTTATAGCCTGCTGCCGCCTTGGCGCCAAAAATAAAGGTTCTCGGATAAAATTCCATATCCGGATGTTCCTTTAACTGGTTATAAAGATACATAATATGCAGAATATTTAAAAGCTGGCGCTTATACTCATGCAGACGTTTTACCTGTACGTCAAAGATGGAACGCGGGTCTACCTCAATACCGTTGTGCTCCAGAATATATTTTGCCAGACGTACCTTGTTCTGATACTTGATATTCATGAATTCCTGCTGTGCCTTTGGATCATCGGCAAACAGCTTTAACTTATTGATCTTCGGAAGATCCGTAATCCAGTCGCTGCCCACCTTGTCGGTTACCCAGGAAGCTAACAGCTCATTACCGTGTAAAAGGAATCGTCTCTGGGTAATACCGTTCGTCTTATTATTAAACTTCTCAGGCATCATTTCATAGAAGTCTCTCAATTCCTGCTTCTTTAAAATCTCGGTATGTAATCTTGCCACACCGTTTACGGAAAAGCCGGCTACGATAGCCAGATGCGCCATCTTCACCTGTCCGTCAAAAATGATAGCCATCTTGCGGATCTTCTCCTGTACATTGACACCCTGTACGCCATTATAACGCTGCTCAATCTGCAGAATAAAACGGCGGTTGATCTCCTCTACAATCTGATAGATTCTCGGAAGCAGTCTGGAGAACAGCTCAATCGGCCACTTTTCCAGTGCCTCTGCCATAATTGTATGGTTGGTATAAGCACAGGTCTTTGTCGTTACATCCCATGCTTCATCCCAGGTCAGATAATATTCATCCATCAGGATTCTCATAAGCTCAGCAATCGCTACAGTCGGATGAGTATCGTTTAACTGGAAGGTTACCTTCTCATAGAATTTACGAATATCCGTATGCTTTCTCATATACTTTGCTACCGCTTCCTGAACGGATGCAGAAATAAAGAAATACTGCTGTTTCAGACGAAGCTCCTTGCCTGCATAGTGGTTATCATTCGGATAAAGCACCTCGACAATGTTCCTTGCAAGGTTTTCCTGCTCTACTGCCTTCTGGTAATCCCCTTTATCGAAGGAATCCAGACGGAAGCATTCCACCGGCTGTGCATCCCAGATACGAAGCGTATTGACAATGCCGTTTCCATAGCCTACTACCGGAATATCATACGGAATTGCTGTAACGGACTGATAGCCTTCCTGTACAAAATTCTGTCTACCCTTTTCATCTATCTTTACAGAAACATATCCGCCGAATTTTACCTCCTTGGCATACTCAGGACGGCGAAGCTCAAACGGATTGCCGTTCTCTAACCAGTTATCCGGCGCCTCTACCTGATAGCCATCGCGGATTTCCTGCTTGAACATACCATAGCGGTAACGGATTCCGCAGCCGTAAGCCGCATAGCCAAGCGTTGCAAGAGAATCCAGAAAGCATGCTGCAAGTCTGCCTAAGCCACCATTTCCAAGCGCTGCATCCGGTTCCTGGTCCTCGACCACATTCAGGTTCACACCTAACTCCTCTAACGCTTCCTTCACATCATCATAAGCCTGAAGATTCAGAATATTGTTGCCCAGTGCACGCCCCATTAAAAATTCCATAGACAGATAGTAAACTGTTTTCGGATCCTTTTTGTCATATTCCTTCTGGGTCTTTAACCAGTTGTCCACAACTGCATCCTTGATTGCATAGGATACTGCCTGAAAAATCTGCTGCTCCGTTGCCTCTTCCAAGCTCTTACGATACAGAGTCTTGATATTATACAAAACACTCCTCTTAAATAGTTCCTTGTCAAACTTTAAGGTCGGCTTTTTTGCCATCGCTATCTCCTCCTGCCTTTGTATATTCACGTATTCTTTTTTACTTTACGCAGTTTATCTCTGATAGTATACCGCATTTTAGGCAGCTTGTAAAACTTTTCGTATTTTTTTGCTAAGTTTTTCCACCCCTTTTTCTGAAAAGCAGTTGCAAAACCCGGAAACTATACAAAAAACCGCTTCCGGCAGAAATGATTCCTGTACCGGAAGCGGTTTTTTATGAATAAATCTTACATTTTTTCAATAGAGATCGTCACATTTTCACCATTGACGTTCCATTCCTTCGTGACAGCAAGTGTCTCCTCCTCCGTCACTTCATCTGCAAGTACCTTTCCTGCAATCATGTCCTTATTATTTTCTACAACAGAAACCAGTTTTGCATTTCCGCTTAAGGACACCCTGATATGATCCATTACCTCAAAATCAGCATCTTTACGCATGGTCTGGATTTTGCTGATGATCTCATATACAAAGCCTTCCTCAATCAGCTTTTCTGTCAGATTCGTATCCAGTACGACGGTCATATAATTATCTGCTTCGGATACATAGCCTTCCTTCTGGGTCATCTCGATTAACAGATCCTCTTTGGAAAGCTCTACGGTTACACCATCCACCTCAAAGTTAACTGTCTTTCCTGCATTTAACTCATCCATCGTCGCATTGCCGTCCAATGTCTCCAGATACTTCTTGATACCACCAAGCTGCTTGCCATATTTCGGACCTACCGTTTTAAGCTGCGGCTTGAAACTGTAGGATGTGAATGCACGGACATCATCCGTAAATTCCACCTTCTTTACATTCAGTTCATCCTCAATGATCTCCTGATAGAACTCACCTAACTTCACATCGGATTTTACAAACATCGTACCGATCGGCTGACGGTTCTTAATATTGGCTGTATTACGCGCTGCACGACCCATGACAACGATTTCAAGCACCGCTTCCATATCTTCTTCCAGTTTCTTATCGATAAGCTTCTCATCTGCAACCGGGAAATCACACAGATGTATGCTTTCCGGTGCATTCTGATCCACACTGCGCACCAGATTCTGATAGATTTCCTCCGTCATGAACGGAATCATCGGTGCCGCCACCTTGGAGATCGTTACGAGTGCGGTGTATAAGGTCATATAGGCATTGATCTTATCCTGCTCCATGCCCTTTGCCCAGAAACGCTCACGTCCGCGTCTGACATACCAGTTGCTCATCTCATCCACAAAGCCCTGCAGCGCTCTTGCCGCCTCCGGGATGCGATAATTATTCAGGTTATCGTCCACTTCTTTGATGACGGTATTTAACTTGGAAAGGAGCCATTTGTCCATAACCGGAAGTTTATCGTAGTCCAATGTATACCGGGTTGCATCAAAGCTGTCGATATTGGCATACAGTACAAAGAATGCGTAAGTATTCCACAACGTTCCCATGAACTTGCGCTGTCCTTCCATAACCGCCTTGCCATGGAAACGGTTCGGCAGCCACGGTGCGGAATTAATATAGAAGTACCAGCGGATGGCATCGGCACCATAGGTTTCTAACGCATCGAACGGATCCACAGCATTTCCCTTGGACTTGCTCATCTTCTGTCCGTTCTCATCCTGTACATGTCCTAAAACGATAACATTCTCATACGGAGCTTTATTAAATAACAGGGTAGACTCCGCAAGAAGGGAGTAGAACCATCCTCTTGTCTGGTCTACCGCCTCGGAGATAAACTGTGCCGGGAACTGCTTCTCGAACAGATCCTTATTTTCAAACGGATAGTGATGCTGTGCAAACGGCATCGCACCGGAATCAAACCAGCAGTCAATAACCTCCGGTACACGGTGCATATCCTTGCCGCAGACCGGACACTTGATCGTGATTTCATCAATGTATGGTCTGTGCAGCTCTACGTTCTTTGCATCCGGGTTACCGCTCATCTGTGCCAGCTCCTCACGGCTTCCGATGGAGTGCATATGTCCGCACTCGCACTGCCAGATATTAAGCGGCGTGCCCCAGTAACGGTTACGGGAAATACCCCAGTCCTGGATATTCTCTAACCAGTCACCAAAACGACCCTTGCCGATGGATTCCGGAATCCAGTTGATGGTATTGTTGTTTCGGATCAGATCCTCCCTGACTGCAGTCATTTTAATAAACCATGACTCACGCGCATAGTAAATTAATGGTGTATCGCATCTCCAGCAGAACGGATAGTCATGCTCAAACTTCGGAGCATCAAATAACAGTCCCTGCCTGTCCAGATCCTGCAATACAAGCGGATCGGCATCCTTCACAAATTTTCCGGCATACGGAGTCTCTTCCGTCAGATTACCCTTGCCGTCTACGAACTGTACAAACGGCAGATCATAGTTGCGTCCTACCTGCGCATCATCCTCACCGAAAGCAGGAGCGATGTGTACGATACCCGTACCATCTGTCATTGTGACATATGTGTCACATGTTACGAAGTGCCCTTTCTTATTCTGTGCTTTTGCCTTATCACCCGCACATTGATAAAGCGGCTCGTATTCCTTGTATTCCAGATCCTTACCGGTACAGGTCTCAAGCACCTCATAAGCTGCTTTATCACTGTCTTCTTCAGCCAGCCTGCCCAGTACACGGTCCAAAAGTGCCTGCGCCATATAATAAGTATAGCCATCTGCTGCCTTTACCTTGCAGTAAATCTCATCCGGATTCACGCAAAGAGCCACGTTGGATGGCAGCGTCCACGGAGTTGTGGTCCACGCCAGGAAATACGCATCCTCACCCACTACCTTGAAGCGCACGACAGCGGAACGCTCCTTAACGGACTTATAGCCCTGGGCCACCTCATGAGAGGAAAGCGGGGTTCCACAACGTGGGCAGTACGGTACAATCTTAAAGCCCTTATATAAGAGTCCCTTATCCCAGATTTCTTTTAATGCCCACCACTCGGATTCAATATAGTCATCATGATAGGTTGCATACGGATCATCCATATCTGCCCAGAAACCTACGGTGCCGGAGAAATCCTCCCACATCCCCTTGTATTTCCAGACGCTTTCTTTACATTTTGTAATAAACGGATCAAGACCGTATTCCTCGATCTGCTCCTTGCCGTCGAGTCCCAAAAGCTTTTCCACTTCCAGCTCAACCGGAAGTCCATGGGTATCCCAGCCTGCCTTTCTCGGAACCATATAGCCTTTCATGGTGCGGTATCTCGGAATCATATCCTTGATAACACGGGTCAGCACGTGACCGATATGGGGTTTTCCGTTTGCGGTCGGCGGTCCATCGTAGAAGGTATAGGTCTCTCCTTCCTTACGATTTTCCATACTCTTTCGGAAAATGTCATTTTCGCGCCAGAACTTTTCAATTTCTTTCTCGCGTTCCACAAAGTTCAAATCGGTTGATACTTTCTGATACATTGCTTTCTTCCTTTCTCAAGATATTAAAATTAAAAAAGACCCCATCCGTAAAAGGACGAGATCTAAAATTTACTCATAATACCACCTGTTACATCATACGCACCACCGCCTGTTATGGCTGCAGATCAATATGGCTTCCTGTAACGCCGGAACTGCGTCAATGCTTACTCTCTTTACACCATCACATCAGATTTTAGCACTGCGGCTCAGAAGTGATATTCCACATTTCTCTACTCGTACCGGACTCACACCCTCCCCGGCTCGCTGTTTCTTTGAAGAAATATGTACTGTCTCCGTCAACGCCTTTTTTCTATTTGGTATTAATTATAGTGCCCGTGCTTAAGGATTGTCAAGCCCTTTCTTATATTCCTAGAACCAGTGTGTGATCCCCGAAATATCTTTTGCCTTTCTTAGAATTTCCTTTGCATTCAATTCCAGATAGCCTTCTAACCCTAATATTTCTTCCTGTGTAAACCCTTGATTTCTTTCGATTTTACAGGCAGGCACACTGCCCTCAGCGACATCTTTTCCACGCTCAAAACGAACCGACACATATGGCTTGTTATCCTTTGCCAATACGGCAGAATGTGTAAAACGGATTTCCTCATCAAACTGCATTACTTTCCCTCCCAATTTGTTTCATTGTACCATATCCAATGTATTCCTGCTATCATCCAACCGATAAAATATTTTTATTTTTATCATTCTCGCATTACTGTCTTGTCACCTGAATTGTCCCTTGTGATTTTGAGAAAGTAAGAGTATAATCTACATAAATACAACGCAAGATCATGGTATATCCTATATTTTGCATTATTTATTATGGAGGGATTCTAAATGGATCAACGAAATCTGACCCTGCTGACAGATCTGTACGAACTGACAATGATGCAGGGCTATTTTAAGAACAAGGACAAAAATGAAACCGTAATCTTTGATATGTTTTACCGCAATAATCCCGGTGACGGCGGCTATGCCATCTGCGCAGGCTTAGAGCAGGTGATTGATTATATCAAGAATCTTCACTTTACAAAAGCAGATATCGATTATCTGGCAAGCCTCGGTATCTTTGGTCAGGATTTTCTGGATTATCTGAAAGACTTTAAATTTTCCGGTGACATTTATGCCATTCCGGAAGGCACCTTAATCTTTCCGCGTGAGCCTCTGATCAAGGTTATTGCACCGATTATGGAAGCGCAGTTAGTCGAAACGGCAATTTTAAATATTATCAACCATCAGAGTCTGATTGCTACCAAGGCAGCCCGTGTCTGCTATGCGGCAAAGGGCGACGGCATTATGGAATTCGGTCTGCGCCGTGCACAGGGACCGGATGCAGGCACTTATGGCGCACGCGCTGCCATGATCGGCGGCTGTATCGGTACCAGCAACGTCCTTGCCGGACAGCTTTTTGATGTTCCGGTCAAAGGCACACACGCCCACAGCTGGATCATGAGCTTCCCGGATGAATATACTGCTTTTAAAGAATATGCCAATATGTATCCGTCTGCCTGCATTCTTCTGGTCGATACCTACGATACTTTAAAATCCGGCGTTCCGAATGCCATCCGTGTCTTTACGGAAATGCGTGAAGCCGGCATTCCGCTTACCTTCTACGGCATCCGCTTAGACAGCGGTGACCTTGCTTATCTTTCTAAAAAGGCACGTAAGATGTTGGATGCGGCAGGATTTACGGACGCGGTCATTTCCGCTTCCAATGATCTGGATGAATTCTTAATTGACAGCTTAAAGGCTCAGGGCGCTGCCATTACCTCCTGGGGTGTCGGAACGCATATGATTACCTCCAGAAGCTGTCCTTCCTTCGGCGGTGTATACAAATTAGCTGCCATTCAGGATAAAAACGGCGAATTTATTCCCAAGATCAAACTCTCTGAGAATACGGAAAAGGTCACCAATCCGGGCAATAAGAAAATCTATCGTATTTATGAAAAAGAAAGCGGCAAGATCAAGGCAGATCTGATCTGCCTGGTCGATGAGACCTTTGATGAAAATGAACCATTGCTCCTCTTTGATCCGTTAGAACCGTGGAAGAAGACAAAGCTGGCTGCCGGAACCTATACACTGCGTGAACTGATGATTCCGGTTTTCAAAAACGGGGAATGCTGCTATGAATCTCCGAAGGTCATGGACATCCGTGCCTACTGTCAACAAGAGCTTAACACACTCTGGGAAGAGACAAAACGTCTGGTCAACCCGCATCAGGTTTATGTGGATCTTTCCAACAAGCTTTATGACATCAAGATTGAACTGCTTGACCGCATGAGCCAGGCATAAATAAAATGCCCCTCCGGCCGGAATCATTCCATATAGCCGGAGAGGCATTTTTGTTTTGATCATTCACTTTTACTGCTCCATCTGCCTTCCAAGGAAACCGGCTGCGGACTGGATCAGCTTCTGCTCCACCTCTCCCATCCGGGATTTGTTGTCGTTTTCCAACAAGATGACTGCACCAATTACATCACCCTCACAGATAATCGGACAGATTGCCTCATGGACATATTCCTTTTCTTCCTCATCACTGATTTCGATAAAGCTGCGGTCACCTCTGGATGCCATAACCATCTCCCGGTTGTTCATCTTATCTTCCAATGCTCTTCCGATGGATTTCCCTATCATAGCTTTGCAGCCGCCTGCTGCAGTAATGAATTGATCCCTGTCTGCAATGACCGCCGCATGTCCGGACACCTGTGCCAGACTTTCCGCATATTGCTTGGCAAATGCTGTCATCTCTCCGATCGGGGAATATTTTTTCAGGATGATCTCACCTTCCCTGTCCGTAAAGATTTCCAACGGGTCCGCCTCTCGGATGCGGAGTGTTCTGCGAATTTCCTTTGGGATAACGATGCGTCCCAGATCATC
>JAAYNV010000017.1 GCA_012520645.1 Clostridiales bacterium | reverse complement strand
CAGCGTTGGCGAGGATAAGGATATTGTAGCGCTTGCAAAAGACGGAGCGGATGCGGTCGTACAGGTCTTTTTTGTCCGGGATGGAAAGCTGATCGGCAGGGAACATTTTTATATGACACATGTGTCAGATGAAAGCGAACCGATGATCTTACAGAGCTTTTTAAAGCAGTTTTATGCAGGCACACCGTTTATTCCGAGGGAACTGATGCTTCAGTATGAGGTGGAGGAGCTGGATCTGATTGAGCAGTGGCTGACCAAAAAGAAGGGTGGTCGTGTGCATATCCGCGTACCGAAGATCGGAACAAAAGAGAAGTTGGTTGAGCTTGCGGCAAAAAATGCGGATCTTGTATTAAGCCAGGACAGAGAACGGATCAAGCGCGAAGAAGGACGTACCATCGGTGCGGTAAAGGAGATTGCGGGTCTGCTTGGTCTGTCCGGAATTTCAAGGATGGAGGCTTTCGATATATCCAATATCAGCGGCTTTCAGAATGTCGGCTCCATGGTTGTCTTTGAGAAAGGAAAGCCCAAGCGGAGTGATTACCGGAAATTCCGCATAAAGACTGTGGCGGGACCGGACGATTATGCCTGTATGAAGGAAGTTCTGACCCGGCGGTTTTTACACGGCATGGAGGAAAAAGAGGATTTTAAAAACCGTGAACTGGATGAAGCCTTTGGCAGCTTTACCAAATTTCCGGATTTACTTTTAATGGACGGCGGAAGAGGGCAGGTCAATATTGCGTTGGATGTATTAAATGAACTGGGGTTAGACATTCCGGTCTGCGGTATGGTAAAGGACGATAATCACCGTACAAGAGGACTTTATTTTAATAATATAGAACTTCCGATCGATACGCATTCCGAGGGGTTTAAGCTCATTACCCGGATTCAGGACGAGGCGCATCGTTTTGCAATCGAGTACCACTGTTCCCTGCGCAGCAAAAGCCAGGTACATTCTGTTCTGGATGAAATTCCGGGTGTCGGTCCTTCCAGAAGAAAGGCTTTAATGAAATATTTTAAGTCCATTGAAGAAATTAAAAATGCAGAGATAGAAGAACTGACAAATGTGTCAGAAATACCGCAGAATGTGGCGGAGGAGATTTACCGTTTTTTCAGAAGGTAAAATCCAATCCGTAAAATCCTCTACATTTAATTGTAATTGCCAACCTATCCGGATTGTGATAAACTTGAGAAAGGTATTTTACTGATTCTAAGCAGAATAGGAGAAGGGTTTATGGCAAGTATTAGTCTGGAAAAAATCATTGATAAAATGAAGCTTGAAAATCTGACACCGGAATTAGATGTCAGTACGATTAAAATTACGCAGCCGGATATCAACCGTCCTGCACTTCAGCTTGCAGGGTACTTTGAGCATTTTGAAGCTACAAGATTACAGATTATTGGATTTGTGGAATACACCTATATGGAGGGGTTAGACGAGAAGCGTAAGGAGGAAGTATTTACACAGCTTCTTTCCTGTGATATTCCCGGTATCGTATTCTGCCGTGAACTGCAGCCTGATCCGGTATTTCTGCGTATCGCTGTGGAGCAGGGAGTCCCTCTTTTGATGACAAAGAAGGCGACCTCCGCATTTATGGCAGAGATTATCCGTTGGCTGAATGTCAAGCTGGCTCCGTGCATTTCTGTACATGGTGTACTGGTGGATGTTTATGGTGAAGGTGTGCTCATTACCGGAGAGAGCGGTATCGGTAAATCCGAGGCGGCACTTGAGCTGATCAAGAGAGGACACCGTCTGGTAACCGATGACGTGGTAGAGATCCGTAAGGTCAGTGATGATACACTGATTGGAACCGCACCGGATATTACCAAGCACTTTATTGAGCTGCGCGGTATCGGAATTGTGGATGTGAAGGCATTATATGGTGTATCCAGCGTTAAGGATACACAGAGTATTGATATGGTTATTAAACTGGAGGACTGGGACAAGGATAAAGAGTATGACAGACTCGGTCTGGAAGAGGAATATACGGAGTATCTTGGAAACAAGGTGGTATGCCACAGTATCCCGATTCGTCCGGGACGTAATCTGGCAATCATCTGTGAGTCTGCTGCGGTCAACCATCGTCAGAAAAAGATGGGTTACAATGCGGCACAGGAACTTTATAAGAGAGTCCAGAATTCCCTCGCACAGAAAAGAGAGGATGACTAATGTTTCGAAAGCGGTTTGGGCGGGGAGAAACTGTTTCGGAATTTTGGAATAACAAGGAGAAGAGGTAAAAAAATGAGTAAGTATTGTTTTGGAGTTGACATCGGCGGAACGACTGTAAAAATGGGCTTTTTTAATACGGAAGGCGAAGTGCTCGATAAGTGGGAAATTCCGACCAGAACGGAGAACGGAGGAGAAAATATCCTGCCGGACGTAGCAAAAGCGATTCTTGCCAAAATGGAGGAAAAGGGTGTCTCGAAAGAGGATGTGGCAGGTGTCGGTGTCGGTGCACCGGGGCCGATCGATGCAGACGGTGTCGTACACGTGGCAGTTAACCTTGGCTGGGGCGTTTTCAATATTGAGGAGACACTGGCAAAACTGACAGGTATGTCAGTAAAGGCAGGAAATGATGCCAATGTAGCAGCGCTTGGAGAAATGTGGAAGGGCGGCGGACAGGGTCATAATGATCTGGTAGCCGTAACGCTTGGAACCGGTGTTGGTGGTGGTATTATTGTTAATGGTAAAATGCTGACCGGAGCAACCGGAGCCGGCGGAGAGATTGGGCATATTCATGTAGACGATAACGAGTCGGAAGCATGTAACTGCGGAAATTACGGTTGTCTGGAGCAGTATGCGTCTGCAACCGGAATTACCAGACTGGCAAACCGGATGTTGGCAGCTGTGGATACGGACAGTGTACTCCGGCAGGGTGAGGTCAATGCCAAAACGGTATTTGATGCGGTAAAGGCAGGAGATGCACTTGCCATGGAGATTGCCGAGGAGTTCGGGGAATGTCTCGGTAAGGCACTGGCAGCAATTGCAGGTGTAGTCAATCCGGAAATCTTTGTAATCGGTGGCGGTGTTTCCAAAGCGGGACAGGTGGTGCTTGACTACATCCGTAAATATTACGTAAAGTATGTATTTCATGGAAGCCGTGATGCGGAATTTGCATTGGCTACACTTGGAAATGATGCGGGTATCTTTGGAGCGGCAAGACTCGTACTGGAATAAGGAAAACGGAATAAAAGTCTTACTTTTACATACGCTATAAAAAAACACAGGCAGGAAATCACGTGAATACATCTTTTCTTAACTTTGCCAGAGATATATATGCAGCAGAAGATATTCTGGAAGAAGAACCGATGGCCCGTCATACGACCTTTCGTGTCGGCGGGCCTGCGGACTGTCTTCTACAGGTTTCGGATGCCGGGCAGCTGGCAGCTACAACACATTATCTGAATGAAACGGGACTGGATTATTTTGTCCTTGGAAATGGAAGTAACCTTCTGGTAAGCGATAAGGGCTACCGGGGGGTTATACTGCAGATTGGGCCTAAAATGTCTGAAGTAACCGTGGACGGTACGCTTGTCCGGGCACAGGCAGGAGCCTCTATGGCAAAGACAGCCCGTACGGCGATGGAACATGGACTGACCGGACTGGAATTTGCCTCTGGTATTCCAGGAACCATAGGCGGCGGAGTGATTATGAATGCGGGAGCCTATGGAGGAGAAATGAAGCAGGTCGTGGAGAGTGTTACTGTGCTGGCACCGGATGGAAATATTATGGTGTTGGATAACGCTTCCATGGAGTTTGGCTATCGCACAAGTGCTCTTAAGAACCGTCATTTTGTTGTGCTGGAAGCTTCCTTCAGGCTTCAGGAAAGTGACCGTTCATCGGTACAGGCGAAAATGGAAGAACTGGCGGAGCAGCGAAGGAGCAAGCAGCCGTTGGAATTTCCGAGTGCTGGAAGCACTTTTAAGAGACCGGAAGGATATTTTGCCGGAAAGCTGATTATGGATGCGGGAATGCGGGGCTACCGCATTGGCGGAGCACAGGTATCCGAAAAGCACTGCGGATTTTTGATTAATGCAGCAAATGCGTCAGCGCAGGACATCTATGATCTGATTGAGACGGTAAAGGAAAGGGTTTATGATGTCTTTGAGGTGAAGCTGGAAACGGAAGTTATTTTGCTGGGAGAGTTTTAAGGCTTTGCTATAGAGGCTGGCTGTACACAGAAGAAAGGAGCACATCAAATAAAATGAGGTTTGTAGTTGTGACCGGAATGAGCGGAGGCGGAAAGAGTATCGCACTGAAATTGTTGGAGGATATCGGCTTTTACTGTGTGGATAATCTTCCGGTACCGCTTATTGACAAGTTTTTTGAGCTGACTGCCATGCCGGGAAACGAAATCACAAAGGTTGCGCTTGGACTGGATGTCAGGGCGGATCAGTCTTTTGCCGGAGTGGAAAAGGTTCTGGACCGTTTGAAGCTGAACGGTTACAGCTATGAGCTTCTTTTTATGGACGCAGGGGATAATGTTCTGTTAAAACGGTATAAAGAGAGCCGAAGAATGCATCCGCTTTCTCCGAACGGACAGATTGAAGAAGGAATCCGCAGAGAGAGGGAAATCCTCAAAAATGTAAAGAAAAAGGCGGATTATGTTATCGATACCTCCCGTCTTTTAACCAGAGAATTAAAAGAGGAGCTGGACCGCATTTTTATACGGAATGAGGAATATAATAGTCTCATGATCACGGTCATGTCCTTTGGGTTTAAACACGGTATTCCGGTGGATGCGGATCTGGTCTTTGATGTGCGGTTTTTACCAAATCCGTTCTATATTGATGATTTAAAGCATCTGACCGGAAATGATGCTCCGGTGCAGGAATATGTGATGGGCTTTGAAGAGTCCGGTGTCTTTTTGGACAAGCTGACGGATATGATTGAGTTCCTGATTCTGAATTATATAAAAGAAGGCAAATATCAGCTCGTCATTGCAATCGGCTGTACAGGCGGAAAGCACCGCAGTGTTACACTGGCAAACGGATTATATAAAAGGCTGCAAAATCAGGGGAACTATGGCCTGACAATCCGGCACAGAGATGTGAAGCAGGGAATCTGAAAAAGGTGTGGTAATCAGTATGTCATTTTCAAGTATGGTCAAGGAGGAACTTGCAAAACATGTTGGCATGGCAAGGCATTGCCAGCTTGCAGAACTGGCAGCGATTCTGCTATACTGCGGGCAGGTCCAGATAGACGAACAGGGGAATCCTGCACTGCATATTCGGACAGAAAATCCGTCCGTAGCAAGAAAATACTTTACATTATTGAAGAAAACCTTTAATATAGATACTGATGTTGTTTTGAACGGATGGCAGGATGGAATAAAAGGCGGTTTAGAACAGCTTACCATTAGCAAAAAGGATGAGGTTACACGCATTTTGCAGGCGCTTAAACGAATGGATAAGGATGGGCGCATTTTGGAAAATGAACATCGGGTTAATCCGATGCTGGTAAAAAATGCGTGCTGCCAGCGTGCCTTTCTAAGGGGAGCGTATCTGGCGATCGGATCGATGAGCGACCCGGAAAAAAGCTACCATCTGGAGTTAGTCTGCATGGAACCTGAGCAGGCAAAACAGCTACAGGAGATCATACAGGGATTTGACATTGAAGCCAAGATTGTACGGCGTAAGAAATATTATGTCGTATATATGAAGGAGGGTGCGTGTATCGTAGATTTCCTGAATATCATCGAGGCTCATGTAGCACTGATGGAACTGGAAAATCTCCGAATCCTGAAGGAAATGAGAAATTCCATTAACAGGAGGGTAAACTGTGAAGCTGCCAATATCACCAAGACAGTGAATGCTGCTTCCAAACAGACAGAGGACATCATTTTAATTCGTGACACATATGGGTTTGACAATTTACCGGAGAGTTTAAGGCAGATGGCGCAGGTACGATTGGAGCATCCGGATGCAACACTAAAAGAACTGGGAGAGTTTCTGACACCCAGTGTCGGTAAATCGGGTGTCAACCACAGGCTGCGTAAGTTGAGTGAACTTGCTGAAAAGATTAGAGTGTAGTAGGAGGAGAAGTCATGGTAGAAAAATCTGTTGAAATTCAGTTGGAAAGCGGACTGGAGGCAAGACCGGTGGCGGTATTGGTTCAGGTGGCAAGCCAGTTTAAAAGTTCTGTTTATCTGGAAGCAGAAGGCAGAAAGGTGAATGCGAAGAGTATCATGGGTATGATGACTCTTGGACTGAATACCGGAGAGACCGTAAAAGTATTGTGTGATGGTGATGATGAGGAAACAGCAGCGGAAAATATCGAGAATTTCTTAAGCGGAAAGATGCAGAGTGCATAATCGGCGTTTCTGATATGACAGATCTGTAAAGAGAATAAGATGGCAAATAGAGAGGAGCACAGCTGTGTTCCTCTTTCGGTTATAGAAAAGCAGGGAGGAAACGGTATGAAGAAGCTCCTTTTTATTTATAATCCAAAGTCAGGAAAAGCGCAGATTCGAAACCATCTGTTTGACATCATTGATATTTTTGTCAAAGCAGATTATGAGGTGACTGTTTATCCTACGCAGTGTCAGGGCGATGCTTCGCGCGTGACCAGAGAGATGGATGAAAAATATGACCTGCTTGTATGCAGCGGTGGAGACGGAACACTTGACGAGGTGGTGACCGGCATGATGAAGTCCGGACACCGGATTCCAATCGGGTATATTCCGGCAGGCAGTACGAATGATTTTGCCAACAGCCTGCATATCTCCAAAAGTATGACGGAAGCGGCAGCGGATATTGTACGAGGAAGGACTTTTGCGTGTGATATTGGGGATTTTAATGATGACACCTTTGTCTATATTGCGGCTTTTGGACTGTTTACGGATGTCTCCTATGAGACAGGACAGCAGATGAAGAATCTTCTGGGACATATGGCATATCTGATGGAGGGAATGAAGCGGCTGACGAATATACGTTCCTATCATCTGCATGTGACAAATGACGGTCTGGATATTGAGGATGATTTTATTTTTGGTATGATTACCAATTCGGAATCAGTCGGCGGATTTAAACGTATTACAGGAAAATATGTGGAACTGGATGATGGTCTCTTTGAAGTGACGCTGATTAAAAAGCCGAAGAACCCGATGGAGTGGAACGAAATCATGGCAGCACTGGTTATGCAGGATATTAATACGAATTGTATGTACTGTTTTAAGGCATCGGAAATAACAGTGGAAAGCAAAGAAGAGATTGCCTGGACACTGGATGGCGAGTATGGTGGAAGCCACACAAAGGTACATATCAGTAATGAAAAGCAGGCAATGATTATCAAGATACCGCCGAAGTCATGATTTTTTATAAAATGATATTCCTTTTTTGGACAAGATAAGTTATAATGGTTAGGAAAAATGAATCTATTTTTGATGGAGGTAGATAAAATGTTAGTATCAGCAAAAGAAATGCTCGACAAAGCAAAAGCTGGCCACTATGCAGTTGGACAGTTCAACATTAACAACCTTGAATGGACAAAGGCTATCTTACAGACAGCTCAGGAGTTAAACTCTCCGGTTATCTTAGGTGTTTCCGAAGGCGCAGGTAAGTATATGTGCGGATATACCACAGTTGTTGGTATGGTAAACGAAATGATCAAGGAACTCGGAATCACTGTTCCGGTAGCTCTTCACTTAGATCACGGCAGCTATGATCACTGCTATAAATGTATCGAGGCTGGATTCTCTTCTGTAATGTTCGATGGTTCCCACTATCCGATCGATGAGAACGTAGCTAAGACAAAGGAACTCGTTGCAGCAGCTCATGCAAAGGGAATCTCCATCGAAGCTGAGGTAGGTGCAATCGGCGGCGAAGAAGACGGTGTAATCGGCAAGGGTGAGTGTGCTGATCCGCAGGAGTGTAAAGCAGTTGCAGACCTTGGTGTGGATTTCCTCGCAGCAGGTATCGGTAACATCCATGGTAAATATCCGGCAAACTGGGAAGGCTTAAGCTTCGAAACTCTGGATGCTATCCAGCAGTTAACAGGTGATATGCCGTTAGTACTTCACGGAGGTACTGGTATTCCGGCTGATATGATCAAAAAAGCAATCTCCTTAGGTGTTGCTAAAATCAACGTTAACACAGAGTGTCAGTTAGCATTTGCAGCAGCTACACGTAAGTACATCGAGGCTGGTAAGGATCTGGAAGGCAAGGGATTTGACCCGCGTAAGCTTCTTGCAGATGGTACTGCAGCAATCAAGGCTACTGTAAAAGAGAAGATGGAATTATTTGGATCTGTTGGAAAGGCTTAAGAAAAAGCCCGGACAAAGGATTTGTACGAAGTATCCTATTGAAAAGGAAGCCCCGGTTGGACAGTGTGCCAGCCGGGGTTTTTTACGTGCAGCTTACAGATTTGCAGCTTACGGACTCCTTGTGCGTGATTTGCTTTTCGTCGGGTCGATGCCTGAGGGGATGGAGGTATGGAAGGAGCGCGTTCCATAGAGCTCACGGTAATGCCTGAGAGTCAGGCCGGTGCTTTTTTTAAACTGCTTTCCCAGATGGCTTTGCGAAGAAAAGCCAAGATAGGCGGCAATTTCACTGTAGGTATAGGGCGAGTATATGAGCAGATTTCTGGCACGGTTCATTTTCTCCTGAAGGATAAATTCGGTGAGGGTAACTCCTTCATACTGATGAAAAATTTCCGACAGATAATTTGCATTCAGATGCAGGCTGTCCGCAATGTCCTGGATCAGAATCTTGTCGTGAAGGTGCTGAAAGATATAATCTTTGCATTGGTTCACGCGCAGGTTCTGGTCTTTTTTTCGCCCGTTTTTCTTCTTTTCCTTTATTTCTGCCACCATCTGTGTGTATTCGTATTCAAATTCATGGATCAGATGCAGAACGGCAACGGGATCGGACAGCTCTTCCAGCTTCTGGATCTGAACATCGCTCATGGAAAAGGCAATTTCCGGCAGCAGTCCTCCGCGGATGGCTGCTCTGCTTGCCAGTGTGACGATGACAATGCCAAGGTTACGGGCATTGCGCAGCTCGTCTTTAGCCAGAGTGCCGATTTTACCGACGTAGTCCTCGGCGTGGCTTTTTTGCAGCATTTCCAGATTGCCCTGTTCGATGCTTGAAAATTCCCGAAGCTCCTGATCGTAAGGATTATGGGGGATCTGCTCTTCCTGAGCAGTAAACAGAAGCCGGGAGAAATTGGAGGCAATGTCTTCTCTGGCAAGCTGGGGGTCCGTGCAGTTAAGGAGGATGAGCTTCTCCTTGGAGACGGGAGCAGCAAAGAGATTGTGCAGCAGGAGAAGATTGGAGATTAGCGCATCCATGGTCTGAAAGGCAATGGCAGGAAGCTGTTCCCTGGGGTATGCCGGAGCAACAAGGTAGAATTTCAAATGTATGGATGCGGAGAGACGTACCGGCCCAATACAGAAGCAGCCTGCAGGGGTAAAAGCCGTTCCATATACGATTTGGGACTCTCCTGTGGTTGGCAGTGAGAACAGAAGAGGGGGCAGGACGTTGTCATCTGCAACCGGAGCTTCCAGCTGCCTGCACAATGCTTTGCTGAAAAGTCTGTTTTCAAGCAGCGTCTGTTTCAGCAGCTCCCTGTTCCAGAGCAAATCTTTAAAATCCTGCATGGCACAGAAGGAATCGGTTTCGGTAAAGGAAACGGAGTCAGGATTTTCAGGCTGCTCGAGAACTGCCTGGAAACAGCGTACAGGGGTATGGAGCTGGTAGGAAATATGCTGCAGCAGATAATGTTGATTACAAGTCATGGAGCACCTCCGGTGTTGTGTTGCAAAAGATTCGGATTAGATCATTATAAAATAATGATATCATAAAATATCTGTAGAGAATAGTGATAAAATACCGAGAAATGTAATATAAAATATAGCCTTCTAAAGAATAGAATAAACGCAAGAAAACACGAAAAAGCAAAAAGGAAGAAAAGGAGAATGCTATGAAGGTCAAAGGTGTGAATCTGGGTAACTGGCTGGTATTGGAGAAATGGATGAATCCGGCGTTGTTTGAAGGAACGACTGCCGAGGATGAGTACTGGCTTCCGAGACAGCTTTCCAAAGAGGTGTATGAGGCGAGAATCAAAATCCACCGCAGCGAATACATTACGGAGCGTGATTTCGTGACAATCCGTTCATGGGGAATGGATGCAGTCAGGATTCCGGTTCCGTATTTCATTTTCGGTGACCGAGAACCGTTTATCGGATGTATCGAAGAGCTGGATAAGGCATTTAACTGGGCGGAAAAATACGGCTTACAGATTTTGATCGATCTGCATACGGCGCCGGAGGGGCAGAACGGTTCCGATAACGGCGGTATCTGCGGTGTCTGCAAATGGGCGCAGAACCCGGAGGAAGTAGAGTTTGAGCTCAGCGTACTGGAGAGACTGGCAGAGCGGTATGGAAACAGAAAAGGATTATGGGGCATTGAGGTTCTGAATGAGCCGGCACTTCCGTGGATGTGGAATACGATGGATATTCAGAAGCGTTATCCTCCGGTGGATGAGAAGATGGCAGAAGGCAGTGCGGCCATTTCCTATGAATTTATCCGGAACTTTTATTTAAAGGCATACGATCGTCTGAGAAAGTACATGCCGGAGGAAAAATATGTGGTCATCCACGACGGCTTTGAACTGAAGATCTGGAAGGATTTTATGCGGGAAGAGAAATATAAGAATGTCGTGCTGGATACGCATCAGTATCTCATGATGGCAGAGATGATAGGGTGTGAGCAGACAAAAGAAGCCTATGTCAGCTTCATCAAGGAGCATTTCGAGAAGGATATCGAAGAGATGCAGCAGTATTTCCCGGTAATCTGCGGTGAGTGGTGTCTGTTCAATTCCAAGGCCTGCGGCTGGGATACCAAGGGTGGTCAGTCGGTATTAAATGGTGTGGACAGCACACAGGTGGAGCAGATTACGGAAGAGGAAAGACGGGAGATTTACCAGGCAGTGGCTAAGGCTCAGACGGATGCATGGAACAAGGGTTCCGGCTATTTCTACTGGAGCTATAAGTTGTTAACCGATACGGTCAATACAGAAGGCTGGATCGGCTGGGACAGCTGGGATTTGGGAAGATGCGTGGATTTCGGCTGGTTTCCGCTGGATGAGAAGTAGGATGCTATAAAAAGAACGAAGGAGAAAAGGAAGATGAAAAAAGTAGATATGAATCCGAATGCAAAGCTTTCCATGATAGAGAGACTGGGGTATGGTCTGGGTGATTATGCGGGCAATCTGGTCTACTCTGCCATTACGGCATTTCTGTTAATTTATTATACGAATGTTATTGGAGCCAGTGCGGCAGCGGCGGCTTCCATGATCGGTATTTCCAAGCTGTTGGATGGCATATCTGATCTTGCTATGGGACATATCGTGGATCATACGAACAGCAAATGGGGTAAGGCACGTCCGTGGATTGCAAGACTTTGTGTGCCGTTAGCAGTCAGCACGGTTTTAATGTTCAGTGTTCCGGGAAGTCTGGAAGGCAACGTACAGCTCGTGTATATGTTCCTGACCTACAATCTGGTGTCCACCGTATTTTATACCGGAATCAATGTTCCGTATGCTGCCATGAATGGTCTGATGACGACCAATCAGTATGAACGGGGTATCCTTGGTAACTTCCGTAACCTTTTAGCAACCGCAGGAACCATGACGATCAATACAGTCGTACTGAAGATGACCGCAGCTTTCGGCGGCGGGGATGCCTACAGCCAGAAAGGCTGGACACTGACCTTTCTTGTATTAATGCTCGTTTTCGTTGCTTTAAATATGTTAATGTTTGCGGTCTGCAAGGAGCGTGTCGTAGAGAATGCAGCAGCAGAGGGCGAGGAGAAGCAGAAGGTTACCTTCGTACAGGGAATCAGGGGTCTTGTAGTCAACAAATACTGGCTGTTGCTCGTAGTCTGTATTTTTGGATTATATTTTATGATGTCCACCTTCTTTGGTTCGGCAGTATATTATGCACAGTATGTACTTGGAAGCGCGGACTATTATGCGCCGATTTCCAATTATCTGTCCATTGCGCAGATTGCAACTCTGTTTGTTACGCCGTTTCTGTTAAAGAAATTTTCCAAGAGAACCCTGATGATGACCGGTATGGGAATCGCATTTGTGGGCTTCACATGCACCGGGCTGACGCACAGCTTTACGATCATCTGTGCCTTGTCTGTAGTAAAGGGAATCGGCTTTGGTCTCGGCGGTGCCTGCATGTACGGTATGCTGCAGGATGCAATTACCTATGGAGAGTGGCATAACGGCTACGGTTCCTCCGGTATGGGAAATGCGGCTTCTTCCTTCTGCATGAAGGTAGGTTCCGGTATTGGAACGGTAGCACTTGGATGGATTCTGGATGCTGGTGGTTTTGATGCGCAGCTTGCGGCGCAGAATGCGGCTTCCTTAAATGCCATTAACATGTCCTTTGCATGGATTCCGGCAGTCGCCATGCTGATTGCAGTCATCTGTCTGGCAGCATTTGATCTGGATAAGAAATGGGATAAGGTCATTGCAGATCTGTCCGTCGGAAAGCACAGAATGGACGCATAGCCCATTCTGGCAAGTAGATTTGTAAAACAATAGAGAGCTATACAGGGGTAAAAAAGCTATGGACGGAAAAAAGATTTTATTTGGGGCGGCTTACTATCCGGAATATATGCCTTATGAACGTCTGGATGAGGATATGGCTATGATGAAGGCAGCCGGGATGAATGTGGTGCGTATTGCAGAATCCACATGGAGTACCCTGGAACCAAAGGAAGGGGTATTTGATTTTTCCTTTATTGACAGAGTGTGTGATAAGGCAGAACAGGAGGGTGTGTCGGTGATCATCGGCACACCCACCTATGCAGTTCCGGCCTGGCTGGTAAAAAAGGAGCCGGAAATCATGGTGCTCACCAAAGCCGGACGCGCACCTTACGGACACAGACAATTGATGGACTTCATGCATCCGGCATTCCGCTTCCACGCAGAGCGGGTGATACGCAGGCTGGCAGAGCATACGGCAGGGAAAAAGGCAGTCATCGGTTTCCAGATCGACAACGAGACGAAGTATTATGATAATATGTCCGAGCAGGTGCAGGAGCTGTTTGTGGAATACTTAAAGGAGAGGTTCGGCAGCACTGAACGTCTGAACAAGGCGTTCGGACTGGCCTATTGGAGCAATTCCATTGCGGACTGGGAGGCCTTCCCGAGTATGAGAGGCTGTGTCCATGCCGGACTGTCCGGTGAGTTTGATGCCTTTCGCAGACATCTGGCGGCAGATTACCTGAAATGGCAGGCGGATATCATACAGGAATACCGTAGAGAGGATCAGTTCATTACCCATAATTTTGATTTTCAATGGAAAAAATTCGGAGCGGATATTGCGCAGGACGGTTATTCCTACGGTGTGCAGCCGGATATGAACCACTATGAGGCAGCCGGAGCGGTGACTCTGGCAGGAACAGATATTTACCATCCCACACAGGATGAGCTGACCGGAGCGGAAATCGGCTTTGGCGGAGATTCCATCCGCAGCCTGAAGGAGGAACCGTATCTGGTACTGGAATGTCAGGCACAGGCATTCAAATACTGGACCCCCTATCCGGGGCAGCTTCGCCTTCACGCTTACAGTCATCTGGCAAGTGGAGCAGCGGGAATGCTCTATTGGAACTGGCATTCCATTCACAATGGTTATGAGACCTATTGGAAGGGGCTTTTGAGTCATGATCTGCGTACGAATCCGGCTTATGAGGAGGCGTGCCGTTTTGGACAGGAATGGAAGAAACTGGGGGCAGAGACTCTGACGATCCGTAAGCAGAATAAAATTGCCCTGGTTGTGGACAACCGGTGTCTGACGGCTTTCCGCTGGTTTCCGATTGACAAAGACTTAAGCTATAATGATGTGGTACGATGGGTTTACGACAGTCTGTATGAGCTGAATCTGGAATGTGATGTGGTGGATGTGGAGGCTTTGAAGGAACTGGGAGCGCTGCGTGAAAAATATGACATGATTGTCACACCTGCCCTTTACAGTGCAGAGGATGAGCTGATTGAGAAGCTCAGGAACTTTGTGAAGGACGGAGGCGTTCTGTTCAGTACCTTTAAGTCCTTTGTCTGTGACAGACAGCTCAGTGTCTATCCGGATGTGCAGCCGCATGGACTGACAGAGTGCTTTGGGATTTCCTATAATCAGTTCAGCGAACCGGGTACAACGACTGTACAGGGACAGCCGGTCCGGTATTTTATGGAGCTTTTGCATACCGAGGGGGCAGAGTGTCTGGCTCCTTATGAGCATAAATACTGGGGACGTTATGCGGCGGTTACGAGCCATTCCTATGGGAAGGGAAAAGCCTGGTATATGGGCTGCTATACGGAAAAGGAGCTGTTAAAGCAGTATCTTCTGCAGGCGGCAGAGGCAGCAGGAATTCAGAAAGCAGAGGCAGAATGGCCTGTCATTGTGCGAAGCGGCATCAATCCAAAAGGAGAGAAGGTGCATTATCTGTTGCATTACGCCAGTGAAGAGGGCAGCTTCGTCTGTCCGTATCAGCGGGTAACGGATGTATTGACCGGAATGGAATACCGTGAAGGTGAAATCATACCGTTAAGGGACTGGGATGCTTTCGTACTGGTTGAAACATGTTGAGATGGATAGGCAATATTTTGAGATGGATGGAAATGTGAAAGGAGACGAGTGATATGATACACAATCCGATTTTGCCGGGATTTAATCCCGATCCCTGTATCTGCAGGAAGGGGGAGGACTATTACCTTGCCGTATCCACGTTTGAGTGGTTTCCGGGAATTCCGGTTTACCATTCCCGAGATTTGAAAAACTGGGAGCTTTATACCCATGTTCTGACCGATGATGAAAAGGTGGATTTAAAAAAGCTGCCTTCTGCAAAGGGAATCTGGGCACCGTGCCTGACGTATTGTGAAAAAGAGGATTTATTTTACGTAGTGTATGGTGTGATGAATTCCATGAATGCCAGATATTTTGACGTGGACAATTTTCTGATCACTGCAAAGGATATCAGAGGACCTTGGAGCGAGCCGGTCTATCTGCATTCGGCAGGCTTTGACGCTTCCATCTTTCATGATGATGACGGACGCAAGTGGGTCGTTTCTCTGGAATGGGAGACCAGGGAAGGCTACGAGAAGCCGGGTGCTATCTGTATGGCAGAATATTCGCCGGAGGAAAAGAAGATCGTCGGATATCCGAAGCGGATCTGGAGCGGCGGAACCGACCGCGGCTGCATTGAAGCGCCGCATCTGACCAAGCGCAACGGATATTATTATATCATGTGTGCAGAGGGCGGAACGGGCTACAATCACTGTGTCGCCATGGGACGTGCGCAGAAGGTATGGGGACCGTATCAGAGTGACCCGGAGAATCCGATCGTGACCTCTGCACCGGGGGTATCCAATGAGCGTCATGACCCGGATCATCTGAAGCCGAAATACTTTAACCCCGATTCTGTTTTACAGAAATCCGGTCACGGAAGCTATGTGGAAACTCCGCAGGGAGAAGTCTATCTGGTACATCTGACGGCCAGACCGTTCGTACCGGAGCTGCGCTGTACGCTGGGGAGAGAGACAGCCATCCAGAAGATGTGCTGGACCAGGGATAACTGGCTGCGTATGGCAGACGGAGGCAGGCTGGCAAGGGTAGAGGTGCCGGAGGCATCGCTGCCGGAGTGCCCGATGCCCGGAATACCGGATATGGATGACTTTGACAGTACAGAGCTTGGAAACTGGTATTATGCACCGAGAATCATGCCGCAGTCCTTTGCGGATGTAAAGGCAAGGCCGGGCTGGGTCAGACTGCGGGGACAGGAATCCAGAACCTCTTTAAACCGCGTGAGCATATTAGCAAGGAAGCTCACGAGCCTGAGGGCAAGGGTCACAACCAAAATGGAATTTACACCGGAGATATATCAGCACAGTGCGGGATTGATTCTGTATTATGACAATATGAATTACATCAACCTGAGAAAGTACTACAGCAAGACGCTGGGACAGAGTGCGATTTCCGTTATCCAGCTGGAAAACGGAGTGAGAACAGAGTATCTGGATACGAGAGTACCGGTAGGAGAGGATGCGATTTATTTCCGGCTTCAGATCTGTGAGAGAGAATGCTGGTTCGAGTGGAGTCTGGACGGGGAAAAATACCAGAAAATCGGCCCGGTTTTCGATACGACCAAATTTTCCGATGAGTACTGCAAATACGGAGAATTTACGGGAACCATGGTGGGAATCACCTGTGCTGACCGGATGAAGCACGAGAAATGTGCGGATTTTGACTTTTTTGAGTATGTGAATCTGAAGGATTGATTCACTGGTTGAGAATAAATGAAAAATCAGGAGGAGTGCAGAGGAAAGTATTGCAATGCACTTCTCCTGATTTCTTTTTGGCTTCTTTCTTTATTGCGTTCTCTTACTTATTTTTTGCAGCTCTTTCTTCTTCTAATATCTTCTGGAAGTCCTTTATATCCTTTGCGATCTCTCCGCTTAAGACTAGCAGGCAGATCAGATTCGGAATCGCCATCAGAGCATTTGCAATATCGGAGAAGTTCCATACGATTTCCAGAGAAGTAGTAGCTCCTATGTATACGATCAAGGAGAATACGATGCGGTAAACCATATTGTATTTGTGGGTCTTAAATAAGTATTCGAATGCTTTCTCACCGTGGTATTCCCAGCCTAAGATCGTGGAAAAGGCAAACAATGCAATGCCGATGCAGACAAGCCAGCCGCCAGCCGGACCGAGCACGGTTTTAAAGGCCTGGATGGTCAGTGCGGAACCGGTATACATTTCCCCGGTTGCCGGATTGATACTGCCCAGTACTCCGGAGCTTGCGATAGCAAGACCTGTAATCGTACATACGACAATAGTGTCATAAAATGTACCTGTCATATTGATATATCCCTGGCGTACCGGATGGTCTGTGGTAGCAGCGGCTGCGGTAATGGCAGCAGAACCCATGCCTGCTTCATTGGAGAAGACACCGCGGGCAACACCGTAACGCATACCGTTCATCAGGGAGGATGTAATAGTACCGCATAAGCCGCCGCCGACTGCCTGGATACTGAATGCCATTTTAAAGATCATGGCAATACCTGCCGGAACATTTTCAATATTTCCGATGATAACTGCGATTCCTGTAATGACATAAAAAATTGCCATAAACGGTACGACAACCTGAGAGACTTTGGAAATCGTCTTGATACCGCCTACGATAATGACGAAAGCCAAAACTGTGATGACGGCACCGGTAATCCATGCAGGCACTGCGAAGGTTTCGGTCATGGAGGATGAGATGGAATTGGCCTGTGTCATGTTGCCGATTCCGAAGGAAGCGATTACGGCAAAGAAAGCAAACAGCCAGCCGAGAATGCTTCCGAAGGTCCTGTTTTTGAAAGCCTTTTTCATGGTATACATGGGACCGCCGGACATTTCGCCCTTTGCATTGACCTCACGATATTTGATCGCGAGCATACATTCACTGAATTTGGAGGTCAGCCCGAAGCAGGCAGAAATCCACATCCATACGAGAGCGCCTGGACCTCCGGATACCATGGCGGTTGCCACACCGACAATATTTCCGGTTCCGATGGTCGCAGCAAGGGCAGTGGTCAGTGCGGAAAAAGGAGAAATGTCTCCGGTGCCACGGCTTTTCGTCCGGGCTTCCTTACTGAGAGTACTCTTCAGGGCATAACCGAGGTTGCGCCAAGGCAGAAAGCCGGTGCGGATCGTTAAAAAGATACCGGTGCCGACTAAGAGCACCAGCATGACAGGTCCCCAGACGATGCCATCGATTTTGTCTAAAATGTTTGAAAGCGTTTCCATTTGTGCATATCCTTTCTTTTCCTTTATCTTTGAACCAGTCGGCTGAAAATAGAGCACATTTATGACTCTGTTTGCGGCTGATACGAGAAAAGGACATAATACACACACTGTGCGTTATTACGTCCTTTGTAATATCACTATTTTAGTATAGCAGTGTGATAAAGTCAACAGAAAATCGACAGATTTCAGTAAGAACCCATAAAAGGGAGGATGCCAGGTAAACTGTTTTACCTGGCATTATTATGAAAAAGCTATTTAAAAGTAATGTTAACTGATAATGTCTTTTCTAGGTGTTGTTGTATCTTATACTCATAGTATATGGGAGAAATTTGGATAAATCATGCCCTTGAATTGAAGTTTCTTTTAAAAGAATATGAACAAAATATGAACGGACAAGTACCAAAGTACCTGTCCGTTTCCGGTTATCTGTATTCATCATGATTGTAAAAGAAGTGTTTTATCAATACTTTTCCGGTTCCGGATAGTCCACACCGAAGGTTTCAGCTGTCATACTTTTGATCTTCTGGTCCTGCAGCGGTCTGTCGGAGTAGTCGGTAGCTGTTTCTGCAATGGCATTTACTGCTTCCATTCCTTCGATGACTTTGCCGAAAGCGGCATATTCTCCGTCAAGATGCGGAGCATTTTTGTGCATGATAAAGAACTGGGATCCTGCGGAGTTGGGCATCATGCTCCTTGCCATGGAGAGAACGCCCTCTGTATGCTTTAAGCTGTTTGCAAAGCCGTTGGAAGCAAATTCACCTTTAATGGAGTAGCCGGGACCGCCCATTCCGTTTCCGTCCGGGCAGCCACCCTGGATCATGAAACCGCGGATAACTCTGTGGAAGATGAGTCCGTTGTAATAGCCTTTGTTAACGAGGCTTAAAAAGTTATTGACTGTATTTGGCGCGATTTCAGGGTATAATTCTGCTTTGATTTTATCGCCGTTTTCCATTTCGATCGTTATAATTGGATTCTGTGCCATGTTTTTCTTCCTTTCTGGTTTAAAATACATTAAAATAAATATGTTCCTGTAAGCAGGACAAGTTTTATTTTATAGTAAAAACTACATTTCGTAAAGAAGGATTCAGAAATGCTTCGAAATATTCTTTTTGTGATCGGAGAGCTTGACCATTATGAACAGCTGGCGGAGACCATTATGGCATTGGCGGCAGAGTGGACAGGTAGCGCTGCCTGTTTTGTCCGTGTAGCTTTGGAGAAAGAGTACCCGGCTTGCCTTATGGAATGGCATATGGAAATAAATGACACGATTGTCGTAACAGACCGGGCAGAACTGGCAAGGAAAGCAGCTGCGAAAAGTCAGGCGGTTGTTGCTGTCTTAACGGAGAAAAACCGGAATGCTTCCTTCGGGGGAGTGATGTTTGCCATAGAAGGAATCCAAAATCCCGGGATGGATTATTTTGAAAAGGTATATGGACGCTGCCATGGCATTCCATGGACGATTCTGGAAACCGACCGGTGCCTGGTGCGGGAAATTCAGTTGGAAGATCTGGACAGGCTCTATGAAATCTATGCGGAACCGTCAATTACACAATATATGGAGGGGCTGTATGAGGACAGGGCGGAGGAGGAGCAGTATACAAGGGATTATATCCGAAATATGTATGGATTTTATGGATACGGAATGTGGGTTGTAGAAGAAAAAAAATCCCATCGGTTGATTGGCCGTGCCGGTATTGAGAGCGGGGACAGTGAGGAAACTGCAGAACTTGGATATTTAATTGCAAAGGAATATCAGAGGCAGGGGTATGCGACGGAAGTCTGTGAAGCAATTATAAAATATGCAGGAGATAAGCTGGAGTTTAAGCGAATTGTTTGCTATGTGGAGCCGGAAAATGAGGCATCCAGAATGCTTTGCCGGAGGCTGGGATTGACAGAGCGGGAAGAAAAGGTTCGTAAGGGAAAGCGGTATTGCTTTTATGAAAAAGAGTTTATGAAAGAATTTTCATGAAAGAATTTTTTGAAAAAAATGTTTGACAACTTTATTCGAGTGTGTATAATAAACATAAACGAAGGCGTTACTACAGAGTTAGTAGCGCCTTTTTTATTTAAACAAGGAGGAACATCTTATGAAAAAGCTGGAAATCATTATCAAACCGGAAAAGCTTGAAGATCTGAAAGCTGTATTGGACGAAAGTGGAGTAAATGGTCTGAATATCGTCAACGTTATGGGCTATGGTAACCAGAAGGGTATCATCAAAATTTACCGGGGTGCAGAGTACAAGGTCAATCTTCTGCCAAAGGTAAAGGTAGAAACGGTCGTAGCCGAGGAAACGGCACCGGAGCTGATCGATAAGATTGTTAAGGAAATTAATACCGGAAATTTTGGAGATGGTAAAATTTTCGTCTATGAGGTAGAGGATGCTGTCAGAATCCGGACAGGCGAGCGTGGACAGGAAGCTCTGTAAAAGCAAGGAAAATCCTGTAAGAAATCTAATTAATAA
The DNA here is from genome assembly GCA_012520645.1 of Clostridiales bacterium. Taxonomy (GTDB): domain Bacteria; phylum Bacillota; class Clostridia; order Lachnospirales; family Lachnospiraceae; genus JAAYNV01. The sequence goes on along the minus strand of JAAYNV010000017.1, from coordinate 18,527 downwards.
GCACCTTGTAATGAAAGGTGGAGAAAAATAGTGTGTAGATTATCAAAGGAGATAATACAAGGGTAAGAGGAGCCCGTGTGTTATCTTTTTTTATGCGTACGCGCGTGAAATGAAAAATGTCGCAAGGGACAGCGCCCGGCGCAGAGAGTCCTAAACAGGACCCTTTTTCACACTAAAAAAGGAGGAAAAAAATATGGATATGAGTGTATGGTTCCTAATGGGAGCAGCGTTGGTCTTTTTTATGCAGTGCGGATTTGCGATGGTAGAAGCAGGATTTACCAGAGCAAAGAATGCAGGTAACATTATCATGAAAAACTTAATGGACTTTTGTCTCGGTACGGTTGCCTTCTATTTATTAGGCTATAACCTGCTGTGTGGAGAGGGTACAAAATTTGCAGGATGGGGACTTAATCCATTTGCGAATTTTGCAGAAAATGACTGGTCTGCATTTGTATTTAATCTGGTATTCTGTGCAACGGCAGCAACCATTGTTTCCGGTGCCATGGCAGAGCGTACAAAATTTATTACATATTGTATTTACAGCTTTATCATCAGTCTTGTGATCTACCCGGTTGAGGCACACTGGGTATGGGGCGGTACAGCATGGCTGACTGAGCTTGGTTTTGTCGATTTCGCAGGTTCCTGTGTTATTCATATGGTAGGCGGTATATCCGGTCTGATTGGTGCGGCATTTCTTGGACCGCGTATTGGAAAATACGATGAGAAAGGAAAATCCCAACCGATTCTAGGGCACAATATCGTAATCGGTGCACTGGGTGTATTTGTCTTATGGTTTGGATGGTATGGCTTCAATGGTGCAGCAGCAAGCGATACGATTCAGCTGGCACAGATCTTTGCAACCACAACCGTTGCTCCGGCAGCAGCTTCCTGTACAGCCATGCTCTACACATGGTTAAGAAACGGTAAGCCGGATGTATCCATGACATTGAACGGTTCTCTGGCAGGTCTGGTAGCCATTACGGCAGGCTGTGCCAATGTGGATGTAGGTGGTGCTTTTATCATTGGTGCCATTGCAGGTGTTCTTGTATGTGTAGTCATTTACACATTAGAAACAAAGATTCGTGTGGATGATCCGGTAGGTGCCGTAGGAGTACACGGTGCATGCGGTATGTTTGGTACTCTGGCAGTCGGCTTCTTCGATTATAAGACAGGTCTTTTCTATGGCGGCGGCTTCTATCAGTTAGGTATTCAGGCACTTGGTGTTGTTTGTGTAGCGGCATGGACTGTTGTAACAATGCTGATTTTATTTACCGTATTAAAGAAGACGATTGGCATACGTGTATCAAGGGAAGAAGAGGTTTCTGGTCTGGATACGACAGAGCATGGTCTTGAATCAGCATATCCGGATTTCCAGGCTACAAACTACAAACAGTAATATAATTGCCTTCCTCTATACGCTATGGAAGAGTTTGGACAGGTATGCCGGAATCTTTGACCGTCACAGTCTTTTGAAATTCCTTGGGTGTCATTCCATAGTATTCCCGGAAACGCTTATGAAAATAAGAAAGATTGTTAAAACCACAGCTGAGAGCTGCTTCTGTAATGGAGCAGTTCTCTTTTTTTAACAGCAGGGCAGCCTGGCGAAGCCGGTAATCATTTAAGTACTGCACAAAGGTCATGCCTGTGTTCTCTTTAAAAAAGTGCATGAAATAATAGGGGTTTATATGGCAGAAATCAGCAGCCTTGGAAACCGAAAGATCTTCCGAAAAATGCTGTCGGATATATTGCAGGATCTCCTTTAGCTTGTCGGACTGGGAGGACGAGGCAGCAGTATCTTCCGATGCCGTAATCAGTTTCTTTTCGAATAAGAGACGGAACAATTCAAAAAAGTAAGTTTTTAAAGCCAGCTCGTAGCCGTAGCTTTTTTGTTCATAGCAATGATAAATCTGTGAAAATAAGCGCTCAAAAAGCATATAGTCCGGATGGCTTACCGAAATCAGACAGGGCAGAAAAAGTGTCCCGTCCGCAATAGGTTTGAGATATTTTAAGGAACAGGCATCCGTCGTATTGCCGGATAGAAAGTTCATATGAAAGACAAAGGTTTCCGAACGCATGTAGGCGCGGTCAATCCGGGTGACAGAATGCAGTACATGAGGCTGTACGAGAATGAGGTCCCCTTCCCGCACATCAAAGTCCGTTAAGCCAATCTGATAGTGGGCGGTTCCTTCCATAATTCTGGTAAATTCCAGTTCTTCATGCCAGTGCAGGGAGACAGACGGATAGAGCGGCATCAGTTCTGCGGTATATTTTTGAAGCGGCAGAAAGATGTCGCCATGCCTGGCTTTTTCCTTTAATTCCTGTTGTAAATTTTTCTCTGTGTGCGACATGATCTTGCAGGATTCCTTTCCGAAAAGATATTGCAAATATAAGCGTTGAAAAGCAATTTGATGTCTGGTGTCCCATAGCACTGCTTCATAGCAGGATTGTGTTATAATGCACCTCTTTTATGTTAGAAATTCCCTAAAAATGAATTTATAATAACACTATACTACAAAGAATACAGAAAGGGAATGGGGCATGGTTATGGAACAGAAAAAGACATGGTGGAAAGAAAGCGTTATTTATCAGATTTATCCAAGAAGCTTTTGCGACAGCAACGGGGATGGTATCGGAGATCTGAAGGGGATTACAAATAAAATGGATTATCTGAAGGAGCTTGGAATTGATGTGATCTGGCTCTCACCCATCTATCAGTCGCCGAATGATGACAATGGCTACGACATCAGTGACTATCGTGCCATTATGAAGGAATTTGGTACGATGGAGGACTTTGATGAGATGTTGCAGGCGGCGCATGAGCATGGCATCAAAATCGTTATGGATCTGGTAGTCAACCATACCTCGGATGAGCATGCGTGGTTTATGGAGAGCCGTAAATCCACAGACAACCCATATCGTGATTATTATATCTGGCGGGAAGGAAAGGAGGGAAAGGAGCCGAATAACTGGGGTTCCTGTTTTTTCCGGTCCTGCCTGGAAATTGGATGAGACGACACAGATGTATTATCTTCATATGTTTTCTGAGAAGCAGCCGGATTTAAACTGGGACAATCCGAAGGTGCGTGATGCAGTATTTGATATGATGAACTGGTGGTGCGAAAAGGGGATTGACGGATTCCGCATGGATGTGATCAGCATGATCTCTAAGGCGGAGGGACTGCCGGATGGAGAAGAAAAGGGTGGTCTGTATGGAGACTGGGGACCGTATGTGTGCAATGGACCGCATGTCCATGAATACTTGCAGGAGATGAACCGGAAGGTCCTTTCCAGATACGATCTTCTGACTGTCGGTGAGACGAGTGGTGTGACTGTGGAGGAGGCGAAAAAATATGCCTCTCTCTCGGGAAAAGAGTTGAATATGGTATTTCAGTTTGAGCATATGGACCTGGACGGTGGAGCGCTTGGAAAGTGGAATGACCGTAAAATCCGTTTATCCGCTTTAAAGCAGGTTATGAGCAAATGGCAGAATGAGCTTTATGGAGTGGCATGGAACAGTCTCTTCTGGTGTAACCATGACCAGCCCCGTATCGTGTCCCGACTTGGAAATGACAGTCAAAAATACCGGGAAAAATCGGCTAAGATGCTGGCAACCTGCCTGCATATGCTGCAGGGCACACCGTATATCTATCAGGGAGAAGAACTCGGCATGACCAACGTCCCTTTCCCCGATGCGTCAGCACTGCGTGATATCGAGAGCATCAACGCATTAAAGGAAAATACGGAAAAAGGGCTTGCTGATTATGAGACGATGTTTCGTTATATTCGTTATAAAGGCAGAGACAATGCCCGTACGCCGATGCAGTGGGATGACAGCGCGCAGGCAGGCTTTACTGCCGGGACGCCCTGGATCATGGTGAATCCAAACTATACGGAAATCAATGCAAAGGAGCAGCGCCAAAGAGAAGATTCGGTATTTCATTATTATCAAAAGCTTATCCGGCTGCGTAAGGAGCATGACATTATTGTATACGGCAGCTATATTGTGCATATGCCGGAGGATGAGTCAGTTTATCTGTATGAGAGAATTCTGGAGGGAGAGAAGCTTCTGGTAATCTGTAACTTTACAGATGCGGAAGCGGCATTTGAACTGCCGGAGGGATGGAATGGCAGAGAAGAAGTGCTGATTACCAATGAAAAGGAAGAGCGGTCTCTGGAGAATCGGAAGCTTTGTCCATATGAGGCTGTTGTACTGCGTAAGAGCGAGTAGGATATGGCAAAAGATCAGGAAATAGAAAGGAATTCAGATATGAAAAGGAAATGGTGGCATGAAAAAGTTGCATATCAGATTTATCCGAAGAGCTTTTTTGATGCAAACGGGGACGGTGTCGGAGATTTAAGAGGCATTATTGAAAAACTGGATTATTTAAAGGAACTGGGTATCGATATCATTTGGATATCTCCGATTTACCAATCTCCTTTTGTGGATCAGGGCTATGATATTTCGGATTATTATGCGATCGATCCCGCATTTGGGACAATGGAAGAGATGGAGGAACTTTTAGCAGAAGCCAAGAAGAGAGATATGTACATCCTTATGGATCTGGTAGTGAATCATTGTTCCGACAAACATGAGTGGTTTCAGAAGGCATTAAAGGATCCGGATGGAGAATACGGAAAATACTTTTATATCATGGAGGGAAAAGAGGACGGCACACCGCCCTGTAACTGGCGTTCCTATTTTGGGGGCAGTGTCTGGGAGCCGATTCCCGGTACAAATAAATATTATCTCCATATGTTTGCCAAAGAGCAGCCGGATTTAAACTGGGAAAATCCTGCAGTGCGTGAGGAAATCTACAAAATGATGAACTGGTGGTTAGACAAGGGATTGTCCGGTTTCCGCATCGATGCCATTATTAATATCAAAAAGGATCTGACGTTTTCCGATCTTCCGGCAGACCGGGACGACGGTCTGGCAGCAGGCTGGAAGATGTTGGAGCATGCAAGCGGTATCGAAGTATTTTTAAAGGAAATGCGTGACCGCACCTTCCGTCCGCACAACGCATTTTCCATAGGTGAGCTGTTTAATTTCAAGGCAGAGGATTTAGAGAATTTTATTGGAGACGACGGCTGTTTTGAATCCATCTTTGACTTCTCCACAACACAGGTGGGCATGTGTGACGAGGGATGGTACAAGAGCAGAAGGATCACACCAGATGAATATCGAGACATTGTATTTGACAGTAAAAAAACATCCTGTAATATTGGTTTTCTGGCAAATATTATCGAAAATCATGACGAGCCGCGAGGAGTCAGCCATTATATCCCCGAAGGGGAATGTAATGAAATGAGTAAAAAGATGCTTGCAGCAGTGATGATGATGTCTTACGGACTTCCGTTTTTGTATCAGGGACAGGAAATCGGTATGACCAACATGGAATTTGAGAGTATTTCCCAGATCAATGATATCAGTACGATCGACGAGTATCATGTGGCACTGCGAGCCGGGCTTTCCGAGAAGGAGGCGTTAAAGGCGGTGTCCGCTATGAGCCGTGACAATGCCCGTACTCCGGTGCAGTGGAGTGCGGAGAAGAATGCCGGTTTTACCGGTGCGGATTCTACATGGCTTCCGGTCAATCCCAATTACAAAACGGTCAACGTGGAAGCGGAAATGCAGGATGAAAATTCCGTCTATCATTTTTATAAAAAGCTCATTGCCCTGCGAAAGAACCCGAAATATAAGGAAACGGTTGTATATGGTGACTTTATTCCGGTATGGCAGGAGCAGGACAGACTGATGGCATTTTACCGGAAGAGCAAAGAGAGGACGCTGCTTGTGATTGCAAATTACAGTGTTAACATCAGAGAGATTCCCTTTACAGACCATGTGAAACATTTGCTTTTAAATAATGCAGCAGACTTTACAGTGCAGGATGGAAAAGCGATATTGAAAGGCTATCAGGCAGTTGTGCTTGAGGTGGAAACAGTTTAGCAGTTTAAAGCGGCAGGTATCCGGTCATTTGAACAGAATACCTGCCGTTTCCTTTTGGCTGTTTTATTTTATTCCAGTGCTTTTTCCAAAGCATCAATTACAATCTTCAAAGCCTTAATCCGTGCATACTTTTTATCTACGGATTCCAATACATGCCATGGTGCATAGGTGGTGCTGGTCTTTTGCAGCATTTCATCGACAGCAGCCTCGTAAGCGTCCCATTTTTCACGGTTATGCCAGTCTTCGTCAGTGATTTTCCACTGCTTTTCCGGTGTATTCTGGCGGTCTGTGAAACGTTCTAACTGCGTGTCCTTGTCAATCTGTACCCAGAACTTGATAATAACTGCACCCCACTCGGATAATTCTTTTTCAAATTCATTGATTTCGTTATAGGCACGCTGCCAATCGTTCGTACTGCAGAAGCCTTCCAGGCGCTCTACCATGACACGACCGTACCAGGTGCGGTCAAAGATGGCAATATGTCCGGTACGCGGCAGTCTCGTCCAGAAGCGCCACAGATAATGGCGGGCTTTTTCGTGGGGCTCCGGGCTGGCGATCGGATGCACCTCATAGCCGCGTGGATCCAGCGCTCCGGTAATACGTTTGATATTGCCTCCTTTTCCGGCGGCATCCCAGCCTTCATATGCGATGATAACCGGAACACGCTTGCGGTAGAGCCGGTTGTGAAGGGCAGAGAGTTTATCCTGAAGGTGCTTTAGCTCGGTATGGTATTCCGCATCGTCCATGAATTTGTCTAACGGTATTTCAGAAAGCTTTGGCATCTTCACTAACGGGAAGACATTCTGCAGAAGTGGTACGGCGAGGCTGGCATTTTCCAGTGCAGTCTCAATGCCGCGGTTCAAAATTTCCAGCATCTGCAGTCTTGCCCACTTTCTGCCGGAGGCATCGATAATATACCAGGGAGCGCCGGGCATATTGGTTTCCGCCATATAAGCATCAAAGACATCCATACATTTATCATAGTGTTTGTTCTGCCAGAGGTCGTTGTCACTGACGCGCCAACGGGTGTCCTTTTCGGAAGACAGCACTTCAAGACGCTGTTTCTGCTCCTTTTTGCTGATATGGAAGAAAAATTTCATAACCAGATAGCCGTTGTCGGTCAGCTGCCTTTCAAAGCGTTTGGCGCTGTTTACAAGACTGCTGTAGGCGGCATCATCCAGTTCACCGTGAAGCCGCTTGCTCATAATGTCGTCTGCCCAGCCGGAATCAAAAAACATAAATTTGCCGGCTTCCGGTATTTTCGCAAAATAGCGGTATAAAAAAGGCTTCCGTTCTTCATCTTCGGTAGGTGCAGAAAAGGATGTGACCTTAAAAAAACGGGGATCGATATTGCGGATAATCGTGCCGATGGCGCTTCCTTTTCCGGCGGCACCCCAGCCTTCAACCAGAACGAGTACAGGCAGCTTTTTTCTTTGATCTTAAGCTGCAGCATTTCTAGTTTTTTTTCAGCGGCTTCCAGCCGGCTTTTCAATTCTTCTGTTTCGGGACAGATTTCCGGCATCCATTGTTTTAACATAAAATTCTCCTTTCCTGCGTAAGTTTTCTGATAATTTATTATCTCATTTTCCATTAGAATCTGCAATCTTTGTTTTAAAATACTTGAAAAATTTTGAAAAATGACAGTAATACTAAACAAAAAACTTAATATTATTGTTGCCAAACGGAACGCTATGTTTTATAATGTGTATCACTGAACAAATGATCAGAACGAGGCAGCCTTCGCAGTGGGAATAAGGCTCGTTTAGTATTGTGGTGGAGGAGAAGCAGCATGAAGACGTTGTCCCAGAATTCAATGCCGATTTATGAGGCATTGGAAAAACAAAAGCTCAACCGTATCGTGCACTTTGATGTGCCGGGTCATAAGGGAGGCCGGGGAAATAAAGAGATGAAGGAATTTCTCGGTGAGAAATGCGTCAAGGTGGATATGAATTCCATGAAGCCGTTAGACAATCTCTGTCATCCGTCTTCGGTGATTAAGGATGCACAGCAGCTCGCGGCAGAAGCATTTGGTGCGGATGAGGCTTTTTTTATTGTGAATGGTACCACTGCGGCGGTACAGGCGATGATTATGTCCTGTACGAAAGCAGGAGATAAGGTCATCATGCCGAGAAATGTGCATCGGAGTGCGATTAATGCACTGGTTGTAAATGGAGCGTTGCCGGTGTATGTCAATCCGGGAATCAACAGGCATCTTGGCATTCCGCTTGGAATGTCGGTGGCGGATGTAAAAAGGGCAATGGAAGAGAATCCGGATGCCAAAGCGGTGTTAGTCAACAATCCGACCTATTATGGAATCTGTTCGGATTTAAAGGAAATTGTGCGGTTAGCGCATGAACGGGGGATGCTGGTACTGGCGGATGAGGCGCATGGGACACACTTTTATTTTGGAGATGAAATGCCGGTATCGGCTATGGCAGCAGGGGCGGACATGAGTGCCGTGAGCATGCACAAAACAGGAGGCTCCCTGACACAAAGTTCCCTGCTTCTTACAAAAATACGGTCAATGCGGACTATATACGTCAGGTCATTAACCTGACCCAGACGACGAGCGGTTCTTACCTGCTTTTGTCTTCTCTGGATATTGCCAGAAGAAATTTAAGTATCGATGGCAGGGCGATGTTTGAGAAGGTGCTCCGTTTTTCCCGATATGCCAGAGAGGAAATCAATCATATGGGTGGCTATTATGCGTTTGGTTCTGAACTGGTGGATGGGGATATGTTCTATGCCTTTGATGAGACAAAGCTGTCCATTCATACAAGGGACATCGGACTGGCGGGCATTGAGGTCTATGATCTTTTGCGGGATGAATACGGTATCCAGATTGAGTTCGGGGATATTGGAAACATACTGGCAATTATTTCGGTAGGTGACCGGAATATTGACATTGAACGTCTGATTTCTGCACTGTATGAAATTAAACGTCTGCACCAGAAGGATAAGGCGGGGCTGTTTGATCATGAGTATATTAATCCGCAGATTGTGATGGGACCGCAGAAAGCATTTTACGGACAGAAGCGTTCTCCCCCGATTGAAGAAAGCAGGGACTGTGTCTGCGGGGAATTTGTTATGTGTTACCCGCCGGGAATTCCGATTCTGGCGCCGGGCGAAATGATCACGCAGGATATTCTGGATTACATAGCTTATGCCAAGGAAAAGGGCTGTTTTATGACCGGTACGGAGGATATGCGGATCGAAAAAATTAATGTGGTGGCAGAATCGTAACACTTTATCATGCAGAAGGTCCACATGGTAACAGCAAAAGGGAAGAGACGCAGAAAGCAGAAAAGGGTGAGTATATGAGTGACAAAATGGAGTTATGGTATACGGATCAGCACACGGAGAATGTGCGGTTTTCGATGAAGGTAGAGAAACAGCTTGTGAGCCGAACCAGCTATTTTCAGAGAATCGATCTGTTAAAGACCTATGATTACGGCAAGGTACTGGTATTAGATGGTGAACTGATGATTACAGAGCGGGATGAATTTATTTATCATGAGATGATTGTTCACGTGCCGATGGCAGTGCATCCGGAGGTTAAAAAGGTGCTGGTGATTGGCGGCGGAGATGGCGGATCCGTACGTGAACTGACCAAATATAAGGGCATTGAGCATATCGATCTGGTGGAGGTGGACGAAGCAGTCGTCGGTATTTGCAAAGAATATTTTCCAGAGGTATCTTCCAAGCTTTCGGATCGCCGTGTGCATCTGACCTTTGATGAAGGAATCCGCTATGTGCGAAACAGTACAGAGGAGTATGATCTCATTATCGTGGACTGCTCCGATCCGTATGGACCGGCAGCAGGACTATTCACAAAAGAATTTTACGGTACCTGCTTTAAAGCATTAAAGGAGGACGGAATTTTGATTAATCAGCATGAAAGTCCTTATTATAAGGAACATGCGCGAAGTGTGCAGCTTGCGCATAAGCACATTCAGGCAACGTTCCCGTTCAGTACGGTGTACCAGTGTCATATCCCATCGTATCCGTCGGGACACTGGCTGTTTGGCTTTGCATCCAAAAAATACGATCCGATTGAAAATCTGCAGGAACAGGAATGGAATGCACTGAATATCCCGACCAGATATTATAATACCGATCTGCACAAGGGGGCATTTTATCTGCCCACATATGTGAAAGAGTTGCTGAAGCTCGAGGACTGATGAGCCAGTGTTATAGAATAGAACAGGAGGAGAAAATTATGGGAAGAGCTCTTATTATCGGCGCGGGCGGCGTAGCCAGTGTAGTGGTACACAAATGCTGCCAGAATTCAGAGGTATTTGAGGAAATCTGTATTGCCAGCCGTACAAAAGCAAAATGTGATGCTCTGAAGGCAAAGTTAGACGGAGGAAAAACAAAGATTACAACAGCGCAGGTGGATGCCGACAGTGTGGAGCAGCTTGTAGAGCTGATCAACAGCTATCGGCCTGACATTGTAATCAATGTGGCGCTTCCGTATCAGGATCTTACGATTATGGATGCCTGTCTGGAAACCAAGACAAACTATATGGATACTGCCAATTATGAACCGCCTGAAACAGCAAAATTTGAATACAGCTGGCAGTGGGCGTACCGGGAAAAATTTGAAAAGGCGGGTATTACCGCACTGCTCGGCTGCGGTTTTGATCCGGGTGTGACCGGGGTATTTTCCGCCTATGCGGCAAAGCACTATTTTGATGAGATCCATTATATTGATATTCTTGACTGCAATGGCGGTGACCATGGCTATCCGTTTGCCACCAACTTTAATCCGGAGATTAATATCCGTGAGGTCAGTGCCAGAGGCAGTTATTGGGAAAACGGTGCATGGGTCGAAACAGAGCCGATGGAAATCAAGAGAGTATACAATTTTGATGAAGTGGGCGAAAAGGATATGTACCTGCTGCACCATGAAGAACTGGAATCCCTGGGAATCAACATCAGGGGAATAAAGAGAATCCGTTTCTTTATGACTTTTGGGCAGAGCTACCTGACGCATTTGAAGTGTCTGGAAAATGTGGGAATGACTTCTATTGAACCGATTGAGTATGAAGGAAAGCAGATTGTTCCGCTTCAGTTCTTAAAGGCAGTGCTGCCGGATCCTGCTTCTCTTGGCCCGAGAACTGTGGGAAAAACAAATATCGGCTGCATTTTTCAGGGCATTAAGAATGGAGAGGAAAAGACCTATTATGTCTACAATGTATGCGACCATCAGGAGTGCTATAAAGAGGTTGGCAGTCAGGCTATTTCCTATACGACCGGTGTTCCGGCTATGATTGGCGCAATGATGGTTATGACCGGAAAGTGGAGAAAGCCCGGTGTCTACAATGTGGAAGAGTTTGATCCGGATCCGTTTATGGAGGCATTGAACAAGTGGGGACTGCCATGGAAGGAGAACTTTGCACCGGAACTGGTGCCATAAAATAAATAAGTAAAAAGGAAAATGATTTGTGAAGTATGATGAAATCAAGACTCCCTGCTATGTGGTGGAGCTCGATAAACTGAAAAAAAATCTGGAACGGCTGAAAGAGGTGGAGGAAAAGAGTGGCGCACATGTTTTGTTAGCCCAGAAGGCATTTTCTATGTTTTCCCTCTATCCTTTTATCGGACAATATTTGAGTGGCACCACGGCAAGTGGATTGTTTGAGGCAAGGCTGGGAGCAGAGGAGATGCCGGGCAAACAGGTGCATGTGTATGCACCCGCTTTTAAAAGGGAAGATATGGAAGAACTCTGCCGGTTATGTGACCATATTGTTTTCAATACGCCAAGGCAATGGAGAAGTTTTGCACCGATCATACGGAAATATAATGAGCAGATAGAGGACTGCAAAAAGCGGATCAGTTGCGGGCTGCGTATCAATCCGGAATATTCGGAAATTGAGACTGATATTTATAATCCCTGTTTTACCGGATCCAGACTGGGAACGACTCTGGCAGAGTTTGAACGGGCATGGAATGCGGGTGAACTAAACGGAATGGAAGGACTTCACTTTCATACAATGTGTGAGCAGAATTCGGATACTCTGGAGAGGACGCTCCGGGTGGTGGAAGAGAAGTTTGGCAGATATCTGTCCCAAATGAAATGGCTGAATCTGGGTGGAGGTCATCACATTACACGGGAAGATTATGATGTGGAACGGCTTGTGAGGTGTATCCGGGAACTCAGGGAGCATTATGGGACGGAGGTGTATCTGGAACCGGGCGAGGCGGTTGCACTGCAGGCAGGTTATCTGCTTACCAGTGTACTGGATGTGCATCAAAACGGGATGGAGCTTGCGATTCTGGATACATCAGCAGCCTGCCATATGCCGGATGTTTTGGAGATGCCCTATCGCCCTGTGATAGAGGGGGCAGCGGATGCTGGAGAAAGAACCTATACGTATCGTCTGGGAGGACCGACCTGTCTGGCAGGAGACGTGATCGGAGACTATTCCTTTGATAAGCCGCTTAAGCCGGGAGACCGGCTTAAACTGAAAGACATGGCGATTTACAGTATGGTAAAAAATAATACCTTTAACGGAATGCCGCTCCCATCAATCTGCGTGGAAACGGGTGGAGACATCCGCGTGATAAAAGAATTTGGATATCAGGATTTTAAAGACCGCCTTTCGTGACAAAAGGCGGTCTTTTATAATATTTTAAGCTATTTCTACAGAAAATATTAAGAGTTATATGATATATTCAATATACAGGTTTTTGTCTTCCGTAAGATCCACAAATCCTTCGTCACAGCGAATTGTGGGACAGGACAAATCCGAACGGTTGATGAAGATGATGTCTCCTTCCATGCCGTTACTTAAGTGTACGCGCTGGTTTAAGTAGGAGGACACAACATTTTCCAGAAAGACCAGAATAAAACGGGTATCATATTTCTGGATGCCTTCCAGTTCAAACTGCCGAATAACTTCAAACGGACAAATCGGCTCACGATAGACGCGGCGGGAGGTCATGGCATCGTAAATATCGGCAATAGTGACCATCTTTGCATACATGTCAATCTGTGGACCTCTCAGACCGTGCGGGTAACCGCTTCCGTCACATTTTTCATGGTGCATTAATGCGGCATTGCGTACGTGTTCGTCAATATCATAGCGGCTTAGGATTTCATAACCGGCAAGGGAGTGCTCTTTGATTGCATCAAATTCTTCCTTGGTCAGCCTGGCAGGCTTCTGGATAATATCCTTGGAAACAGCCAGCTTTCCGATATCATGGAACAGACCGCAGAGGGTAGCAGTTCGCTGTTGCTCCTTTGTAAATTGCAGCCAGTCTGAAAATACATGGCAGATGAGTGCTACGTTGATGCAGTGGGTATAGGTAGAATCATCATAATGCCGGACGTTCATAAGCATGTCCATAATGTTTATGGATTGACCGTTCTGATACAGCAGAGAAAGTGTATCGTGAAGAAGTCCGTCTACATTCAGGGAAGTATTTTTTTCTACAAGGTCATTGATTACGGTTTGAAAGCGTTCAATATGCTCATCATATTCCTTTTGAAAGCGTGCAAACTCTTCGCTTTCCCTGACTCTCTGCATATAGGTGGGGCTGGAAACGGCAGGGGCAGGGGGAATCTCGTCTGTGATTCGAACCATAGGAACACCATGCGCATTCAGCATTTCAATCATGCTTCTGGTCAGGGTGGTGCCTTTGGGAATCAGAAGTCTTCCCTGAATAGCGAATACGTTTTCGCCTGTGATCATTCCGGGTTTGAGTGATGCTGTCAGAAGATGTTTCATAGCGTTTTGTCCCCCTTCTTTTATAGATTAAGTATAGGCGGTTTTTGAAGTGGTGTCAATAAAACTAGAAGGCAGAATTGGTTTATGATATAATGTCGGCAGACATTATATCTGCCGAATGGCATCCGCCGGAGGCGTCGTGTGCGAAGCACATGATATAATGTGGGCAGCAAGTGTTTAGAAAGTAAGGGGAGATGACTTATGTATCAGGCAGGATTGGTTTTGGAAGGAGGCGGCATGCGCGGCATCTATACAGCCGGAGTGCTGGATTATTTTCTGGAAAAGGGAATGGAGTTTTCAAGCTGTTATGGAGTATCCGCAGGAGCATGCAATCTGTGCAGCTATATGTCAAAGCAAAAAGGGAGAGCGTACCATGTCAATGTAGATTATCTGGAGGACAAACAATATTGTAGTCTGGAAAGTCTATTGAAAACGGGTGATTTGTTCGGAGTGGAGATGTGTTACGACCGAATCCCGAATGAACTGAATTTATATGATTATGAAGCTGCTGAAAAATATCCTGGAAAGTGCTATGCCGTAGTAACGAACATAGAAACAGGAAAAGCGGAATATATTCGATTAAAGGATATGCACAAGGATATCATAGCAGTCAGAGCTTCGGCATCACTTCCCATGGTATCCCGGAATGTGGAAATAGATGGGAAGCTATATTTGGATGGAGGAATTTCTGATGCGATTCCGATTCAGAAGTCGATTTTGAGTGGAAATCGGAAAAATGTTGTCATTATGACAAAGGAGGAAGGATACCGGAGAAAGCCTTCCGATCATTTGGGACTGCTTAAGGTGCGTTATCTGAAATATCCTAAAGTATATGAAATGATGCGTAATCGACATATCCGTTATAATGAAACATTGGATTATCTGGAAAATCAGATCAAGAATGGGCAGGCCTTTTTAATTCAGCCGAAAAAGGATATTGGCATCGGAAGAATTGAAAAGGACAGAAAAAAACTAAGGGCGCTTTATGAAGAAGGCTATCGGGATGCAGAGAGCCGCTATGAGGAATTGTCAGCATATCTGGAGGCATAAAGATCATACTGGCAGACAGAAGGGGCAAACGAGAACAGAGAGGCTGCAGGAAAGGATATAGAGGATGGAAATACTTGAGATTTTTAAGGCAATTTTATTTGGTATTGTGGAGGGAATTACAGAATGGCTTCCAATTAGCAGTACGGGACATATGATTCTGTTAAATGAATTTGTAAAGCTGAATGTTTCGGAAGAATTTTGGGATGTTTTTGATGTAGTGATTCAGTTGGGGGCGATCATGGCAGTTGTTGTGCTGTTCTGGAATCAGATTTTTCCGTTTGGAAAGAAGGACGATAAGAGCCGTTATGCCATTCCGTGCGGTCCGTTTACGGTAAAAAGAGATATTGTTGTGCTATGGATCAAGATATTGATTGCCTGTGTTCCGGCAGCGGTCATAGGAATTTTGTTTGATGATGTGTTTAACCGCCTGTTCTATAACTATGTGACGGTAGCGATTGCACTGATCGTATTCGGTATTGCTTTTATTGTGGTGGAGACGCTGCATAAGGGAAAAGCGGCAAAAATTAACAGGCTGAAGGATCTTTCCTGCCAAATGGCATTGTTTATCGGTGTGTTTCAGGTGATTGCTGCTATTTTTCCGGGAACCTCCCGTTCAGGTGCGACCATTGTCGGTGCGCTGATGCTGGGTGTATCCAGAAGTGTTGCGGCAGAGTTTACATTTTTCCTTGCGATTCCCGTTATGTTCGGTGCCAGCTTGCTGAAGATTGCTAAATTTTTAAAGCTGGTAGCAGAGGGAAGTGCAGCCGTGGTTGGCGGTGAGATCCTTCTGCTGGTGATAGGGGCGCTGGTGGCATATATCGTATCTTATTTTGTAATCAAATTTCTTATGGGATACATTAAAAAGCATGATTTCAAAGTGTTTGGCTGGTATCGTATTGTGTTGGGTGTTCTGGTGTTAGTATATTTTATTTTGCAGTGATGAGAGAGGCAGGAGAAGAATCAGATGAAGGTGCTTGTAGTCACATTTCCGGGATTTGGCTATTTACAGGATCGCCCGTTGTTCTATTATGCAAAGAAATTGGCAAAACAATTTGGTTTTGATGTGTTGGATCTAAAATATGGTGCAATCTGTGAGGGCGAAAGTGTGCGCGAACGGGCAGAGAGGTCTCTGCCAGGTGCGGTAGAGGATGCTGAAAAGCAGATTGAACAGGTTCTTCTGGATGCGGGAAAAGAGAATCAGAGCTATGACCGTATCATCTGCATCAGTAAGAGTTTTGGAACTCTCGTAGCAGGAAATATATGGGAAAAGCTGTCTGCTTTTTTTCGTGTGAGTCAGGTTTTTTTGACGCCGCTTCCGGAGACCTATACAATGTTTGCCAGAGGAAAATCCTGTATTATGGCAACCGGTACGGCAGATCCATTTATGACAAAAGAGGGGCTTCGGATGATGGAACAGGATGAAAAGATAGAATTAATGATATTTCCGGGAGCGAATCATTCTCTGGAGAATCCGGAGGATACTTGTGAGAGTGTGCGGAATCTTCAGAGGATTGTGGAACGGTATGAGGATTTGTTTCTCAGGTTCTGTAATGTAAGATAATTGTAATTATGTATTTAAAGATGAATATATCACATGATAAGAAGAGTCACCGGAAGCCCGATGACTCTTCAAATGTTTTAGGATCAAATTTTTTTGACTTATAAGCTTACTGTAACAGAGACAGTACACCCTGATTTGCCTGGTTGGACTGGGCAAGCATTGCCTGTCCTGCCTGAGCGAGGATGTTATTGTTGGAGTACTTAACCATTTCAGTAGCCATATCAGTATCGCGAATCTGGGATTCTGCGGAGGTTGTATTTTCAACAACGTTGTCAAGGTTATTGATAGTGTGTTCCAGTCGGTTTTGAACAGCACCCAGAGCGGAACGCTGTTTGGAAACAGACTGAACAGCATCTGCAATTATATCAATAGAATTTGTTGCAGGAGCATAGGTTTTTCCTGCAACTTTTAAATCTTTGATACCAAGACCATCAGAACTGATGGAATTAATACTCAGACTAATTTTGTTATCAGTGCTGGAATCAGCACCTACATGGAGACTTAAACCTAAGCTGTCATTGTAGGTAAAGGTGGTAGAAGTAGATGTAACATTGAAGTCACCTGCTGCAATAGTAGGTGCAGTAATTCCCATTTCAGTAGCATACGTATCTACTACTTTTTGCATTGCAGCGATTTCGGCGGTTTTAGCATCAGCTAATTTTATTTCACCATTACCAAGTGTAGCTAAATCGTCAACTACTTTTTGCCCAGCCCAGGTTTTACCAACAGCTAAACCAGATGTAAAGGTGTAAACAGTCTTTCCGGTTGCATCCATAGGAGTTTTTACTTCAAGTGTAGAATCTGCAGCCATAGCTTCTTTTACCATGGACAAATCACCTTTACTATAGACGGTTTTGCTAAGCGGAGTTTTGTTTTCATCACCTTTTAACAGGTATGTTTCGTTGAATTTTGTTGTAGTAGATACACGATCGATTTCGGTAATTAACTGATCTACTTCATCCTGTACGGCATCTCTATCAGATTCGGACATAGTTCCATTGGAAGCCTTAACAGCCAGTTCGTTCATTCTCTGCAGCATATCATGAACTTCTGTCAAAGCACCTTCTGCTGTCTGTACGCAGGAAATACCATCCTGTGCATTTGCAGAAGCCTGTGTCAGACCTCTGATCTGTTTTCTCATTTTTTCGGAAATAGCTAATCCTGCTGCGTCATCTGCTGCACGGTTGATTTTGTAACCGGACGATAACTTTTCAGAGGATTTAGCCTGCTGACCTGCTGTGATACCAAGCATTCTGTTAGAGTTCATTGCGCGTAAGTTGTGTTGTACTACCATAAATTTTACCTCCTTGTGGTGGGAGAACGTTTGAAATTGCCGGACGAAGCCGGGACGTCTCCGTGTTATGCCGTAAATCCTTTTACGGGCATTTTTAATATGAAATTGTTTGCTTCCGCACAGTGTTACTGGCAGAAACGGGGTGACCTGTCGGTCAATCCTAAAAAGGAACCGGCATGACGCATAGGTCAATCCTAAAAAGGAACCGGCTTGACCTATTGGTCAATCCGTAGCGGCAATCTGCCAGCAGATTGCCTTTATAATAATCCGGGAAGCCTAGGATTTTCCGGTTATTATCGGTGTTAGTGTTTGCTTTGTTTTTTGACAAGAATTACCGGTTTTGATGCACCGCAAGTGGTGGTATTCTTTTTCTGATATTCTTTCTTTTGGCGGTACTTTTCCGGCAGTTCCGGTTCAGCGTAGAATTTAGGAAGTTTTGCTTTTTCTTCCGGGTCTGTTGTATCCTTCTCGATCAGTTTGCTTCTGATGATGTGAACCTCCTTCGGAGCATCCACCATGATACGGAGATGATTGCCTGTTCCGCCTAAAAAGACGATTTTTACATTTTCACCGACCTGTAAATATTCCTCGGTGCTGAGTGTGAGCCTTAACATGTTTCATACCTCCCTGTGTGCAAAGGTGAATTTTCACCCAATAACTAATGAACGGACGGTCATTAGTTGTACCTCCCTGCATCTTGACAGGCATCCTGTTTTTGTCCGAAACATTTTGTTATAGAATGTTGCACTAAGGGGAATATCAGCCGTATTGAAGACAGGAGGAATAACATGAGTACAACAGAACCGATTAAAAGTAAGAAGGATTTACTCAGATTTAAGGAATATTACGAAAAAATACATCCGGACAGCAGAAACTCGCTGCTTATGACCATTGGGTTAAATACCGCGTTGCGTATAGGCGATATTCTGGAACTACGGT
>JAAYNV010000016.1 GCA_012520645.1 Clostridiales bacterium | reverse complement strand
ATAAAAAGTTGAGTCTTAACTTTTTATACTGAGTTGAAATAGTTTAGTCTCAAATATTTATACTGAGCTATGTCTATTGTCTCAAATGTTGTGTTTCAAATCTATGTACTGACTATGGAGCGTTTACGAATGGAAAAAGGCGGGACATATTGAATCCCCTTTACATTATGCTTATTGCGAAAGTTTATTGCGAAATTCCCTTAATTATTGCGAAAATCTCCATATCATGATAAAATAAGGAGAAAATACTATACATATTGCATGAAATGGGGGACAGGATATGGAATATAATATAGGTGTCGGAAAGAGTCGGGATGCTGCCGCCTGTGTACAGGAGGCAACTGCGAAGTTTCGTAATCCCAGATTGATCTTGTTTTTTTCACCGATAGAGAATTTTGAACAGTATACGGAGCTAATGCACCAGAAGTTTCCGGATAGTGTGTGTATGGGAGCGACTTCGATTGCCATGTTTCACAGGGATGGAGCGGAGAAAAATGTCTTAAAGGCAGTCGGTATTGAAAATGGTATCCGGTGCAGTGCGGATGTGTTGGAGAACGTGGATAAATATCCGATTAAGTATGTGGAGCGTGTGAAACGCTGCGTGGATGAAGTCAGGGATACCAGAAATACGATCTGTCTGGAATTTACAACAGCATTGCTCTGCGCAGAGGAATCGGTATTGGCAGCACTCAATTCCGTACTGCTTGATAAGGGGATTCCGGTATTTGGCGGAACGGCAGGAGATGCGGGTACGGCAACCGGTACGAAAGTATCGCTAAACGGGCGTGTCTGTGAGAAAAGCAGCGTATTTGCCATTATACATAATGAAAACGGAGCAATAAAAGTATTTCGGGAAAACATATATAAGCCTATGACCGGGAACATTCTTACGGTCACAAAGGCAGATGGTCAGAAACGGACCGTGTATGAATACAACCATCAGCCGGCAGCAAAGATGTTTGCACAGGAGCTTGGAGTAACGGAAAGTCAGGTGACCGGACATTTTGATACGAATCCGATGGGACGGGTTGTGGGTGGAGAAGTTTATATTACAGCGAACTGTTCCATTGTGGAAAAGCAGGGAATCATGTACCATGCCAGAGTTTACAACAATTCTAAACTGGTAGTCATGGAACCGGATAATTATAGGGAGATTATCGCACAGACGGTACAGAAGATCCGCCAGGAAGTTCCGAGACCTTCTTTTGCGATTATGTGTCATTGTCTTGCGAGAACGCTTTTGTTTGACGGAGACGGATATCTGACGGAATATGCAAAAATCATGGGGTCTGTTCTGGGGAATTACATCGGATTCTCGGGTTATGGAGAGCAGTATGGAGAAGAAAATTTCAATCAGACTATGATCGTTGCTGTTTTTGAGTAGCCGGAGAAGGGAGTAAGGAAACATGGGCATTTTTAAAAGAAAACGTGAACAGGAACAAATGGAAAACGGAAAAGAAGCGGTGGTTCAGGCTGTAGAGACAGAAAACGGCTATATAGGGTATGGAATAGATTTTCTTTTGAAGCGTATGGAATTTTATATGAACGAGGAAATTAATCTGTCTGCCTGTATGGAGGCTATCTGTAAGAAAACGCAGCAGACACAGACCAGACTGGAAAGCAGCAGGGACGATCTGGGAGCGATTAGTCAGAGTTATCAGGATTTTAAAACAAATGCAGATGAGATATATGAGGTTATGGAGGAATCGGATCGGAAAATTTCGGAATCGGATCAGAGTATGCAGCAGTTGACGGAGCAGATCGGAAATTCCAGAAACCAGCTTTCGAATATGACAGATACGTTTACACAGCTGGAAGCAGATTTTAATAATATTACAGAACTGACTGCAAATATTACAGGAATTTCTTCCCGTACAAATCTGTTGGCACTGAATGCTTCGATTGAGGCGGCAAGAGCCGGTGAGGCTGGAAGAGGATTTGCGGTAGTTGCCGATCAGATCCGGGAATTGTCCTCCTCGACTGCATCGCTTGTCAGTGGGATTGAAGAATCAATCGGGACATTGAAAAGCACTTTGGCAAATCTGCAGAATGAGATTAATAAAACTTCTGATATGATGCAGTCCAATATTGAATATGCGGGCGGATTAAAGCAGTCTATCGATCAGGTCAAAGATTGCACGGATCAGGTTAAAGGCGTAAGCGACGGTATTGTGAAAGCGATTTTGAAAAACAGCAGTCAGATTGAGGATGCCTTGCAGGGAATGGACCATATTCAGTCTGCAGTACAGGGGATTGAAGAGGAAGTGGATAATCTGAACCGAAAGAGCAGCGGTAAATCTACTGCAATTTGTGAGATGGATGACATACTTCATCAGTTGAGCAGGGCACTTCGGGAAAAATAAGAGGATTCATATATGACATTGACACAGTTAAGATATGCCATCACTATATCCGATGCCAAATCCATGAATGAGGCGGCAAAGCTTCTCTTTGTTTCCCAGCCAAGTCTGTCTGCGGCAGTACGGGAACTGGAGGAAGAAGTTGGCATTGAGATTTTTAAAAGAACAAACCGGGGTGTTCTGCTTACGGCAGAAGGGGAGGAATTTATCGGTTATGCGAGACAGGTGGTGGAGCAGTATCAGCTGATAGAGACCAAATATATTCAGAAGGAAAAAGTGCGCAAGAAATTTGGGGTATCAATGCAGCATTATACCTTTGCAGTCAATGCGTTTGTAGAGATGGTAAAGCAGTTTGGCATGGATGAATATGAATTTGCAGTGCGTGAGACCAAGACCTATGAGATTATTGAGGATGTAAAGAACTTTAAGAGTGAAATCGGAATCTTATATTTAAATGAATTTAATTCCAGAGTGTTAAAAAAGCTGTTTGAGGAATACGGTCTGGAATTTCATGAACTGTTGACCTGCAGCATCTATGTCTATATGTGGAAAGGACATCCATTAGCGGAAAAAGAGATGGTGTCAATGGAGGAACTGGAGGAATATCCGTGTCTTTCCTTTGAGCAGGGAAATTACAATTCCTTTTATTTTGCCGAGGAGGTTCTCAGTACCTATCGTTATAAGCAGTTGATCAAGGCGAATGACAGGGCAACACTTCTGAATCTTATGGTAGGATTGAACGGATACACGCTCTGTTCAGGCATTATCTGTGAGGAGTTGAACGGTTCGGATTACTGTGCCGTAAAGTTAAATTCGGATGAGGTTATGACGATTGGGTATTTGTGCCGAAAAGGCGTGACGATCAGTCCGCTTGGACAGAAGTATCTGGAAGAAATCGCAAAGTATAAAGATAAGGCATTGAAATAAAGGCAGTAAATAATCATGTAAACAATAGGCTGGCTATAGGAGATTTCTATAGCCAGTCTATTGTTTTTCATATTAGACAGATAGGAATTGTAATGTTATCATAGTCCTATCAACAAGCAGGAATATCAATCCATTACAAATAAGGAAAGACAGTTATGTCGGAAAGAGGTAGAATATGAGCAAAAAAACATACGAAGAAAGAAACTTAAAATTTGAAACCTTACAATTACATGTCGGACAGGAGCAGCCGGACCCGGTAACGGATGCAAGGGCTGTTCCAATCTATCAGACTTCCTCCTATGTATTTCATAACAGTGAGCATGCGGCAGCCAGATTCGGACTTACTGATGCCGGAAATATTTACGGAAGGCTGACCAATCCGACTGAGGATGTATTTGAAAAGAGAATTGCTGCGCTGGAAGGCGGTGTGGCAGCTCTGGCGGTGGCATCGGGAGCCGCAGCTATCTCCTATACGATACAAAATCTGGCGCATGCAGGAGATCACATTGTAGCAGCCAAGAATATTTATGGAGGCACCTATAACCTGTTGGCTCATACGTTAAAGGAATATGGAATCGAGACCACTTTTGTGGATCCGTTCAATTATAAAGAGGTGGAAGCAGCGATTCAGGAAAATACGAAGGGCATACACATCGAAACACTGGGCAATCCGAATTCGGACGTTGTAGATATTGAAAGACTGGCACAGATTGCACATGCACATAAGATTCCGCTCGTGGTAGACAATACCTTTGCCACACCGTATCTGGCGCGTCCGATTGAATACGGAGCAGACATTGTTGTGCATTCTGCCACTAAGTTTATCGGCGGACATGGTACGACCATCGGCGGCGTAATCGTGGACAGCGGAAAATTCGACTGGGAGGGAAGCGGAAAATTCCCGTCTTTAACCGAGCCGAATCCGAGTTATCACGGCATCAGCTTTACCAAGGCAGTCGGAGCAGCCGCCTTTGTGACAAAAATCCGTGCAATTTTACTGAGGGATACCGGTGCAACCCTTTCCCCATTCCATGCCTTCTTCTTTTTACAGGGACTTGAGACGCTCTCTTTGCGGGTAGAGCGGCATGTGGAAAATGCCTTGAAGGTGGTTGAATATCTGAATAATCATCCGCAGGTGGAGAAGGTGAATCATCCTTCTGTATCAGAGGATGCCGGGCAGCAGGCATTGTATAAAAAGTATTTTCCGAATGGCGGTGGTTCTATTTTCACATTCGAGATCAAAGGCGACGCAGAGAAGGCGAAAAAGTTTATTGACAATCTGGAATTATTCTCCCTGCTTGCCAATGTAGCTGATGTAAAATCTCTTGTCATTCATCCGGCTTCCACCACGCATTCCCAGT
The DNA here is from genome assembly GCA_012520645.1 of Clostridiales bacterium. Classification (GTDB taxonomy): domain Bacteria; phylum Bacillota; class Clostridia; order Lachnospirales; family Lachnospiraceae; genus JAAYNV01. Next base: position 15,062 of record JAAYNV010000016.1, on the reverse strand, counting down.
TGAATGAGGAGGAGCTTGTAGAGCAGGGAATCCGTCCGAATACGATCCGTCTGTCCATTGGCACAGAAAATATTGATGATATTATCGAAGATCTGGAAGAGGCATTTAAGGCAGTGGAAGAATAAGGAAGCGGAGCAGGTCCGTAAGAAGGAGAATCTGCCAGAACAGGAGGAAAATAGGAGTTGACTTTTCAGGAGGATTGTGATTATAATGGCTTAAACATAAGAAAAGCAATGACGGAAAGAGTAGTATGACAGAGACATCCAGAGAGAGGGACAGAAGGTGGGAGTCCTTTATGTTGAAGCTTACGAAAACCATTCCTGAGCCGTAATGCCGAAAGCAGAGTAAGCATTGCCGTATGCCTGCGTTAAAGGATAGGATTTGTTGGAATCTGAAGTGAAAAGTTAAGGTGGAACCGTGCAGAGTTTAATGCACCCTTAGTACAGTAAAAGGCTGTACCGAGGGTGCTTTTCTTATGTTGTATGAAAAACGGACCGCATATCCGGAAAACAGAAGGGAGACATGAGAAATGAAGGTAATCAGAAAGGACGGTTCTGTCGTAGAACTAAAGTGGGAAGAGGAAGAGGCAAGGAGGGCTTTTCGGCACACGGCTGCGCATGTGCTGGCGCAGGCGGTAAAAAGACTCTGGCCGGAAACAAAGTGTGCGATTGGTCCGGCAGTGGAGAACGGATTTTATTATGATTTTGAATTTGCATTTGATTTTACGTCAGAGCAGTTGGGTGAGGTAGAAGCACAGATGCAAAAGATCGTATCCGAAGCCCTGGACCTGAAGTGCGTGGAGCTTGACCGTGTGGAAGCGGAAAAAAGGCTTTCTGAGATGGGAGAGGACTATAAGCTGTTGCTTTTAAAGGATTTGCCGGAGGATGCAGTGGTAACTTTTTATGAGCAGGGTGAATATGCCGATCTTTGTGCCGGAGAGCATGTGGTAAATACCTCTCTGATAAAGGCATTTAAGCTTACAAGTGTGGCGGGAGCCTATTGGAGAGGAAATGAAAAGAACCGGATGTTAACAAGAATCTATGGTACGGCATTTCCGAAGGCAAGTGAGCTTTCCGTTTACCTTACGCAGGTGGAGGAAGCAAAGAAGAGAGATCACAGAAAGCTTGGAAAAGAGCTTGGTCTATTTGCTTTTATGGAAGAGGGACCGGGATTTCCGTTTTTTCTTCCAAAGGGAATGATCTTAAAAAATTTATTGATCGAATACTGGCGGAAAATCCATGAAAGAGAAGGCTATGTGGAAATTTCCACACCAATGCTGTTAAACAGACAGCTCTGGGAGACATCGGGGCACTGGGAGCATTACCGGGAAAATATGTATACAACAGTCATTGATGAAACGGATTTTGCAGTGAAACCGATGAACTGTCCGGGTGGAATGTTAGTTTATCAGATGCAGCCACGCTCCTATAGAGAACTACCGCTTCGGATGGGAGAGCTTGGGTTAGTACACCGGCATGAGAAATCAGGACAGCTGCATGGTCTGATGCGGGTACGGTGCTTTACGCAGGATGATGCGCATATTTTTATGACAAGAGAGCAGGTCACGGAAGAAATTATGGGCGTTATTCGTTTGATTGATGAGGTTTATAAAAAATTTGGATTCCGGTATCATGTGGAGCTTTCCACAAGACCCAAGGACAGTATCGGCAGTGATGCGGATTGGGAACTGGCAACACAGGGGCTTAGAAATGCTTTGGAAGAAATGAAGATGCCCTATAAGGTCAATGAGGGCGATGGGGCATTTTATGGTCCGAAGATTGATTTTCATTTGGAGGATTCCATCGGACGGACCTGGCAGTGTGGTACGATTCAGCTGGACTTCCAGCTTCCGCAGAGATTTGGGGCAGAGTATATGGGAGCAGACGGCAGGAAACATCAGCCGATTATGATACACCGTGTAGTATTCGGTTCCATTGAACGTTTTATAGGTATTCTCATTGAGCATTATGCAGGTAATTTTCCGGTCTGGCTGGCGCCTGTGCAGGCCAGGATTCTTCCGGTATCCGATCGTTTTATTCCTTATGCAGGAGAGATTGAACAGCGTCTGCGGGCAGCAGGTATCCGTATTAGTGTGGATGAACGAGATGAAAAGCTGGGCTACAAGATCAGGGAGGCGCAGCTTTATAAGATTCCGTATATGTTGATTGTCGGTGAAAAGGAGGAACAGGAGAAAACCGTTTCTGTCCGTGTCAGAGGAGAAGGAGATCAGGGCAGTATGACGGTGGAAGAACTGTTGGAGAGACTTAAGAAAGAAATGGATTAGAAAAATCAGTGTGGCAGAGGAACGGGCGGTAGAGCCTGTTTGTCAGGGCGGCAATAACGACGACGAAAGAATGGAGGAATCATCCGTCTGCGGCAGCAATGCGGTAAAGGAAGAAAGAGCAAAGCTGTATGAGGGCGCGTTGATCAAGGAAAGCATTGAGGATGAAACACTTCTGGACTCTATTCGTGTTCATAAGGTGGAACTGTGGAATACCGGAGGAAAACCAAAATACTGACCTATACGATTGGAAATGCCAGGGAAAATGCGCTGGTATGTGAAGAGTGCCGGAAACTGGGTATCGCAGAAAATCAAATGAACTGGCAGGAATAGAGGGGAATCAAGAGTGAAGGATTTTTATTATGCAGAGGTAGTTAATCTGAGCCTGAATGACAGTCGGATTTTAAAAAGATTTCAAATCATAAAAGTGCAAAAGCGTTTTCTGGTAAGCGTTTAAGTAAATAAAAAACTGTGCATCAACAAGGATGTGCAGCTTTTGTCTTGCAGGAAATGCCGAAGAAGTATAAGATAAAGAAAAGCAATGGAAGAAGAAAATCCAGTGGAACAGGAGCGAAACCGCCTGTATGAAGCCATAGTGGAGTATGACAGGGAGATGCAAAGCGCATCCATCATGCCGCTTAAGATGCTGCTGTAGATATTGGCTATTTCCATAGCCTGCTTGTTCTAGACAATAACATCCTTGAGCGGATCGGTGTCCTCTGGATATTTTTTAAATGTTTTCTGACTGAGGCAGCTTTTCCAGGACAAGTTCATTGGAGCGTAGAGAGGTGGTAAAATAGACCAGGCTTCTTTTGGTTTTGACATTCTATTGAATTATATTACAATTAAGGGCTGTGCGCATGAAAAAACTGGGTTAAAAAAGTAAAAGAAAGGAAAAGCAGGGATGACAGTTCGGAAGCGGATTTTCTGGTGGAATACGGGTATGATGGCAGGAGGAATCCTGTTGCTTTTTCTGGTAGGGGGCCTTCTGTTTGACAGTTTCCGGAGAGAATATGTTTATGAGGATATCGAAAACGAACAGATTGCCGAATACACGGTGGAGGTGTATGGTGTGCTGGGGCAGGTCAGAGGAGAAAATGACTGGGCTGCGCTGGCAGAAAAGCTTTCTGCATATGGCTTTCGTCTGTATGTGTCGGATGCCTGCAACAGAGAGGTATTTCGCAATCTGACAGAAAGCGAATGGAGTTGTGTGGAGGAACTGGATGAACAGGAATGGGAGGGCGAAAGGCCGGTCATCTACTCCATGGATCACATTACCATTGTGCGTGCTTCTGACGGAACAGGGGATTCTCATTTTCATATTTATGCTGCGGCCATGCCGGAGGGAGTCCGCTTTTTTGGGATGAAAAGGGAAATCTTTGAGACGTTTTTAAAACTGGCAGTTCCGATACTGGTACTGACAGCGGTGCTTTTATTGCTCATCAGCCGGCTGGTGGCCGGAAAAATGACAAAAAAGGTGTTAAGTCCCGTGGAAAAATTGACGGAGGCCGCAAGGCGCGTGGAAGAGGGAAGGCTGGATGAGCCGATTGCTTATCAGACAGCGGATGAGTTTAAGGAACTGTGTGATACGTTCGATCTCATGCAGAGCCGGCTTTCGGAGGACCGGGAGAAGGCCGCAGAGTATGAGCGGGCCAGAACGGAAATGGTCGCCGGCATTTCTCATGATCTGCGGACTCCGCTTACGGCAGTCAAGGGATATATCAAGGGCATGAAGGACAAAATTGCAGATACGCCGGAGAAAAGAGAGCAGTATCTGGAAATTGCTTATCGTAAGGCCTGTGATATGGAAATTTTGTTAAACAGACTTTTCTTCTTTTCACGGATGGAGACCGGAAACCTGCCCTTTTATAAGGAAGAGGTGTGTCTGAAGGACTGGCTTTTGCAGTATTGTGAGGAGAAGAAGACGGATTTCCAGGGAAGGATCTGTTTTTTCTGTGAAGAGGAAGGACAGATGGTCCGTCTGGATGAGACACAGATGAAGCGGGTGCTTGATAACCTCTTTGATAACAGCATAAAGTATGCAGGAAGAGCAACTGGAGAGGAGCTCATGGAAGAGCAAAGCCGGGATAGCGGAAAGCCGGAGAGCGCGAAACTTGTCCTGTCCGTGCGGCTTTGGACAGAGGGTGGCTGGGAGCATCTGCAGGTTGCCGATAACGGAAAAGGGGTTGCAGAGGAAAAACTGCCCCATATCTTTGAGCGCTTTTACCGGGGAGAAGAGGAGCGGGGTGGCGGTGGAAGCGGTCTTGGTCTGTACATATGCCGGTATATCATAGAATGTCATGGAGGTACGATTACGGCATCCAGTGAAGGAGGTCTGGTATTTGATATCCTTTTGCCACGGGAGGAGAAAACTGTTTAGAAATTGTTTAGATTTCCTCATCAGAAATGTTAGAAATACCGTTTATCCTAAAGTCAGAGAGTAGGACGAAGGGAGGAACGGTCATGAAAAAGGTAGTAATAGGATGTTCGGAGACAGGATTTTTACTTTCGAGAAAGGCAGTGGAGTATATGCGCGAGAAGAATGGTGGTATGCCAGTCAAGCTGGAGCGGGACAGTGAGATACTGGTTGAGGCGGTGGAACGGCTTGGAGCAGAGGCAGCAGGAAAAGGAGCAAAGCTCTGCATTCTGGAGTATGATGAAAAGAAATATCATGCGGCAGTCGGACAGAACGAAAATGGGGAGGAGTTTTTGCAGACAACGCCCAAAACGCCAATGGAGCTTCGATACCAGAGATTTTATGAAAAGTACATTGCCGGTCGGATGGAGAACAGATTTTAATCTGGTTCCATCCGGCTTTTTCGTTCTGGCGGTCTGGACAAACGGGCGGGAGCAGGATACAATGTGCTTTGAGAGGAGCACACAGTAATATGCCAAGGATACTGATTGCAGAAGATGATAAAGAAATCGCAATGCTGGAGCGGGATTACATGGAGAGCGACGGCATGGAGGTAAAGATTATAGCAGACGGCAGAGAGGTGGCAGAGGAGCTTCAAAGAACGGAGTATGATCTGCTGCTGTTGGATCTGATGCTGCCTGGAAAGAACGGCTATGAGATCTGCCGGGAAATTCGGGACCGGATTGATATACCGATTCTGATGGTCACGGCCAGGTCGGAAACGACAGACCGGATACGGGGGCTGGGACTTGGCGCGGATGACTATATTGCAAAGCCCTTTGACCCGGCAGAGCTTGTTGCCAGGGTCAGATCCCATCTGCGGCAGTACAAAAGGCTGACTGGAGCGGTCCGAACGGATGGAAAGAGAGACGATGTCATACAGATTGGGAAACTTAAGATTGAACCGAAGAGCTTTCAGGTATACCGTGGAGAGGAAGAAATCCGACTCCCGAACCGGGAATTCGAACTGTTAAAATTTCTTGCCATGAATCCGAACATCGTTTTTTCCAGAGAAGAATTATTTGAGAAGATCTGGGGTTATGACTATGTGGGAGACAGTGCCGCGGTCACAGTCCATGTCAACCGGATACGGGAAAAGATAGAAGAGGACAGCCGCAATCCGCAGATTATTGAAACGGTCTGGGGAGCCGGATACCGGTTAAATTTGCGGTAGCAGAAAGGGGAAGATACAAATGAGAACGACAGTAACACTGGGAAGTACAAAAATCACCGTAAATAAAAACGGCTTCGGAGCCCTTCCGATCCAGCGGATTGGCGAGGAGGATGCAGGAAGGCTGCTGCGCAAGGCTTATGAGCACGGTATTGACTTTTTTGATACGGCACGGTTTTATACGGACAGTGAGAAGAAGATCGGGCTGGCACTTAAAGATGTGCGGGACAATATTATTATTGCGACCAAGACCGGGGCACAGAATGCAGAGGGCTTCTGGAAGGATTTAGAGACGAGTCTTTCTTTGCTGCAGACGGATTATGTAGACATTTATCAGTTCCATAATCCGGCGTTTTGTCCGAAGCCGGGAGACGGAAGTGGATTATACGAGGCGATGTTGGAAGCAAAGAGGCAGGGGAAGGTAAGGCATATCGGAATTACCAATCACAGACTTTCCGTAGCGGAGGAAGCGATTGCATCCGGTCTGTATGAGACGCTGCAGTTTCCGTTTAATTATCTGGCGACGGAAAAAGAACATGCTCTGGTGGAGAAATGTCAGGAAAAGAACATGGGTTTTATTGCCATGAAAGCACTTTCCGGTGGACTGATTACGGACTCCAGAGCCGCTTATGCCTATCAGGCACAGTTTGAGCATGTAGAGCCGATCTGGGGAATCCAGCGGGAGAGTGAGCTGGATGAATTTTTAAGCTACATAGAAAATCCTCCGGTATTAGATGAGGAACTTACGGCAGTCATTGAAAAGGACAGGAGAGAACTTGCGGGCAATTTTTGCCGGGGCTGCGGTTATTGTATGCCGTGTCCGGCGGGCATTGAGATTAACAATTGCGCCAGAATGTCGCTGTTATTAAGGCGGTCGCCGTCGGAACTTCAGCTGACGGAAGAAGTACAGGCAAAGATGAAAAAGATTGAAGACTGTCTGCACTGCGGCAAATGTATGTCCAAATGTCCGTACGGGCTTAATACCCCGAGGCTTCTGGAGAAAAATTATAAGGATTATAAAGAGGTACTTGCGGGAAAACCGTTATAAAACGGGAAAATGAAATAAGAAAAGGGAAATAGGAAGAATAGAATCAAGGGAGATGGCAATGCAGAAAAGAGAGAATTTTGGATCCAGAATCGGATTTTTACTGGTGTCGGCAGGATGTGCGGTAGGACTGGGAAATGTGTGGAAATTTCCATATATATGCGGACAGTATGGTGGAGCAGCGTTTGTGCTGATTTATCTGGTCTTTTTACTGATTATGGGACTGCCGATTCTGGCAAGTGAATTTGCGGTAGGACGCGCCAGCCGTAAGAGTGTGGCAGGAGCTTATGAGGAATTAGAACCGGATGGAACAGGATGGCATCATATGAAATGGCTGAATATGGCCGGCAACTATCTGCTTATGATGTTTTATACGATGGTAGCGGGCTGGATGATGTATTATGCGTGGCGTATGGCATCCGGTGAACTGACAGCTCTGGATTCGGACGGAGTCCTGGAAGCCTTTAACGGCATGCTGGCATCGGCGGGTACGATGACCGGCTGGATGATTGCGGCAGTTGTGATTTCTTTTGCAGTCTGTGCCAAGGGATTACAGAATGGTATTGAAAAGGTCACAAAGGTCATGATGTCCATTCTGATCCTATTGATGATTGTGTTGGCAGTTCATTCCCTTGTGTTGGACGGTGCTGTGGAGGGAGTAAAGTTTTATTTCATTCCGGATTTTGAGCTGGTGAAGCAGAATGGAATCGGAAACGTTATTTTTGCGGCGATGACGCATGCGTTTTTTACGCTCAGTGTCGGAATTGGTGCAATGGAAATTTTTGGAAGCTATTTAAAACGGGAACGCACGATTGCGGGGGAATCCATGCGTATTATCTGTATTGATACCTTTGTGGCGCTGACTGCAGGACTGATTATCATTCCGGCATGCTTTGCCTATGGGGTGGAACCGGGAGCAGGACCGTCCCTGCTGTTTATTACACTGCCGAATGTCTTTAACCATATGGCAGGCGGAAGAATCTGGGGCACCTGCTTTTTTGTCTTTATGTCCTTTGCAGCATTGTCCACAGTCATTGCCGTATTTGAGAATCTGCTTGCTTTTTATATAGACGCAAAAGGCTGGAAGAGAAAGAAGGCTGTCCTTTTTAATCTGGTGCTGATTCTGGCGTTGTCCATGCCTGCAGTGCTCGGCTTTAATGTCCTGTCAGGAATACAGTTGATGGGTGAGGGAAGTACGATTATGGATGTGGAGGATTTCCTTGTATCCTATAACCTGCTGCCGCTTGGAAGCATGGTATTTGTGTTGTTTTGTGCAAAAAAGAACGGCTGGGGGTATGATAATTTCTTAAAAGAGGTCAATGAAGGAGAAGGCAGTAAATTCCCGGTAGCGCTTGCCGGATATATGCGTTATGTGCTGCCGCTTGTGATTGTAGTGGTGTATCTGAAGGGATATTATGACCTGTTTTCTCCGATGGGAACAAAGGTATTGATTGCATGGATGACGATTGCGGTCCTGTTTCTTTTGTTTATTTTTGGAATCGTAACGGGAAAGAAGGGGAAAAAGAGCTGACGATATGAACATACTGACATTAGAAGATATCACAAAATCCTTTACAGAACGAAAGCTACTTGATCAGGCATCCTTTTATTTGCAGGAGGGAGAAAAGGTCGGCATCATCGGGGTAAACGGCACCGGAAAGACGACGCTTTTAAAGCTGATGGCAGGATTGGAGGAGCCGGAGGAAGGAAGAATCGTGCGGGCAAATCATGCCATGGTGCGTTATCTGCCGCAGCACCCGGATTTTAAGGAGGATGAAACCATACTGGAGAGCGTCGTGCGTTTCAACCGTACCAGAGAGAATGAGTGGTCGATTGAAAAGGATGCTAAGGCGATGTTAACAAAGCTTGGCGTAACCGACTTCGATGCTCTGTGCGGGACGTTATCCGGCGGGCAGAAGAAGCGTCTGGCACTGGTCTCCGTACTTTTATCGCCGGCAGAGATTCTTGTTTTGGATGAGCCGACCAACCATCTGGACAGTGAAATGGCGGACTGGCTGGAAGAGACATTAAAAAGGCGGAAGGGCGCATTGGTCATGGTGACACATGACCGTTATTTTTTAGACAGCGTGACAGATCGGATCGTAGAGATTGACAAGGGAAAACTCTACAGCTATGAAACAAATTATTCCGGTTATCTGGAACTGCGGGCAAACCGTCTTGAGATGGAGGCGGCCAGTGAGCGCAAACGACAGTCTATTCTGCGCAAAGAGTTAGCGTGGGTTCAGCGCGGAGCAAGGGCACGTACGACAAAGCAGAAGGGTCGTCTGGAACGGTATGAGGAACTCAAGAACAGAACGGCACCGGAGAAAGAGAGTACGGTGGAGTTTGGAAGTGTGGCTTCCAGGCTGGGGAAAACTACGGTGGAACTGTCCCATATTCGTAAAGCCTATGGGGACAGAGTACTTATTGATGATTTTTCCTATATATTTTTAAAGAATGACCGGATCGGCTTTCTGGGCAGAAACGGCTGCGGTAAAACTACGTTAATGAAAATCCTGAGCGGACAGCTTGCACCGGATGCCGGAGAGATCAAGGTAGGTGAAACGGTTAAGATCGGTTATTATGCGCAGGAGATACAGGATGCGGTCGGTAAAGGAGAGGATGCGGTTTACCGTATGGATCCGGAACAGCGTGTCATTGATTATGTCCGGGATGTGGCAGAGTATGTGCAGACACAGGATGGGAGTATTACCGCCTCCCAGATGTTGGAACGGTTTTTATTTTCCGGTGAGGCACAGTACGGAAAGATTGGAAAACTTTCCGGCGGAGAGAAGCGCAGACTCAATCTTCTCAGGGTGCTGATGATGGCTCCGAATGTGCTGATTCTGGATGAGCCAACCAATGATCTGGATATTGTGACATTACAGATTTTGGAAGATTATCTGGATTTGTTTCCGGGTATTGTGATTACGGTTTCCCATGACCGTTTTTTTCTGGATCGTACGGTACGAAGAATCTTTGCTTTTGAAGAAAATGGAAAGCTGTGCCAGTATGAAGGCGGCTATACGGATTATGTGTTTAAGCGGATGGAAAAAGCAGAAGCAGCAAATGAGACAGCACGGAATACTGTAAAGGCACAAAACGGCAAAGCTTCATCGGAGAAAAAAGAAAAACCAAGAGAACGGAAGCTGAAATTTACCTATAAAGAACAACGGGACTATGACACGATTGAGGCAGAGCTTCAGGAACTGGAGGAAAAGCTGGTCTCGCTGGATGCCCAGATGCTTTCCGCTGCCAGAGACTTTGTGAAGCTGAATGAGCTGACGAAGGAGAAGGACGAGATCTTAAAGCTTCAGGAGGAAAAGCTGGAGCGATGGATGTATCTGGAGGAGCTGGCAGCGCAGATTGCTGCAATGAAAGGATAGTCGAAGAAGGAAACTGAAAAGAGGGAGTTCAAGGCGTATGCCTGAACTCCCTCTTTGTCAATAAGCTGAAAGTTATACTATATAGAAAGATTATGATTAGGACCATGTTTCCGCTTCCAGATCCAGATCCCAATCAAAATGACCAGACATACCCCGCTTATGGCATAACCAAGGTTTAAACCTGCCGGATAGTAGGAAAGCTCGATCGTATGCTCGCCTTCTTCCAGATTGAGACAGATAAAGGTATCCGCAAAGCGTCCCATTTCGGATTCGGCTCCGTCCACCTTTAAGGTCCAGCCCGGTTCGTAGGGAATCGTGATGATGAGCTGCCCCGGTTCCGTTACGTTTATGTGCCCTTTTACCGAGTCCTCATCAAAGGAATCTACGGTAAGTGTCTGCCTGTTTAAAGCCGCAATGACAGAGGAAAGTGTATCTTCGTTCATGCGGTAAGCGGATAAAAGAAGGTTTTCATTTTCTTTACTGGAAAGTGTCACCGATGTTTCCGCCTCCAGATAGCCCAGATTCAAGATATAGTTGTGGTTCAGACGCTTATATTCCTTCTTGCTCGTGCCAGAAATGGCACTGTCAATCTCGGCAGTGACTGTTTTAATGCCGGACTGGTTGATATAAGCGTAATAATGGCCCGGTTCAGAGATGTCAATTGTAGTTGTTCCGTTTTCTACGCTGGTCGATACCGGCAGAAACAGTGCAGAGCCGTCGGAGAGGGCAGCCGCCATCCGGTTCTGGGTTTCAAGCGGTGTAAAGTCATCATAGACAAGCTCGGCATCCAGTATGCTGTCTGCGGAATCATTCAATGCCTCTCCCATGAAAAGCTCTGTGAAAAAATCACTTTCCGTATCAGCTTCAGAAGGAGCAGATTCGACAGAAAATACAGTCTGTGTTTCGGCAACAGGGCTATGGTGTCCTTCACCCGTACCGGTCATGGCAAAGTCGCCGCTTACCATATAACCTAACGGAAGGGAATACTTATTTTTGTATAGATAGATTCCGTCTTCGGAGTCTACCAGCTCATACATGCCGTGGTGCTCATCCGCATCACTTTTGGAAAACATATAACGGACAGAAAGCATGGCAGAGGTCAGGGGAGTTGCACCGTCAAAGCAGTAAAATACCTTGCTGTAGCTCATCCCCAGCTTTTCATACAGATCGCCCACATAGGAATTTCCGGTGGAGGAGAACAGAGAGGCAGTGGGATAACCAATCAGCGTACCGTCATTTTTGGTGACACGGCTGAATTTCTCAAAACGATAAAAGTCCGGATCTTTTTTACGGGTACGTTCCACAAGAGTATGGTAGGCATCTTGACCGGATAAATATTTGCTGCGGCTTGTGGTGGATACCGAGGTTACAGCCATGTTCATTCCGCTTTCGAACAGGACGGCAACTGTTACAAGCATGGTAATGGTATCGGCAATCCGTCTGGAAGGACGTTTCCCCTGCCAGATAGAGGAAACACCAGCTGTCTGTGCCACTCTTTTCAATAGACAGTTTCTATGGTAGAACCAGAGCAGTCTGGCATATATGGCAAGCAGGATGTAGGTGCCAAGGAAGGAGCCAAACGGAAATGCCTCTTTGTTATCAACAATTCGCTCACATACCATGACAAAGAAAAACGCACCCCAGAAGGTCAGTAGAATTTCCTTGCCGGAGACGGCTTTCAGCTTCTGGAAGGCTTCATAGCAGAGCGTCAGCAAAAGCAGGATATACAAAAAGGACTGTCTGCACGGAAGGGAATCAGGGTAGTTTAAGCCGTGCCAGAGGAAATTCAGTACATTAGTCGAGAAGCTGATCAACAGGAAAAATAAAAGACACAGCTTGGCAATTTTTTCGGACAGGCGGACTTTCTTATTCATGATGTAGAGTGGCAGCAGCAAAAGAATCGCGACACCGCAGTAAATGTTCGGCCAGTGATTCAGTCCCTGCTCAGTGGAAACGTTCACGAAATGTCTGGCGAGCATATCAATTACGGAAAAATAAGAGGATACCTTATTTGGAAAGTTAAACTCCGAGAATTCCGTAAAATGCAGGGCAAATAATTCCGGCATTAAAAGTACCGCAGAAAGACCGCCGGCTAAAAGGGAATACCCGGCAAACGGAAAGCAGGCTTTCCAATGTTTCGGATTGCAGACAATGAGTACAATAAAATACAGTACCACATAGATGCAGATCATAATCGACAGATAATAGTTGGATAAAATGGAAAGAGCCAGCGTCAGGCAGTAAAGCATGTATTTTTTTTGTAAAACAAGTTTTTCAAGACCAAGTATAATGAGCGGTGCGAGAATCACATTGTCCAACCACATGATGTCCCAGCTATACGCAGCGATAAAGCCGGAGAGAGCATAAAATGTGGAAAACAATACGGTCATCCAGCTTTCGGTGTGGAAATGCTTCTTAAAATAAATACAGCAGGTCAGTCCGCAGGCGGCAATCTTTATGATAATCAGATAGCTCATAAACTCCATCAGATAAGTTTCCGGCACGAGTGCTACGAGCCAGTTGGTGGGACTTGCCAGATAATAGACAAACAGTGCCAGAAAGTTGGAGCCAAGTCCGACGTTCCAGGAATAGTACAGGCTTTCTCCGTTTTTCAACTTGTGCATCAGTTCGGAAAAGAAGGGCATGTACTGATGGTACATATCCGAATGCAGAAAGCTCTCGTCTCCAAACGGATAGATATGCCTGGCAGCAAAAATGGTGAGCATGATAAGAAGTGGTATGACAAATGCGGAAAGCTCCAGTTTCCGCTGTTTGATAAATGCTTTCATGGTGTTAAGTTCCCTCATTTCATTTCGATTTTATTGATTCGCTGTTTCTTTCCAGTCAAACAGCAGATAGTACTGCAGAGTCTGGTAATCATTTAAAAGCGCCCTGCCGGAGTAATCAGTATCGTCCTTGCGGATTTCCGATATGGTGGACAGAGAGTTGTCTGTACCAATGACTGCCTGTGAGGATATTGCAGGATAGGTTTCAGACAGGCTGCGCAGGAAATTCTCATAAGGAGTCAGGGGCAGGTTGCAGTAATTCAGTACATTTGCACTCAGGATTCCGGGACTTATCTCCAGATCAGCCTGTTCCTCAATATCAAAGTTGGCCCAGACCACAAAAGGTACTTTATAGTACAGGCTGTTTTCCTCATCGTTCAGATTGTCGACAGCAGAGCCGTTTAGCTTACGGATTGGCTTGCTGACGGACATGGTAGGCTGGTGGTCACCAAAGAAAACGATGATCGTATCCTCATCGGCTTCTTTAAAATAGCCAATCAGATATTCCAGTGCTTCATCGGAGCGTCTGATCAGGGAAAGATAATTGTCCAGCGTATCTGAATCGATCCCTTCAACTGTAATATCCGGTGTGAAATTCTCAAATTCTTCCGTATAGGGGCTGTGGTTCTGCATCGTTACATTGAAGATAAACAGCGGGTCATCGCCCTTGTTTTCATAGGCTTCTATAATCTTGTCATAACAGGTATAGTCGTCCGTGTATTTGCGGAGATACCGGATGTTGTCATAATCATCCAGAAAGTACATTTCATCAAAGCCAAGTAGCGGATAGACCCGGTCCCGTTCCCAGCCTGTTGCATGATAAGGGTGCATGGCAACGGTTTTGTAGCCGAGTTCTTTTAAGTGGGACGGAAGGGCAGGCGTTGCATTCTTTACGTACTGCTGATATGCCACACTGCCTTGCGGAAGAAATGCCATCGTGTGTCCGGTGAGAAACTCAAATTCCGTATTTGCCGTATTGCCGCCAAGTACGGAAGCATTTAGCCATCCCGTTACGGTATTTGGGGCATCTTTTTGTAAAGAATGAAGAAACGGCATATAGTCTGCATTGGTTTCAAAGTCCCCAAGGACAGAGAGATCGGAAAATGCCTCATTCATAACTACGATAATGTTAGGACGGTTGGAGGCATCTGTATCTGTATCAGAGGTGTAGGAAAGCAGAAGCTCTTTCGCTTCGGATGCTTTATAGCCCTCCGGTTTGTCCACAGAGATGTATTTTAGTTCCATTAAGAAGGCGACACTGTTTCCGCAGCGTTTACTCATGACCGCCGGAGTAAACAGCTTATCGTAAAGATGGAATTTACGGATATAGGTTTCCTGATGCAGCATGGAGGTAAAGCCCCACAGAAGGACAAAGGGAACGGCAATCAAACTGAGCCGTCGATACAGTTTACAGCCTTTTAAGGACAGGCTGCAGAAAAATTCCAGCACCAGAAGAAGTAAAAAACCAAGCAGAATCAAAATTTGCGGTGCTTCGAGCTTATAGGAAAATCCACCTGCCACGCTGGCTGCCGTGCGGATGGAATAAATATCCCATGGCATAATGGGAGCCGAGCGGAAAGAGAGGACAAAATAATTGGCCAGTCCCGCCAGCATAAAAAAGCCTGTCTGTACCATGAGAGCCGTGCGGATGTGTCCAAACAGTCCAAAGAAAAAGAGCATCGTAAGTTCAAAAAAGATAATATTTAATAATTGCGGCACAGGTTTCATCGTTGTAAATGGATTGTGCGTATAACCGTCAAACAGATAAAATGTCACAATCGGAAACAGGAACATGCCAACACAGGAATAAATACTGCGCCCGTATGTCCGCAATCCGGTCAGTAATTTTTTCATAAAAATCTCCATTCCGCCGCCTTAGGCTGGCGGCACAAATAGTAATGAAAGTGTTTCAACTCTCTACGTTGTGCTGTAAAATTGTTTGCAAGAAGCTACACTACAAAGCACGGGAGGAGGAGT
>JAAYNV010000015.1 GCA_012520645.1 Clostridiales bacterium | reverse complement strand
TAAAACTATCATAAGTATAAGTATTAGTCAACCAAGATATTTGTCGAAATATAGAAACTTGAAGTAAGTAAAGAATATTTCTTGTTTAGGTTGATGTGGCTTTTCAATAGTTTTTGCATATATTATGTTTTCGGTAAAATAGAAATATAGAGAAAGGTCTCCAAAAATACATAGCGAGAAGGTGGCAATAAAAAGAGCCATCGTCAGCACCTTCTATAAGCGCTACCCTTAGAAGTGACTAGCGACTAAGGAGGTAGCAGAAAGGTGTTGAAAATGGCTCAAAAACAGTATATCAAGCATCTCTACGAAGTGGAAGAGAAAAGTTTACTTGAAATTTCAAAGACAACAGGTTTTAATTACCGTACAGTCCAGAAATACGCATATCAGGAAGATTGGAGCAATGACAATTTACCCAATATCGAACCACAAAATTATCCAACACTAGGTGATTTTATTCCCACAATTAATGAATGGCTAGAAACGGATCGCAAAATCCCACGTAAGCAGCGCCATACTGCAAAGAGAATATATGACAGGCTGAGAGTTGAAAAAGGCTTCAGTGGTAGCTATTCCAGTGTGAAAAAGTATGTCCGTAAAAAGACGTATGTTATGAAAACCGATTTAGAAGGATACCTTCCTCTGGCACAGCCCTGTGGGCACGGACAAGTGGACTTTGGGGAATTCATGTATTACGATGGGTTGCAAAAGGAACAAATCGGATATGCCCTAACCATTTCATTTCCACAGTCAAACAAGGGATACACACAAGCATTTCCCTCACAGAACCAGGAATGTCTTCTTGCAGGTATGAAGCGTATCTTTGAGCATGTTGGCGGGGTTCCTCCAAGGCTAAGATTTGACAACATGTCAACCGCTGTGGCACAAATACTTAAGGGTTCCGAACGTGTGCTTACTGATGGATTTATCCGCTTTATGCTACATTACCGATTCCAAGCTGTCTTTTGTAACCCTGCCTCAGGTAACGAGAAAGGCCATGTGGAGAACAAAGTTGGCTACAGCCGTAGAAATGCTTTTGTACCAGTGCCTACCATTACCTCGTTCGAAGAGTTCAACGAATTTCTTTGGGATTGGTGCGAAGAAGATGCTAACCGCACCCATTACAAACACAAAATTTCTATACAGGAGTTGTGGCATAAAGATCGAGACAGCCTCTTAAAACTACCAGAATATTCTTTCCCGATATTCCGCTACGAAGTCGCTGCTGTAAATAAATACGGGTTTGCCGTAATTGATACAAATAAATACGGACTTTCTCCAGCGCTCTCTGGCCAGACCGTCCAAGCTAAGATTTTCTTTGACCATATAGAATTTTTTCATGACCGTCAACCTGTTGGGAGCTTTAGCCGGAGTTATGGCAAAAATAAAGAAATCTACGATTGGACGCAGTATCTATCAACCCTTTGCAGAAAGCCAGGAGCCACTTTGGATACCCGCTTTTTCCGGCAGATGCCGCAGTTGTGGCAACGGCATTTAAAGCAATGTAGAGCTAAAGAGAGAAAAAATGCATTGCAACTTTTGCATGAGATTGTATGCGATGGCAACGCCTCTCTTTGTGACGATGCCCTAGTTCTTGCCGGCGAGAATGGGCGCACTGATATTGACAGCATTCGGCAATGCTATTACATGATTGCAAAAAAGGAATATCGGCCGGAGCCGTTAAAACTATTACACAATACGCCAAGACTAAACTACAACCCCAATCTGTCCGACTACGACAACCTAGCAGGGGGTGTAATACATGGCTAACCATATTGAGCAATATATGCGTACGTTAAAATTAGGAGGTCTCGCAAAGGAATGGCGTTCAGTGGATTACATAAATACCGAACAGTATGTGGGTGATCTGATGAAGCTAGAACTACGGGAAAGAGAAGTAAACAGAATAAACCGTCTGGTTAAAACTGCAGGATTCCAAGTGCTGAAAACGCTGAACGAATTTATATGGAAACCTGAAATTGAGCTTCCATCCGGCCTGACAAAGGAATATATAGAGGGTTTACGGTTTCTCACGCCCAAAGAAAACCTCATTTTTATGGGTGCTGTGGGTACTGGGAAAACGCATCTGGCAACAGCAATTGCTTTAAAAGCTTGTCAGGAAGGGCGGTGCGCACGGTTCTTTACTGCGGCATCTCTTGCAAACATCTTGCTAGAGAAGAATAGCCGAGGCGCTTTAAATAGCTTTATGAAGACATTGAAAAAAGCGGAGCTCATTGTAATCGATGAAATTGGTTTTGTTCCGCTGCACAAGGAGGCCTCTGAACTGTTATTTCAGGTAATTTCGGAGTGCTACGAACGTAAAAGCTTAATTATTACTTCCAACTTGGAATTCTCCCAATGGAACAGCGTCTTTGGGGATAATCGACTGACCGCCGCTTTAATTGACCGCTTGATCCATCATTCTCATATCGTTATTTTTTCTGGTCCAAGCTATAGGCTTACTCAGTCCATGCTACGCCAGAAAGAAATAAAAGTATAAATTCGAATTTGATGTAACTTCCCCAAAAAGGGCTCCCAAAATGCAGTGTTGGATATCGTAAACGATTTTTTAACATACATTGCAGGGTCCCGAAGTACACTATTAGACTCCATTTGGAAAACAATCTGGTGCTGACCGAACTATGTACTTTTCGAGGCCCCTATTATGCACTTTTTACTTGACAAACACAT
>JAAYNV010000014.1 GCA_012520645.1 Clostridiales bacterium | reverse complement strand
TTTTAATCGGGTTAGTCATTATTTTCAAGTCACAGCTCACCCGTCTGGTAAATGATATTTTTTCCCAGATTACAAGCAAAAGCCGACAGATCTATTAAAAAAAGCTATGAAGAAAAGAACGATAAAAGAAAAGCGGGAAGAAAGGGACAAATTATCGGGGGAAATTACCGTATATCTGGCATTGTCCATGACCATACTGCTTGCCCTTGTCCTGTCTGTTATTGAATCCGCCCGTGTAAATACGATTCGTTTTCAAATCGAATGTGCGGCGGATATGAGCCTTTACTCAGCACTTGCCGAATATCACAGGGAGCTTTTGGAGCAATATGATCTGTTTTTTGTGGATGTTTCCTATGGCAGCAGCAGAACCGGACTGGATCAGACACAGTGGCATCTGAAGGAATATCTGGATTATAATCTGGATTCTATGCGGGAGCTGATACTGCCCGGGGCCAGGGATCTTCTTGCTCTTTCTGCGAAGGATGCAGAAGTTGTATCGGTTTCTCTTGCCACGGATGAAGACTGTCTGGTGCTCAAAAGTCAGGCAGTATCTTATATGAAAGAGAGAACCGGGATTTCTCTGGCGGAGGAGATTCTGGGAAATATGCAATATGTACAGCAGAATCATATGGAAGAGGGAATTGAAGAGGAGAGGGAGCGTAATCGGAGAGAAATAAAGGAGCGGGACGGAAAGCGCATCCAGACAGCGGATGGTGAATGGAAGGAGATTCATATCGATGACCCCGTAGGGCATATTCCGGTGAGAGATTCCGGACTTGCCTATCTGGTTACAAAAGGCAGTGGAGGAGTAAGCGGCAGCAGGATTGAACCTTCGGCTTATGTTTCTTCCAGAGTATGCAATCAGGGAGATGGTCTTGCACCGGAACGGCAGGCAGCAGAGGGAATTGCCGATGAAGTGTTGTTTGGGGAATATCTGCTTACGCATTTGAGCCGCTATACGGATCGAAAGGAAGGGACACGGTTGCAATACGAATTGGAGTATGTATTGGGAGGAAAGGAAAATGATGCAGAAAATTTAAAATATGTTCTGAACCGTATCCTTTTGATTCGAGAGGCAGCCAACTATCTGTATCTGCAGCAGGATAGTGTGAAGCAGACGCAGGCACAGGTGGCGGCGCTCTCTGTATCGGCGGTGCTGTTTATGCCGGAACTGGCAGAGATATTGAAGGAAGGGATTTTGCTTGCCTGGGCATATACCGAAAGTGTAAATGATATAAAGATACTTCTGGAAAAGGGCAGAGTACCGCTGCAGAAAGGTGTAGAAGACTGGAAGATGGGATTTATCGATATGCTGCACTATGAGACGGCGCTCACCGGAGGAAGCGGGTGTGAAGGACTATCGTATGAGGATTATTTACGGATATTTTTATTAATGGGAAACCGTCGGGAAAAAGCAGTGCGGTTTGCAGATGTGGTGGAGATGGACATACGTGGCACAGTCGGAAATGAAGCGTTTCGAATGGATCACTGTCTGGAGAGCATGGAGGTTCATTTTGCGGCGGAAAGCCGGTATGGCTATGAATATGAAATTCAGAAAAGATACGGCTATGAAATGCTGGAATAAATAGAAAGGAGAGGGCAGGCGATGGCGCTCTTTTGGAGGAAGAGAAAAACGTCCGGATTCAGAAATTTCAGAATTCGGAAATCAGAACCCAATAATGAAAAACCAAGCAAATATTTGCAGATAACCCTTTTTGAGAAGACCCCTCTCAATATCTTTGACACTTTTGTACATAAAGTAAACTCATCCCCAAAAAGAACGTCATCGCCTGTCTTTTCCGGAAGACAGGGAAGTCTTGCGGTGGAGGCATCTCTGGTACTTCCGTTGTTTCTATTTTTTTTCCTTAACATCATTTCTATTTTACAGCTTCTGTCCTGCTATGGCAGGATAGAGGCTGCACTTCATCAAGCTGGGAGAAAGTGGGCGCTGTATGCTTATTCAGGAGGAAGACAGGAGAATGTTGGAGGATTATTCGCGGCAGTACTTTTGCCGGGAGAAATAGAAAAGTACATTGGGAAGGATTATTTGGAGCATTCCCCGGTCAAAGGCGGTAAAGGAGGATTGAAATGTTATCTGTCACAGCTTCCCGACGAGGAGGAGTTCATGGATCTGGTTGTACATTATCAGGTGACTCCGGTATTTGCGCTTCCGGGTTTTCAGGAAATTACATTGGTAAACCGCTGCCGTATCCGTGCATGGACAGGATATGATGTTGAAAAAGCGGCAGTAAATCTTGAAAACGGAAGCGAGACAATCGTCTATGTGGCAGAGCATGGAGTGGTATATCACAAAAGCCGTGATTGTACACATCTGAAATTGTCGATCAGCCGGACAGGCGCGGCAGAGTTAGGCAGGTTACGCAATCAGGATGGAAGCAGGTACAAGCCATGCGAGAAATGTGGCACGCAGGGAAACAAAGAATTTTATTATATTGCAGATCAGGGGGATTGTTATCATACCTCACTGGGGTGCAGTGGATTAAAAAGACAGGTTATGGCTGTTCCAATCAGTCAGGTAAATGGAATGGGGGCATGCAGCAGATGTTATTAACAATAGGAAAGTGGGTAGCGGCGGGCTATCTGGTTCAGGCAGTGATATGGGATATTCGAAAAAAAGCAGTACCGACCGCATTGATCAGGCTGGTACTGTTGGCAGCAGTGATTCTGAGGCTGGCAGGAATAGAAAAAGGTGTCGGTTTCGAGGTAGGAGATGGAAAGGTTTTTAAGCAGCTCTTTATGATTGGAGGAGCTATATTACCGGGGGTATTGTTGTTACTGATAGGCTATGTAACGAAGGAAGCCGTTGGATACGCAGATGGATGGTCCATTTTGCTGCTTGGGCTTTTGTTGGGTGGCAGAGCTGCAGTCTGCGTAATGTTTACCGCATTTTTGTTTGCGGCAGTCTATGCGCTCTGGCTGATTGTAGGTCGAAGGGCCGACAGGGGAATGCGTTTTCCGTTTTTGCCGCATATCAGCGCTGGATTTATTGTGTGGATCATGTTTTTCGGAATGGGAGTCTGAGCGTAAAATGGAAAAAAGAGAAAGAAAAACCAAAAGGATTTTTCGGGGAAGTGCCACGGTAGAGGCATGTGTAATCCTTCCGTTTTTACTGGTCATATTCAGTATGATTATTTTTGTCTCCTTTTTTCTGCATAACGAATGCGGTGCGTGGCAATGTAGTTATATTGCAGCAATGCGTGCAGATACGGTTACGGGGAAAACAGAAAAAAAGTCTGGTTTGGCACATACCTTTGGGAAACAAATGTTGAACGAGCAAATGCTGGCGGCATCGGTACTTGAAATTTCGGAAAAAATCCAGGGAAAAGAACTGGTGGTATATGCAAATGGGGATACGTGTACCGGCGCAATGCCTAAGTTTAGTGAAAATCGCTGGCATTTTGAGACAAAGGGAAGGATGATGATGTTAAAACCGGTACAGTTCATACGCCGGATCAGACTGACAAAAGATGTTTCGGAATCAATTCAGGAGAATAGGAAGGAGGAAACGGATGACGACCTATGAGTATAAACGTGATTTGAGTCACAATTATCTGATTCTTACAGGAGAATCCAGGGAGAAGGAAAATTATAAAATACGAATGCTGGAACGTAATGCGGTGCATGGAATCCTGCCCTGTTCGGTGCGGTATGTGGATAACAAGGTGAAGTATTATTACGATATCAGTTCCAGACAGCCATTGGCGGCTGCCTTTTCGATACGAAAGATGAGTTTTGAAGTAATTAACAGTATTTTCAGACAGTTGGAATCCGCTTTTGAGGAGTTGGGAAACTATCTTTTGGACAGCAGTCATATTTTATTGGATATGCGGTATATGTATTGGGATATGGAAGAGGAAAAAATCTATCTGATCTATTATCCGCAACAGGAGGAGAAGGAAGAACGTATTCGGAAATTTGCAGAAGAGCTGTTGAATGTAGTAGATTATACAGATAAAGAGGCGGTGGATGCCGTATATCTGTTTTATCAAAAGGCGACGGTAGAAAATTTTACCTTTTCAACCGCTTTTTCTTATTTTCATGAGCACACGGAATCCAGACTGACTGAAACGGATCAGGCAGAATTAAACCGGACAGAATCAAAACAGGAAGAGGAAATATATTCTGAGGCTAAGGAAGCAGAACCTGAGGAAGTATTGTCTGTAGCACAGAAGAAATCAGACTGGAAAGCAACCGGTAGAAATAAAAGAGAACGGAATAAAACGGAACAGAATAAAACGGAACAGATAAGGTCGGGACTCATTTTCTTAGCGTCTGTCACAATCTTAGCTGTTGTGGTACAGTATATACTTGCAAATTATCAGTTTACGGAACGGGAAATTCTCTTGGGAGCAGGAATCCTTGCAATGTTTCCGGTATCGTATCTTATTTATCGGATCCAGAAAAGGCAGAGACATCTGGCAGATGAAAAAACGGGATACATGGAGCTGAAAGAAAGTCGAAGGGAGTATGCAGCAGGAGAAAAACAAAAAGAGTATACGGAAGAAAAAGAAGCGGTACATCCAAAGGCGGAAGAAGCTTCTGTCAGATTTTTTGGAGACAGAGAGGAGGTGTCGCAGCAATACGGTGAAACGACCTATTTTGATGCGCAGGGCTGGCAACAGGAGAGGTGTCTGGAGGGGCGGTTCAAAGGAAAAACCATTTATATTTCGATTGACCAGACACCTTTTATTATCGGAAAGCTGGAAGGATCGGTCAGTTATATACTGAATGATATAACAGTCAGCCGCATGCATGCACAGTTTATTGAAAAAGACGGAAAGCTTTTTTGCAGGATATGAATTCCAGAAACGGTACCTTTAAAAACGGAGTGGCTATGGAGTCGGACGTAGCTGCAGAGGTTTATCCGGGCGATGAAATCTGCTTTGGAAGATTACGGTTTACCTATCATTGACACACTATTTCAGAAATGTTACGCTTTATTAGTAAAGAAGTAAGGAGAACAGCGTCAGAATACACAGGCGACAGAATAAAGTGATGACAGAACAGTTGGATTTGTATCTGAGAGGAATGGGCTTTGAATGTATTCCTTCCAATTTGCCGGAATTTCGGGTTTATTTTCAAATAGAAAGTACATTTGTCAATGTAATTCATGTGATTGATTACAAAGAGGGAATTTACCTGCCGGGTGATCAATATGAACATATTCGGGAGAAGGTTCGGGAGCTTTTTGTGCAAAGAGGGATTCAAGAGATGCACATGTTATCTTTGATTCTTTCCGGAGATTTGCAGAAAGCAAGGGTTTTTTGCCAGAATGACAGATTCTGCTGGTTTCTGGATACGAAGAACAGAAGGCTTGTGGTAGATGAAAACCAGACACCGGATTTTTACGGAATGCGGGGGAAGCTTGAAGAGTGGATTACACAGGTCCAAACACGGGCAGAAGGCACTACGATACAGCAGCCGGACCAGGTGCAGAGAGGGTGGAAGAATATACCGGTCGTGACCTCGGCTTTAATTCTTATTAATGTAATTGTATATCTGATATGTACATTCCAGGGAGAATTATTGTATAATGAAGGAGCGCTTAGTGCAGAGCGCATTTTCAAATATGGAGAATATTACCGGATTTTTACATCGTGGTTTCTGCATAGCAATGCAGAGCATCTGTTTAACAATATGTTGCTTCTCTATTTTTTTGGAGAGATGGTGGAGCAAAGACTCGGAAGACTTCGATTTGGTATTCTGTATGTGGCTGCAGGTTTTGGAGGAAGTTTTTGTTCTTTGTACTATATGATTGCAGCGAAACAGTCGTATGTGTCGGTTGGCGCAAGCGGGGCTGTATTTGGAGTAGAAGGAGCCTTGTTAATGCTGGTATTGCTTAACCGGGGCAGGTTAAGAACGGTAACATTTGGCAGGCTGGCATTTATCATACTTTATTCTATATATATCGGATTCCGAAGTACATATGTGGATAATTTTGCGCATATCGGCGGTGTGATAACCGGATTTTTGGTATGTTTGATTCTATACTTGACGAGAAGAAAGGCAGAAAATACATGAAGGTAAACATTTATTACGGCGGCAGAGGAATGTTGGGAGATCCCACGCTGTATGTCATCGGTAAAATGCAGGAGGTTCTGGAGGAACTGAATGTTACAGTGGAGCGGTTCAATCTGTATGAAATAAAAAATAATATTACTACCCTTCCCCAAACTTTAAAGGAAGCGGATGGTATTATTCTGGCAACGACGGTAGAGTGGTATGGAATCGGCGGATATATGCAGCAGTTTCTGGATGCCTGCTGGCTCTATGGAGATAAGGAGAGAATCAGTCAGATTTATATGTGCCCAATTGTTATGTCAACCACCTATGGAGAGCGGGAAGGGAAGATGAATCTTGCTGTAGCATGGGAAATTCTGGGCGGGCAGCCCTGCAGTGGTATCTGTGGTTATATTGAAGATACGGCAAGTCTGGAAATGAGCGAGGAATATACTACGATCATTGAAAAAAAGGCTGAGAATATGTACCGGACAATTAACCAAAAGCTGCCGGCATTTCCTGCCAGCAATCAGGCTGTCAAACAAAAGGTATCCATTCCCAGGAATATTGATTTAAATCCGCAGGAAGCAGAACAGCTTTCGCAGTATGCCGCAGACGATGGCTATGTACAGCAGCAGAAGGAAGATATTCAGGAGCTGGCCAGTCTGTTTAAGGATATGTTAGGACAGCAGACAAATGAGAATTCCATGGATTTTGTCGAAGTATTCGAGCAGCATTTTAAGCCTCAGCCCGGATTGAAGGCAAGCTATAAGCTTATCATCGGAAGTGGTAAGAAACCGCTGTTGATTTATGTGGATGGTAATGAAATGCAATGCCGTTATGAGAGCGGAGAAAAGGCGGATGTTGAAATGCAGTTAAGTCAGGAGACGCTCAATGATATCATATACGCACGAATGACTTTCCAAAGAGCCTTTATGGGTGGTTCCATGAAAATGCGGGGTGACTTTAAGCTTCTTCGCACACTGGATCAGATATTTGTGTTTTAGTATTTTTAATGATTCTGGGTTATTGATAAGGAGGAAAAAGTAATGAAGGACGCGAACTGTATTTTCTGCAAGATTGCAAACGGAGACATTCCGGCAAAGACATTGTATGAGGATGATGAATTCCGTGTTATTCTGGATCTGGGTCCGGCAGCCAGAGGACATGCGCTGATTCTGCCAAAGGAGCATTACGCAAATCTTTATGAGCTTCCGGATGAGAAGGCAGCAGCGGTTATGAAGCTGGCGAAAAAAATGGCGGTACAGATGACGGAAAAATTAAACTGTGATGGTTTTAATCTCGTGCAGAACAATGGGGAAACAGCAGGGCAGACGGTCTTCCATTTTCATATGCACCTGATTCCGCGTTATAAGGATGATAACCAGAAAATTGGATGGAATCCGGGAGAACCGACACAGGAAGAACTGGAAGAAATTCGTAAACAAATTGTGGAATAAACAGGAAAAGTTTTAACTGATCTATAAAGCTGTGCAGAAAAAAGAAACCGGAAGGACAGTAGTCTGTCCGATTCCGGTTTCTTTTCGGTTTTCGATATTATTTTTCTTTATTTTGATGCTCTACTGTCATTTCCTCAATTAATCCCAAAATGGTATCTATGGAATTTAACTGATTGCTTTTTCCCATGGCATCGATATAAGTCTGACGTGTAAAATACAGTTCATGTACTTTTTCGATCAATAGGTTTTCGGTCAGATAGTCTTCGTCGATCACTACAGAAAATCCCTGTGATTCAAAGGATTTTGCATTTAAAATCTGATCGCCCCTGCTGCTTGCGGCAGATAACGGAATCAGAATGTTTGGCTTTTTCAGCGCAAGCAGTTCGCAGATTGCATTTGCTCCGGCACGGGAAATAACAATGTCAGACATAGCAAAAATATCCTTTAATTCTGCTTTAACATATTCAAACTGCTTATAGCCCGGAACATTTAGCAGGAGGTTATCGACTTTATCCTTTCCACATATATGGACGACCTGAAAATCTTCCAGAAGCTTCGGCAACGCATCCCGGACTGCTTTGTTGACAGAAGCAGCACCCAGACTGCCTCCGATAACCATAATAACCGGTTTCATGGCGGTAAAACCGCAGAGCTTTAATGCGGAGAGCTTATTTCCCCGAGACAACTCTTCCCGGATAGGGGAACCGGTAAGTACAGCCTTGTCTGCCGGAAGTCCCTGCAGAGTTTCCGGAAAGTTACAACAGATTTTACGGGCAACAGGAATACAAAGTTTATTGGCAAGCCCCGGTGTCATATCGGATTCATGAATAATGCAGGGGACATCCAAAGAGGCGGCGGCACGCACAACCGGAACCGATACAAATCCGCCTTTGGAAAATACGACATCTGCATGAATTTGTTTTAAGATTTTTCTGGCTTCTGCAAAGCCTTTGATGACACGGAAGGGATCGCTAAAATTCTTCGGATCAAAATATCGCCGGAACTTTCCGGTGGAAATTCCATAATAAGGAATTTCAAAATCTTCGATCAAACGTCTTTCAATCCCGTCATAGGAACCGATGTAATGAATGTCGTAGTCTAATTCCCTGAGCCGGGGGATCAGGGCAATATTGGGTGTGACATGTCCGGCAGTTCCCCCACCGGTCAGTACAATTCGTTTCATACGAATGCCTCCTATTTTAGCTGTTCCAGCGCACAGGCAAGCTGGTCCGGGCAGGATGTGGCTTTAAAGCCGCATTTGATTCCTTTTAATTTGGTAATGGCATCTTCTGTTTTCATACCCTGTACAAGTGCGGAAATTCCCTTCAGGTTGCCGTTGCAGCCTCCGGTAAAGGCAACAGATTTGATAATTCCGTCTTCTACTTCTATATCAATGGCACTGGAGCAAACGCCGTGCGGTGTGTATCTCATCTTCTTTTCCTCCCTTAAACTGAGTCATTTTTTTACTGACAAAGGGATTATAGCAGAAAAAAATGGGAGTTTCCAGTATTAAAAGGAAGAAAAGGGGAGAAAATGTAAAAGGCTTTCACTTTCCGTAAACCGTGACAGAGTGCTATACTGTTGCCAGACAGGATGAAGGAAAGGGGCAAAAGGAAAATATGGAATTTTCAAATCTGTTTTTTTGGAATCAACATTTTCTCACAGGAGCAGCAGTGGTACTGTTATTATTAAGCATTATATGCCAGATTATGATAGGTGTGTTATACCAAAACATGATAAAACAGGCAGATAATATGGCAGCAACTACCAATAAAGTATTAAAGCAATGCAAGTTAAAATTCAGCCATTGTTATCAGATGAATATGGGTACGATCAATGTAAACGCTTTTGTGGACAAGTTTTTAAACCGTATACGAATTGGCAGGCTTTCCCTTACCACAATGGGACATCTCTCGGGACAGTTTATGATGGGAGCAGTATTTGTATCGGGAATGGGAGCCTGCAAAGGTATTATTGACGGTATGACGCTTGGAGCTCTGCTTCCTTATTATATAATAAGTCTGTTTGGTCTATATGTATATTTTTCCGTTTCGTCACTGGTAGATGTGCCGGGGAAAAAACGTATGCTCGGAATTTGTCTGGTGGACTATCTGGAAAACCATATGGCGAATCATCTGAACATTGTAAAAGAACAGGAACAGATCGCAAAAACGGATCAGAATGTGCAGGAAAATGGGGATATGGTGGAGAAATGCAGTGATGCCGGAATTCAATTAGCGGGAGAGAAGGAAAAAAGTGAATTCTCGCAAAAGGAAGAAGCAGAGCTTGCCCAGCTCATACGGGAATTTTTGGCTTGAAAAAGGAATACAACTTTGCTACACTGAAGTTAAAATAACATTTACTCAAAAAAGGAGCACAAAACACATGAGCAAAAAGGTAACATTTGATTACTCCAAGGCAGCACCGTTTATTCAGGCGCATGAAGTGGAGAATATGAAGACAGCTGTTATGAGTGCAAAGGAGCTGTTAGTTTCAAAAACCGGAGCAGGAAATGATTTTCTTGGCTGGATCAATCTTCCGGTAGATTATGATAAAGAGGAGTTTGCAAGAATCAAAGAAGCAGCAAAGAAGATTCAGAGCGATTCAGAGGTACTGGTTGTAATCGGTATCGGAGGTTCTTATCTTGGAGCAAGAGCAGCAATCGAATTTTTAAGACACAGCTTTTACAATGTAGTAAGCAAAGAGGTAAGAAAAACTCCGGAAATTTATTTTGTTGGTAATTCTATCAGTTCTACTTATTTAAAGCATCTTCTGGATGTAATCGGAGACAGAGATTTCTCGATCAACATGATTTCCAAGTCCGGTACTACTACAGAACCGGCTATCGCATTCCGTATCTTCAAAGAACTGGCAGAGAAGAAATACGGAAAAGAAGGTGCAGCAAAGAGAATTTATGCGACAACGGATAAGGTGAAGGGTTCCTTAAAGAATCTGGCTACCGAGGAAGGTTACGAGACATTTGTAGTTCCGGATGATGTCGGAGGACGTTTCTCCGCACTTACTGCGGTAGGTCTTCTGCCGATTGCTGTCAGCGGAGCGGATATTGACAAGCTGATGGAAGGTGCAGCAAGTGCAAGAAAGCATGCGTTGGAGGCTCCTTATGAGGAAAACGATGCGTTACTTTATGCAGCGCTTAGAAATATTTTATTAAAGAAGGGTAAGACAATTGAAATTCTTGCAAACTACGAGCCGAGCGTACACTATGTATCTGAGTGGTGGAAACAGCTTTACGGTGAGAGTGAAGGCAAGGATCAGAGAGGTATTTTCCCGGCAAGCGTAGACTTGACAACAGATTTACATTCCATGGGACAGTTCATTCAGGACGGAGCAAGAATTATGTTCGAGACCGTTATCAATATTGAAGAGTCCCGTGAGGAAATTGTGATTGGAAACGAGCCGACGGATCTGGATGGTCTGAACTATCTGGCAGGAAAGACCGTTGATTTTGTAAATAAGAGCGCTATGAACGGAACGATTCTGGCTCATACGGATGGACAGGTTCCGAACTTCATGGTAAATGTACCGGAAGTAAATGAGTTCTATCTTGGTGAATTATTCTATTTCTTTGAGTTTGCATGCGGTGTAAGCGGATATTTATTAGGAGTGAATCCGTTCAATCAGCCGGGTGTAGAGAGCTATAAGAAGAATATGTTCGCACTGCTTGGAAAGCCGGGCTATGAAGCACAGAGAGAAGAACTGTTAAAGAGATTATAAGGCGAATCGCCAGAAAAAGTGGCAGGAACCAGACATGAGTAAAAAGAAAAAAACAGGTATTACGGTTGCCTTTGCAGTTTTACTGATTTGTGCCGGAATTGCAGCAGCAGTTTTGAACCGGAAGCAGACGACGGAGGATTATAAGCAGTTTCAAATTGAGATCGTATCGGATCGGGATGGTTATGATGAACGGATGTCGTATCAGTCTGATCAAGAATATCTGGGTGCGTTTCTTCGGGAATTGGAGGAATGTCATTTTACAGAATCAGATTATGGGATTTACATTACCGGATTTGAAGGTCAGGATGGAAAGCTGATGATGGAAGACATAGCGAATCAGTATTGGTGGTGCGTCACGGTAAATCATGAAGACAGTGCACTGGGGGCTGATGCGATACCGCTTGCAGATGGGGATGTTTATACCTTTACTCTGAAACAGGGCTGGTAATATGCAGATGAAGACAGAAAAGCTGGTCAGGATTGCGTTGCTTGGTGCAGTCATGAATGTGGCAAAATGGGCACTGTCCTTTCTTCCGAATACGGAGCTTGTTTCACTTCTTATTGTGATCTATACGTTAGTATTTGGCAGGGAAGCTTTCTGGATGATTGTGGTGTTCAATCTGATTGAGGGGCTGCAGTGGGGCTTTGGTTTCTGGTGGGTATCCTATATGTATACCTGGCCTTTGTTGGCAGCGGTTGTACTGATTTTCAAAAAGTTATTTCAGGAAGAATTTTTACTGTGGGCAGTGGTATCGGGAGTATTTGGACTCTGTTTTGGCATGTTTTTTGCGATTGCATATATTCCGGTAGATTTATCGTATGCCTTGACTTATTGGATACATGGTCTGCCCTGGGACATATGGCACGCAGTCTGTAACTTTATTCTGATGCTTTTGCTTGGAAAACCATTGTACAAGATGCTATTACGAATCCGAAGCGGAGCTTTTGGGGAAAGCTGACGGAATTGTGCTATTCAAACAGAACTGTAAATGAGCGGGTGCGCCATAGCTGGTAGCACCCGCTTGCTGTACAAAGAGTAAAAATAAATAGAAAGGAAATACAGCGAAGATGAAAATTGTTGTACTGGAGAGAAACAGCGTAGGACTGGATATTGATCTGAGTCTGTACGAAAAATACGGAGAGGTGGTTTACTATCCAAATACCGTAAAAGAAGACGCGGCAGAAAAAGTAAAGGATGCGGACATTATTATTGCCAATAAGGCACCAATGAATGAAGAGACATTAAAGGATGCTGCTAATGTAAAGTTGATTTGCGAGTTTGCTACCGGTTATGATAATGTAGATCTGGAATACTGTAAGAAAAGAGGCATTAAGGTTGCAAATGTAGTAGACTATTCTACTGCCGCAGTAGCCCAGCATACTTTTGCGCTGGCATTGTATCTGTCTGAGAGCATGAATTACTATGACCGTTATGTAAAATCCGGTACCTATGGAGCGCAGGCGAGATTTTCCCACTTTGATGTGCCGTTTACGGAACTGGAAGGAAAGACCTGGGGCATTATCGGTATGGGAAACATCGGACGCAAGGTGGCAAAGATTGCCGAAGCATTTGGCTGTAAGGTAATTTTTTACTCCGCCTCCGGCAAGAGCACCTGCACGGATTATAAACGTGTGGAGCTGGATGAACTGTTAAAAAAATCCGATTATCTGTCCGTGCATTGTCCGCTTAGCAATCTGACAAGAAACCTGATTGACCTGGATGCCATGAAGAAAATGAAAAGGACAGCGTACCTGATCAATGTGGCAAGAGGTCCTGTGGTCAATAATGCTGATTTGTATCAGGCATTGGAAGAGGGCTATATTGCCGGCGCAGGACTGGATGTTCTGGAAAAGGAGCCGATTCAGAAGGAAAATCCATTGGGAGAGATTCAGGACAGCAGCAAGTTAATTATCACACCGCATATGGCATGGGCGAGTACCGAGGCACGTACCAGACTGGTGGAGGAAGTGGCAAAGAATATTGAAGCGTTTTTGAACGGGGAGAACAGAAATATTGTAAATCTGTAATTCTGGTGATTGGATTAGAAAAAAGAAGAGTGAGTATTTTTTTGCAAAACTGACTTAAATAGCTGATAAAAAGGGCTGATTGGGAATTTTCCGAATCAGCCCTATGTTTTAGCAAGGAAATTTACTTATTGGAAAAACTGTGATATGTCTTTCACAAACTTTGGTGATTAAATCTCCGGCAGCATAGCTTCCACTAATTTAGCAGAGTGGGCAGCAGCGGCACGCTCAAAAGCAGGGTAATCCATTTCAGCCGAGTCATCTGCTTTGTCAGAGATGGCACGGATGATTAAAAACGGTATCTGATTCAGATAAGCCGCCTGTGCAATGGATGCCCCTTCCATTTCAGTGCAGTAGCCACCAAAATTGGAAATAATCCGTTCTTTGACTGCTTTATCGCTGATAAACTGATCTCCGCTGGCGATACGGCCTTCAAATACCTGAATGTCCGGATTGACTTTGGCACAGGTAGTAGCCGCCAGATTAAGAAGTCCTTTATCTGCAGGAAATGCCTGACATCCAATTTGCGGTACTTCGCCCAGCTTATAGCCGAAGACGGTCACATCCATATCATGGTGAACCGCATCGGTAGAAAGAACAATATCGCCAATGTTGATTTCTGCCCTCAGGGAACCGGCGACTCCGGTGTTAATGATATGTGTTACCTGAAAAATATCACATAAAATCTGTGCGCAGATTCCGGCATTGACTTTGCCGATACCGCTTTGTACAATCACAACGTCGGTATTGTTCAAAATACCTTCTAAAAATTCCATGGAAGCCTTACGGATGCGGCGGTGGATTGTCATTTTAGATTTTAATGCCTCTACCTCCAACTCCATAGCTCCGATAATACCAATTTTCTTCATTTTGATATCCATTCCTTTCTCTGTCTCTACTGCGGATAGATCAGATGCTTCTCATCAATATTATATAGTGTATGGTCCAGATACCGTTTTGCAAGGTAATTTGCCATTCCGAGATTCATATCCAGATAGTTTCCACAGTCTTTTGCACTGGCACCCGGTACTTCGCCACGGAAGTCACGGATAAATTCAAACATATCTGTAATCAGTTTTACAATGTCCCTGGATTCGTAATCTCCTGCCAAAAGCAGGTAGAAGCCGGTACGGCAGCCCATAGGACCAAAGTAGATGGTCTTGGAGGCAAATTCCGGATGATTACGCAGATAAGTAGCACCCAGATGCTCTATGGTGTGCACTTCAGCGGTATTCATAACAGGCTCGTCATTCGGGGAGGTCATGCGCAGATCAAAGGTGGTGATCACCTGATCCGCAATAGGATCCTTACGGGATACATAGATTCCGGGTTCCAGTTTTATGTGGTCAATAGTAAAGCTTGCGATTTTTTCCATATATAGACAGTCCTTTCTGTTTCAGTATGGGGATATTTTGTGAAGACAAATATATCCACTACATTGACAGTAAAGGAAAGATTATGGAATGTCAAGTGAAAAGACGTGAAAATAGTAAGACAGTATAGCGGTTAAACAGCACAGCAGTCTGGCAGATTCTTGCCAATATTTGTAAAACGAGATTATAATATAGATATCTGGAAGG
>JAAYNV010000013.1 GCA_012520645.1 Clostridiales bacterium | reverse complement strand
GTAGCTTAGCATATATGTGGATCGGGGGAGCGTTCCACAATTCTCCCCATGTTCCTTGTAACTTATCAACCATATCGGTTCATTAAAAAAATGTTAGATTTTTGTCTTGACAACTGAACCACTATACCTCATTGATGATCCGAATTGTCTCCGTATCCCCACCTGCATTGTCCGGATGAAATATTTTGATCAGATCCTTATAACGTTTTTTTAACGTAGCCGGATTTTTCACTCCGCGAAACAACAGGGATGCCATGCTGGAAATCGTGAGATACTTCTCTTCCTCCTGCTTGTCCCTTTTCTCCTGTTCATAAGCTCTGCGTTCTCTCTCAAACTTTTTTCGGTCGGCTTCCAACTGTGCAAACCCACCCTTTAAAATATCCATCTTTTTATCAAAAAACAGGGATTCCTCTTTCAATCGTTTACGTTCTGACAAAATCTTGCTGTTTAACACCTTCATCTCATCCTGAAACTGCTTTTTTTCTTCGAGGAATTTTACATACATCTCATTCAGTTCTTTTTTTTCGTTCTCCACACGGACATTTTCCTGAAACATCCATTGCTTCATTTGCTTGAACGAAACAAAATCCTGTGTACCTTCCATAACCGACACTCCTTCAGGAACAAAACAAATTATATCCTACTAACAAGAATACCGCACCTATGATTACGCCCAGAAGCCTGTTATCCATAAAAAACATAAGCAGCATGCCAACGGAAACCCAAAACAGAATAAATCCCAACATTTTTTTCATTTCCGTCTCCAGCCTGTAAGATGCTTTCTATATTATATGCCTCACTCCTGAAAAATGTCTATTTTTCCTTGGACTGTTCTTCAGCCGGAAAAGCAATATCTACCGCCTCTTCATCCGGAAGAATATCTTCTTTCTTTGTAGTAAACTTATCCACAATATCAGGAATCATATCTAATATTTTTGTCACACTGTCCTGATTCTTAATGTTCACCAGCTTTGTCTGACCGTTTTTGATAACAAGAACTGCACTCGGAGTCATCTTACCGCTCATACCGCCGGCCCCGCCGTTCTTCTTGTCATGATTCGTGGCACCGGCTCCTACCCCGAAGGAAACATCCACAAGAGGTAAAATGATCGTATCCCCTATTTTGGTTGCTTCTCCTACTACCGTCTTAGTCGAAAGTACCGTATCCATTCCCTTAAATAAACTCTCTACTACACTGCCAAAATTATTTTCAGCCATTTTCTCCATCCTCCTTTTTCAACATACTTAAAAGGTATCTTATATCTTTATCAAAATAAATCTTCCATGCCGCCCGCAATAATACAAATACCGTAATATGACCTTTACAGTCAAATTCTCCCTCTAATATCTCCTCTTCAAAATGCGGTTCAATGGATATATGTCTGTAAATCCACGGATAAAACATGCCATAAACAGAAAGCAGTTGTCCAAGCGTTGCCGGATCCTCAAACCCAGCCTTCAAAATAACAGAAAGCCTTCCGGGTTTTATGTTTTTCCATAGGGAAAAAAGCTGATGTCTGCACTTTCGAAATGCTCTCTTAGTCTCTTCCTGTTCCAAAAGCTGTTTATAATAAACTGCCTGTTCTGCCATGTCCCTTATTCTATCACAGATTCCCTGAATTGTGTACTGTATATTTTGAAGTCTTCTTATAAGAGACAATAGGAAATGCTTTATGGCCGCTGCAAAACGGCAAAGCTTCTGTCGGAAAGAGAACTTTTCCTCTTTTGACCTGCTGATAGGCTCGGATTTCCTATTTTCTTTCCTTGCAACATCCTCTTTTGTATCTGTATGCACTTTATCTGCATCTTTTATATTGATCTCTTTTGTATCTGTAGCCTCATTCTCTGTTTTCTGTATTCTCTGCTTTTCTTTTTTCGGACGTTTTTTTCGATTTCTGTCATAAACCGGTATACCAAATACCCTTACTACCGCAACTGTTTTTTTCCGATAGCCCGCATAAACTGTGACCGCATGCAAAAGCCAGGACAGCTTTACCGCCGCCTCTGCCTTTTCCTCCTTTTTGGCACGAATGCGATAACGTATCGGCACAAAACAGACCGCACAGACTACTACTAGCAGTATACCCAAAATACATAATATTACCAATAAAAGAACCTGAAATATCATCCCAATGATATGTAGCATATCCTATCCCACTTTTTACTTATTTTTAAACTGTTTCTCCAGATAGCTCTTAATTTTATATTCCCCCGTTTTGGAAAAAATATCCTGCACAATCTGTACCACCAGTTCCACCGCTTCTTCGTGGCTGTCTGCCAGTCCCACAACTCTTCTTGGATTCTTCCGAAAAAAAGACTGCCTGAAAAGAGCACAATGATAAATGTCCAGCTCATCCCGCCCCTCTGAGAGTGCAATCACATAAATACCGTGTAAAAGTTTTCCCTTCTTTAGACGGTACCTCAGTTTTCTACTGTCCTTCACGTTCCCCGCCAGATACAATTTCCCGGCAAACTGCATATGTTTCCCATACCTTTCCCAAACAGGCTGTAATTTTCGCCCATGATTTACTCTATTGACTATTCTAACACATTTTATTATACATGCAAAAATAAAATTTTATTTTCAAAAAAGGTTGACAATCCCATCTTTGACAGTTGAGAAAAGGTAAAAACCTCGTAGTCGGCGTAAATACGCCGTTTGCGAGGTTTCTCTTTTTGAAAAGTATGTGGTAATATTTACTTCTTTTTAGTTTGATTCAAAATTT
>JAAYNV010000012.1 GCA_012520645.1 Clostridiales bacterium | reverse complement strand
TTGGTATTTTGGAATTTTGGTCGAGGACATTATATCAAAAAAGGGAGGTCAATGCTCTTTTTATTTGCAAGCTCCCGAAAATAAAGGTTTTAGAAAGAAAAATAGGTAGTAAATTTGACACTACCCAAAAGAAAAGAGGAGAACACAGATGAAAAGTATACAGGCATGGAAAGGAATCATCATAGCACTTATTGCAGGAATCAGTGCAATTTTGTGTATCAGTATTCTTTCGAGGAATCTGTTGGAGTACAAAAAAACATCCGGAAGCGGGGGTATTACAGCAACCGGTTCGGCCAACTGTGATTTTGAGTCGGATCTGATCGTCTGGCGGGGCAGCTTTTCCGCTTACGGAATAACGACCAAAGAAGCCTACGCGCAGATTAAGAATAACGCGGAAATGACCAAGGAATATCTGCTCCAAAACGGCGTGACAGAGGAAGAAATGGTGTTTAATTCCGTCAATATTTCCAAACATTATACGTCGATGTATGATGACGAAGGAGAATATATTGGAGAATATGCGGATGGATATGATCTGTATCAGCAGGTTTGCGTGACATCAACGGATATTGACAAGGTGGAGAAAATCTCCCGTGATATCACGCAGCTGATCGAGTCCGGCGTGGAATTTTCTTCCGATTCACCAGAGTATTATTACACGAAAATGGATGAGCTTAAGCTTCAACTGATCGAAGAAGCGACACAGAATGCGAAACAGCGTATTGACATTATGGCAGAAGGAACCGGAGGAAAGGCAGGAAAGCTGTTGAATGCCAATCTGGGCGTATTTCAGATTACGGCAAAAAATTCCAATTCAGAATACAGCTATGGTGGAAGTTTTGATACCAGCTCCCGGAACAAGACGGCATCGATTACCGTTAAGCTTAACTATGCAGTGGACTGATATTCATTGACTAATAAAATACAATTCAATAAATATTTATCGAAAAACAATAAAATGTTATTGACTTTCAATTCCTGTTATGTTATAAGAATATTGTATACATCGATTCCATAAAGAGGGAGCGGACGGCCTTCTTTTGGAAAAACAAACTATGGACGCATAGGAGGAACCTTACAATGAAAGACAGACTGACAAGAGGCACAAAGCTGCTTCTGGATTTTATGTTTTATGCCGGTATTGTGGTAACGGTGACTTTGCCGTTTAGTATTTATTTTTATGGTACATATTTTAATTCGTATTTTGAACGGTTTTATGTGCCATTATGTATCCTGTTTTTCTTTTCGGGAGTGCTGGCGATTCTGATTATCCGGGAGCTTCGGAAGATGTTTGCAAGCGTGCTGGCAGACGACTGCTTTATCCGGGAAAATGTGAAGAGTCTTAAGAAGATGGGAACCTACAGCTTTTTGATTTCCTTTGTAACTTTTTTCAGGCTTTTTATGTACTTTACGCCGGGTGTGTGCGTGGTCATACTGGTTTTTGTTATAGCAGGTCTTTTCAGTAAGGTGTTGTCACAGGTGTTTGACAAGGCGGTAACCTATAAACTGGAAAACGATCTTACAATATAGGAGGTGCCGTATGTCTATTGTAGTAAATCTGGATGTGGTCATGGCACAGCGCAAAAAGGGGCTGACAGAGCTTGCAGGCGAGGTGGATATTACGTTAGCCAATCTGTCCATTCTGAAAAATAATAAGGCAAAGGCAATCCGGTTGAGTACGCTGGATGCCATCTGCAAGGCTTTGGACTGCCAGCCCGGAGATATTCTTGCCTATGTGGCAGATGAACCGGAGGAAAGCGGGTCATGACCGGACGATAGGGAGTCATGGTTATGGATGATAGATATGGTATTTATGTGGAAAATCAACGTGCAATAGAACTGGAAAAGCAACAAAGGGAGGAGGAAGAGCGGAAAAAGACAATATTTCGTAAGGGACGGTTTTTGAGATATGGAATAGCAGGTATATTGTATACTATTTTTTATACCTTTTGTCTTTATAAGAACACATCGGGTATTACCTACCCTTTTTTCGTAGCAGGAACCCTTTACTTTTACTGCTATTGTATGAAAAAGTCAGGGGCTACTGCAAAAAAAGAGAGTATCTTTTATATGGCAGCGACAATACTTCTTGGGATTTCCAACGTGCTGACTGATAACGAAACGATTCTTTTTTTAAACAGACTGGGCATTTTTCTGCTTATGATCAACTTCCTGCTGCTGCAGTATTATAATGATTTGAAATGGAGTTTTAGACATTATTTTGCATCCATGTGCCGTATAATATGGGGTGCAATCACAGAGTTTTTTTCTCCTTATATGGATTTTTTCAGTTTTTTAAAGCTGCGGGAAAAGAAACAGGACGGAAAGGCAAAATATGTTGTACTTGGAATGGTGATTGGATTGCCGTTTGTGGTGCTTACTTTATGCCTTCTTTCCAGTGCGGATATGATGTTTGACTATCTTTTTACAAAGGAAATCTGGTTTTTTTTAAAGAAACTGAGTATATGGGATAATTTCTTTGGCATTGTATGGAAGCTGTTTTTAGGACTTGGAATCGGTTATGGTATGATGGCATTTATGGAAAAGAACAGTCTTCCTGCGGCAAAACAGACAGGAGGCCAGGGAGAGCCGGTAATTGGAATTACCATAACGGCTATGTTAGCGGTTGTGTATGTGATGTTTTGCGGCGTGCAGGTAGTAGGGCTGTTCGGCGGGATTGTGGTGCTGCCTGAGGGTTACAGCTATGCGGAATATGCCAGAGAGGGATTTTTTCAGCTATTGTTTGTCTGTCTGATGAATTTGGTTCTGGTGCTGTTTTGTCTTGGATATTTTCGGGAAAGCAGGGCACTGAAAATACTGCTTACAACAATATCACTCTGTACTTATGTGATGACGGCATCCAGTGCATTCCGGATGATCCTTTATATCAGACACTATTATCTGACCTTTTTGCGGGTTTTTGTATTATGGGCGTTAGCAGTAATCGCGGTATTTATGGCAGGGATACTCTGTCGTATTTATAAGGAAGATTTCCGGCTGTTTCGTTATGGTATGGTTACGGTGACAGTCTGCTACCTGTTGTTTTCATTTTCCAGACCGGACTATTTTATTGCGAAATACAATTTTTCTGTAGCCGAGGCTCAGTCAGCACAGAACGGTCCGGGAAGTGAGGTTGATTGGTCCTATTTGTACCGGCTTTCTGCGGATGCGGCTCCTGTATTGTATCAATGGGAAACTGGGGGAGTGGATAAAAGTCCGTTTTCCTCCCAAAAATCCTGGTATGAAGGCGATAGAGAACGTTACTGGAACAGGCGGCAGCAGGAAGCAGAGGCTATGGGAATAAGGGGATGGAATTTCTCACGTTACATGGGAGAGCAGTATCAAAAACGTCGGGCTGTCTGGGAATCTGCGCAAAGATAACAAAGCAGTAAACCGGAGAAAAGATGATATTTGTCAGCGGATGGGGTGTTAACTCCTTTGCAGTGAAATATTCTGATATTCGTGAGATCAAGAAATGTATGATCAGTATGTTTATTCCGACTGGAATCCTTGTTACGGCGGTAGATGAGAACGGAAAGAATAAAAAATATAAATGCTCTGTTATGAAGAGAGCACAGTGGATGGAATTTCTCTCCAAAAAAACAGGTATTGCTCTTGCTTAAGTGCCGGGAGTCAAAATTCGACATTTTTTGAGCAGAAATTGTACATAAACAGGTATTGACAAATAAGAAACCATGACGGTTTTGTGCCGTCATGGTTTTTTATACGCATTTTTATACGATTTTTCAAAATTCCAAGATATTATTTTGTCGGTAAAGCGGTTGGTGTAAAGCCCTCAAAGATAAAAAGGTCAAAGTCCTTATCGCACAGCTCCAGTTCATTTTTAGACTGGATGGTCCATGCGACCGAAAGAGTATGATACAGCTTTCGGCACAGCAGGCGGGAAGGTTCTTTACGGTATTTCCAGTTATAGGAAATAAAATCCGGTTTGCTCAGACAGTTAAATAACAGTTTTTCCAGAGAAAACAGTAAAGGATTGGTGTAACCCAGATCCCGAAGATAATTGGTAGCAAGCTGTCCTCTGGTAATTTGTGGTCTGTGAAGTCTGTACCAGGATAAAATCATCGGATTGAAGGATTCGATACAATAATCTCCTTTATAGTTACTTAAAATAGAATCTGCAATACAGGGAAGAGGGGAGTTTAGTGCATTGGATTTCAGCTCAATGATCAAAGGTACTCTTCCTTTTACAACGAAAAGCGCTTCTTGTAGTGTCGGGATATGTTCTGTAGTATGAAGAAGGCAAATGTCTTTCAATTCTTCATAAGTCATGGCAGAAATTTTTTTGTCAATTCCGCACATTCTTTTTAAATCCCAGTCATGAAAAATAACAGCAACCTTGTCTGAGGTAAGCTGTACATCCATTTCCATGCCATAACCCATAGATGCTGCCCTTTCAAATGCGAGCAGAGAATTTTCAGGAATTCCCTCCCTATTGTTATACAGTCCGCGGTGCGCATAATACCAATGCAGAAAATGTTGATAGTCCGGGTTCTTAATCCGGGGCATCGTTAATATAATATAAATTGCCGTGAGAAATATGAATATAAGAAAAAGCTTCCATAAAATCCATAATACAGTTATCATGATCAGGTTGTCCTCCTACGATTTACAGTATAATACACAAACGAAAAAAGAAAACAACATTTTTTGAAAAAAATCTTTAAAGTTTTATGAATTTTACATTATCTTTATCAAAATAAGATAGTTTTTCTTTTCGGAATCGATTATGCTCAAAAGGCTCTGCGAAGATACGGAGGTGGCAGGAGTGAAGGAAAATAAACAGAGAATTCGGGACTTTTTGACAAACGATAAAATACAAATCACATTTCGCTATGCTATATGGAATGTAACCGTAAAATTAAAAGAGATAGAAGAGCTTTTAAAAAAGGAATCGGACCGTATGGTGATCAGCTATATTACAAGCCGGATCAAAACACCGGAGAGTGTGATCGAAAAACTGATTCGGAAGGAGAAAAAAATAAGCTGGGAATCAGCTTTGCAGAATCTGAATGATATTGTAGGAATTCGCGCGGTCTGCCTGTTTGAGGAGGAGATATACAGAATCCGGGATTTTTTTTACGGGCAAAGGGATATCAAAATCGTGAAGGAAAAGGATTTTATTAAGAAGCCGAAATCTTCCGGTTATCGTAGTCTGCATCTGATTCTGGAAGTACCGGTGACTTGTATGGAACGGGAAACCTATGTCAAGGTAGAACTGCAGCTTCGAACTATGGCAATGGATTTCTGGTCGGTTTTGGAATACCAGCTTCAATATAAGAAGAAAAACGAAAAGGTACGTGCTGCACAGGAACAACTAAAGGACTGCGCCATGGATATTTGTACAGTGGAAACAAAAATGTACGAATTGAAGCAGATGATCGACAGTATGTAGAAGGTTCAAAAGAGCTTCCTTTTTTCAAATAATATGCGAGAGACATTTACATACATGCAAAATCCGTATTTTCAGGATTCTCTTGATAAAAAAAGAGGAAACGGATATTCTTATAGTATGATGTTTCTGAAAAAAGTTTGAATGGAGGAAAAACAGTCAATGAAAAAAATCAAAGCAGCAATTTTACTTTGTGTCGTCTTACTTGGTCTTACAGCGTGTAATGGAAATCAGAACAGTGCACAGGGAACGGAAGAGGTAACATACCGTACCGATGTGTCCACAGAGGATTTAAAAGCTGCAGTAACAGAAGTCTTAGGAGAAGATTACTGGCCCAGTTATGCGCTGAATGAAGAAGAAATAGAAAATCTGCTTGGGCTTACAACAGATTTCTATGAAGAATTTACAGCAGAAATGCCGATGATCAGTACAAATGTGGATACATTGATGATTATTAAAGCAAAAGAAGGTAAGACGGCAGATGTAGAAAAAGCAGTTACAAAATACCGTGAGATGCTAATAAATGATACGTTTCAGTATCCGATGAATATTGGGAAAATTCAGGCTTCCGAGATAGCGGTTTATGAAAATTATGTATGCTTTGTACAGCTTGGAGCAGATACTATGAATGCGGCAGAGCAGGGTGATGATGCAGTGATCGCGCATTGCAGGGAAGCAAATGACAAGGCGTTAAATGCCATTTTTACAAAACTGACTGCGAAATAATATAGCATCATTTCATGAGAAGACAGGAAAACAAAGATGGTATTTTCAAGCATTCCCTTTTTATTCCGGTTTTTACCGATTTTTTTGATTATGTATTTTGCGGCTCCCAGGAGAATGAGAAATCTCGTTCTCTTTTTGGGGAGCCTTATTTTTTATGCCTGGGGAGAGCCCGTGTATGTATTTTTGATGCTGTTTTCTACGGTGTCGGACTATGTGCACGGTATATGGATCGGAAAGTTTAAAGAACAGGGAAAGGAAAAAAGAGCAAAGGCTGCACTTGCTTCTTCCATTATTATTAATCTGGCAATGCTCTGCTTTTTTAAATATGCGGAAATTCTGCCGCTTCCCGTTGGAATTTCTTTTTATACCTTTCAGACCATGTCCTATACGATTGATGTATATCGCTTAGAGACAAAACCACAGCGGAATTTTGTAGCCTTTGGAGTTTATGTCAGTATGTTTCCACAGCTGATTGCAGGTCCGATCATAAAATATAAGCAGGCTGCTACAGGTCTTACAGAACGAAGGGAAACGTTCGATCAGGCAGCGTATGGAATCAGACGGTTTGTCGTAGGGCTTGGAAAAAAAGTGCTGCTTGCCAATCAGGCCGGATTAATCTGGGAGCAGATTTCTGCGATCAATCCACAAGCGCTGTCTATGTCGGGCGCATGGCTTGGCATGTTAGCGTTTGCCTTTCAGATTTATTTTGATTTTTCCGGTTATTCAGATATGGCAATCGGACTTGGCGCAATGTTTGGCTTTACTTTTCCAGAGAATTTCCACTATCCGTATCTTTCCCTGAGTATTACACAATTCTGGCGCAGATGGCATATGACACTTGGCGGATGGTTTCGGGATTATGTATATATTCCGCTTGGCGGCAGCAGGAGAGGATTAGGGAGACAGCTTATCAACATACTGATTGTATGGCTGCTTACCGGAATCTGGCATGGAGCAGGGTGGAATTTCCTTGTATGGGGATTGTGGTTTGCGGTTTTTTTAGTATTGGAGAAATTTATTTATTCCTGTTTTCATAACAGGGAAAATAGTAGCAGGAAAGAAAATGGTCAGAATACGGAGCATACAAAGCGAAAAAATCCGTTGACAACTGTCTTTTTATTTACCTATAGTTTTACGGTTGTTCTGGCAGGCTGGGTATTTTTTTCCCATGAGAATATCGTAGATGCGCTTGCTTATCTGAAAGTCATGTTCTTTTGGAACAGAAACGCTGTGCAGACAATGAAAGAAACCATATATTTTCTGCTTTATAATTACCGCGTTCTGCTTTTTGTACTGTTGATCGGAGCGACACCGTTTCCGGCAAAAGCGGCGGAGAAGATAAAGATAATGTTTGAAAAGAAGAGAGCAGGAGCTGTCTGGACTATCTTGGAGTTATTATTTTTAATGGGAGTATTTCTGTTAAGTACTGCATTTATTGTGGATGCAAGCTATAATCCATTTTTGTATTTCCGGTTCTGACCGGCAAAAATGTTTATGAAAGGATGGAAAAGGGATGAGAAACAGGCTGACGGTTTTTTTATTTGGTATTTTGCTTTTCCTGTTTTCAGTGGCAGATATTTTTACTTCAGACTGTTTTTTTTCGCAGAGTGAAAACCGTATCCTGCAGCAGAAACCGGAGTTTACAATGAAAAATCTGCTTTCCGGGAAATACGGCAAGGAGTATGAAGACTACTCTTCTGATCAGTTTATAGGACGGGATAGGTGGATCGGTTTTAAGACCAGAACCGAAATGACTTTAGGACAGGTTATGATAAACGGCGTGTATCTCGGAAAAGAAGAAAGTCTGTTTGAGCAGCATTTATCGAAATATGCCGGAGGAGACGGCAGGCTGGAAGAGAATGCAGAAAGAAAACTTACAAAACTGGTTTCGGATATAAAGCAGTACAGGTCTGTCTGTAAAGACGGAGAGGTGCGTGTCATGCTGGTGCCCTCTGCCTATACGATATGGGAGAACAGACTTCCGCCGTATACTGCTTCTTTGCAGTTTTCCGAGACGGATTTTTTGGAGGAAGGCAGAGAACAGATAGAGAGAAGCTTTCCGGGGGAACGTATCTGGGTGGATGTACAGGCGGTTTTGGCAGAACATGCGACAGAAGAGGTGTATTACCGGACAGACCACCATTGGACAACACTGGGTGCTTATTATGGATATACTGCGTGGGCGGATTCCATGGATATGGATGTGGTTTTGGCAGAGAAGCTGGAACAGAAAACCGTTTCGTCTGATTTTCAGGGTACGCTTCAATCTAAGTTAAATATTCCATGGGAGAAGGATATCATAAAAGTTTTTTTGAAGCCGGATGAGCCTATGTATGAACTGATTTACGATATGGGAGAGAAAACGTCGGACAGCCTGTATGAAGAGAGTTATCTGAATACAAAAAATCAGTATGGTTTTTTTCTGGATGATAATCATGGACTGATAACAATCCGCACCAATGGGACCAAACAGCAGGAGAGAAGTATTGTGGTGATCAAGGATTCT
Organism: Clostridiales bacterium; assembly: GCA_012520645.1. Classification (GTDB taxonomy): domain Bacteria; phylum Bacillota; class Clostridia; order Lachnospirales; family Lachnospiraceae; genus JAAYNV01. The sequence goes on along the minus strand of JAAYNV010000012.1, from coordinate 12,160 downwards.
TATGCCAATTGTTTTGTACCGTTTCTGACAGAATATTATGGAACGGTATATGTGATAGACAGACGCTATTACCGGGGAAATGTCTCAGAATTTCTGGAAGAAAAACAGATTCAGGATGTGCTGGTGCTTTATAATGTCATCCAGTTTCTGGAAAATTATTGATGAAATGCAATGTAAATGATATCATAATTGATGTTATACAAGTGATAAAACAAGGAGGTACGAACGATGAGTTCAACGATTTGGGCGGTACTGCCGCCGGTCATAGCGATCGTGCTCGCGCTGATTACCAAAGAGGTTTATATGTCTCTGATGATTGGTATTTTGTCGGGTGCGCTGCTCTATACGCAGTTTCATGTGATTTCTGCGGTGGAAACTACTTTTACGATTATGGGTGATAAGATCGGTGGAAATGCGGATATTTTGATTTTCCTGGTACTGCTTGGAATTCTGGTGGCATTAATTACCCGTTCCGGGGCATCCAGAGCGTATGGAAGCTGGGCATCCAGAACGATCAAAAACAAAAAGGGAGCACTGCTTGCTACAGCAGGTTTAGGGGTACTGATCTTTGTGGATGATTATTTTAACTGTCTGACCGTAGGAACGGTTATGCGTCCGGTGACAGACCGTTATAAGGTAAACCTCGCAAAGCTGGCATATATTATTGATTCCACAGCGGCTCCGGTGTGTATTATCGCACCGATTTCCAGCTGGGCGGCGGCAGTCGGTTCTTCTTTGCCGGAAAACAGTGGAATCGATGGATTTTCTTTATTTTTGAGTACGATACCGTTCAATCTGTATGCGTTGTTTACACTGGCATTCGTACTTTATATCGTTTTAATGGATAAGGATTTTTCCAAAATGAAGGCATATGAGGAGATCGAACAGAGTGGTACAGGAGGAAGCGCAGAGGAGCAGGAGCCGGTAATCGGAAAAGGAAAGGTCATTGATCTGGTGCTTCCGATTGCAGTGCTGATCATATCCTGTATTCTGGCGATGCTGTATACCGGTGGTATTTTAGAGGGGGCAGGCATTGTGGATGCTTTTGCAAACTGTTCTTCTGCAAGAAGTCTGGTGCTTGGTTCCTTCTTTACACTGATTTTTACATTTATTTTATATCTGCCGAGAAAGGTGATCAGCTTTTCCGATTTCTGCGAATGTTTTGTAACCGGTTTTAAGGCAATGACTTCGGCTATCATGATCTTATGTCTGGCATGGACGCTTTCCGGTATCTGCAGTGCGGATTACATGAATATCGGTGGATTTGTCAGTTCGGTGATCGGTGGTAATGCCCTGGTATCTGTTCTGCTTCCGGCACTGTTCTTTCTGGTAGCGCTTGGTCTGGCATTTGCAACAGGAACTTCCTGGGGAACATTTGGTATCCTTATTCCGATCGCTCTTGCAGTGTTCGGAGATGGAGCAATGCTTTCTGTATGTGTGGCAGCGATTCTGTCCGGTGCAGTCTGCGGAGATCATATTTCCCCGATTTCCGATACAACCATTCTTTCCTCTGCGGGAGCACAGTGTAAGCATATCGATCATGTATCGACGCAGATTCCTTATGCTATGACCGTAGCGGCATGTTGTCTGACCGGTTTCCTTGTGGCAGGTATTTTTTCAAATGGTTATTTTGGACTGCTTGCGGGAGCAGCTGTACTTGTAATCATATTTATTGTATTAGCTCATCGCGATAATAAAAATAAAATCAGGATATAATTTTCTTCCAGAAACCAATAGTTGCGGCAGTGAAAACCAGAGTGGATAGCGCAACTAAAGCTGCTTTCCTATAATAAGGGCAGCTTAAAACGAGGAGGAAATAATATGAATATTGAAATCGCAAACAGACTGGTACAATTAAGAAAGCAGAACAATTTATCACAGGAAGCGTTGGCTGAGAAGCTTGGCATCAGCAGACAGGCGGTCAGTAAATGGGAACGGGCAGAGGCATCACCGGACACGGACAATCTGATTCTGTTAGCAAGATTATATGGAGTATCTTTGGATGATCTGCTTCAGACGGAGGATGAAATACCCCGGCCGGAGGAGGAAATACAGGAAGAGAAAGAAGATACACCAGAGGGATCAAAAAAAGAGGAAGAGGAATATGTACATATTGGTTTAAAAGGCATCCATGTAAAGGATAAAGATGGCTCCGAGGTACATGTGGGCTGGGATGGCATTCATGTAGAGGATAAAAAAGACAAGAATAGTGTACATATTGAAGATGGTCATATTTATGTAAATGGAGAAGAAAAAGAATATACAGTTAAGGAAAAACTGCTGCGTTCGATTCCGTATCCGATCTTTACGATTATTGCTTATCTTATTATGGGAATTGGTTGGAATATGTGGAATACCGGATGGATTGTATTTGTGACCATTCCGATCTGGTATTCTCTGGTATCGGCAATCGTCCATAGAAATGCCAATCATTTTGCTTATCCGGTGCTTATGGTAGTGATTTACCTGATTCTGGGCATATTTGAAAAAATGTGGCATCCGGGATGGGTCGTATTTCTGACGATACCAGTTTATTACTGGCTGGTAAATGACGTATTTAAAATAATTACAAGTGGAAAAAAGAAGCAGAATAAAGATATGGATAAAGTGACGGAATATGACAAAATAAACTAACATAATATACAAATAGAAAACGATTTCTATACATGTTGAATAAAAATAATAGTAAAAAGTAACAAAAAGAGGAAAGATTTTCGAAAAATGCTTCGAAAATCTTTCTCTTTTTGTAGAAGAGTGTTATATTAAGATAGAGGAACAATCTTTACATAATATACACAATAACTACTTTAATAAAAATAAAGTGATATGGGAGGAAACATGGGGAAAAAAGAGAAGGGTACGGGCAAGACGGAAAAGGTCAAAGTAAACAAAACCGTACAGAAAAAAACGGATCGGAAAACCGGACGGAGTAAGGAAAAAGCAGGTTTTCTTTTGTTTAGCATAAGGAACAAGATTTTTGTATGTTTCCTTGTACCGATTGTCTTTATGATCGTAATCGGTTTGGCAGCATATCAGAAAGCCGCAGAAGGAATGAGTGAGAAGTTTATCGATTCCACAAGCCAGACAATGAGAATGGTAACGGATTACATAGATATGATTGATTCTTTCGTTTCGGCAGAAGGACTTGGGTATGCTTTTGACGAGGATATTAAGAAATTCTGTCGAGGTTCCTTTCAATCAGACAGAATGCAGGAGATGCAGGTGGCAGGCAGTATTCGTTCTACAATTATGGCATCCCAGACAGCCAATCCTTTCCTGAGTAATATTTATATCATACCGAGGGAGGACTTTGAACTGCTGACTACAATGGGAAGCAAATCCTCTTTTAAAGGAATATTGACAGATCATTACAATGAGATGATAGAACGATCCGAGGATGGTAAAAACATTCCAAAATGGGTCGGAGAGCATAAGGCATTAGATGAATATCTGAGTGTGAAGCCGTCCAGCTATATTCTGTCCTATCAGATCATGACACAGGCAAAAGACGGTATTGTTGTAATGGATATCAAGGCAGATGCCATCCGCAGCTTTTTAGAGGAGTTAGATCTGGGAGAAGGCAGTATTGTCGGTTTTGTAGTAGAACAGGGCAGAGAGATTGTGTGCGGACCTTCTGAGGATGACAAAGCAAATCCGGACATTGTCTTCTGGGATCAGGAATTTTTCCAGAGTATTGACACAACAGAATCAAATTATGGAACAAAAGAAGTAGAGTATAACGGGACCGATTATCTGTTCCTGTATAGCCGGAGCGAAGAAAGTGGCGCGACAGTCTGCGCGCTTGTGCCGAGTGTACTGGTGACGGGACAGGCAGAGGAAATTAAACAGCTGACTGTCGGACTGGTCATTCTGGCATGCGTGATTGCAGGATTTATTGGAATTGTAGTAGCGGCAGGCATTCAGAAAAATATGAGACGCATCTCGAGAAAGCTTAAGGATGTGTCCAAGGGTGATCTGACCGGCGAGGTACAGGTAAAAGGTCGTGATGAATTCCGTGCGCTGGCAGCGGCGGCAAATAACATGATCCAAAACAACAAACAATTAGTATCTCAGGTAAGTAATGCGACCGGACATCTGGAGATTTCTGCTCAGGAAGTAGAGAAATCTTCCGGAATCATTAATGATTATTCTGCAGATATTACAAGTGCAATTGAAGAGATCAATAAAGGTATGCTGCGCCAGTCCCGACACGCACAGGAATGTGTGGATAAGACGGACACTCTTTCCAGAGAAATGCAGGAAGTAAACCGTGTAACAGAAAAAGTTGAGAAAATGGTTGATGAGACCGAGCAGATGATTCAGCATGGTATTGAAATCGTACAGGCTTTAGGTGAACGTGCAGAAGAGACTACACAGATTACGTCGCAGGTGGGTACAAGCATTGAAGAGCTTCGAAAAGTATCTGAAGTAATTGATTCCTTTGTACAGACCATTACAGATATTTCGGAACAGACAAACCTGTTATCCCTGAATGCTTCTATTGAAGCCGCAAGAGCAGGGGAGGCCGGAAAAGGTTTTGCGGTTGTAGCGGAAGAAATCCGTAAGCTGGCAGACGATTCTGCAAAGGCAGCCGGTGAGATTCAGAACAATGTAGCACAGATCAGTGTTCAGACCGGAAACAGTGTGGCGAGTGCCAAGAGAGCGGAAGAAATGGTTGCATTGCAGAGCGGTGCGGTAGAAGAGGTAGTAGGATCTTCCGTGATATTAACAGCTGTATGAAGAACCTGATAGACGGTCTGCGTGAGATTATGGAAAGTTCCATGAAGGCGGATCAGGAACGCAGTGATGCAGTAGAAGCTGTAAAGAATATTTCTGAGATTATCGAGGAAACCGCCGGCAGTGCGGAGACAGTCCGGGATGTCGTAGAGAAGCTGCTTCAGAATGTGGGTGGATTAACCAGAACGGCAGATGAGCTGGGTGACAATATGAATAATTTAAAGGATGGTATTTCCGTATTTAAGACGGAATAATAAAAAGCGGGCACTCATTTTGAGAGTGTCCGCTTTTTCAGAGCCACCTTTCGGTTTATTTTTGTAGACCGCCGGTTAGCAGCAAGGTAAGGAATGCAAGGAAAACAGGAATGGAAACCACCAGCAACCACTCAAGGACACCTAAGAAACCTTCAGAATTACAGCTTACAAAACCTTTTTTCGGATTATCTAACCAATAGACAGTCTCGGTATATCCTTTATAAATAATTCCACCGTGACTCGGGGCAATAATTGTTGAATACTTGCGGCCATCTACTTCATATTCTACACGTCCGTGATAGTTACGATTTCCATTTTCATCCGTATCAAAGCTAGCATGGATAACAGTTCCATTAACTACATGACCGAGTGCTTTGGCTTTTTCAATTCTTCTTTCACCTCTGGTTCTATAGTTGAATTTGATTCTGATTATCACCGACAAGACGAAACTAACAAACATCACCAAGGCAGCCAGTTGTTGCTGCCATGGAGTGGTAGTGAAGTATTCTCGCATTGCATCACCCATCATTCTCAGAACTTCACCAAATTCAACAAAGACTTCTTTCAGTTCATTTAACTCATCCATCATTACAAAACCTTTATTTTTCATCCACAACCTGGAAGATATAGAACTTTAAATAATACGACTCATCCGCTGCCCATAAAATCGGATGGTCTGCGCACTGGGTACAAAACTCAACCTGTCTGAGCCTTCGGTGAGCGCCTCTTGCAGCCTCTTTAATGGTCTTCGCAAACAGTTCCGGGTCCATAAAGTGAGAGCAGGAGCAGGTTACAAGAAAACCGCCGTTTTTAACAAGACGGATACCACGCAGATTGATCTCACGATAGCCTTTGACCGCATTTTTAATGGAATTACGGGATTTGGTAAATGCAGGAGGGTCGAGGATTACGACATCATAGTATTCTTTTTGTTCTTCCAGAGCGGGAAGCAGCTCAAAGACGTCTGCACACCGGAATTTTACGCGGTCTTCCAGTCCGTTCAGGCGGGCGTTTTCCTCTGCCTGTAAAATACCTGTCATGGAGGCGTCTACGCCGAGTACTTCACTTGCCCCGGCAATTCCTGCATTGAGTGCAAAGGAACCGGTATGGGTAAAGCAGTCCAGTACCCTTTTGCCCTTGCAAAGTTTGTGGATTGCAGCACGGTTGTATTTCTGGTCGAGGAAGAACCCGGTTTTCTGTCCGTCCTCTACATCCACGATGTATTTTACACCGTTTTCTTCAATTAAGACTTTGGTATCAAACGGTTCACCGAGAAAGCCTTTGAAACGTTCCATTCCTTCATTTAAGCGTACCTTGGCATCACTTCTTTCATAGACACCGCGAATGAAAATGCCGTCATCTGCCAGAATTTCTTTTAACAGTTCAACGATCTGATCTTTCAGCCTGTCGATACCAAGCGCCAGGGATTCCACGACAAGTACATCCGAAAATTTGTCAATGACGATACCTGGCAGGAAATCTGCTTCTCCGAATACAATTCTGCAGCTTCCGGTATCTACGGTTGCCTTTCGATAATTCCAGGCATCCTCCAGACGTTTTTTCAGAAAAGCACGGTCAATTACAGTATCCTTTCTGCGGGACAGAATGCGGATGGTAATCTTGGAATTTGTATTGATAAAGCCGATTCCGAGAAAATAGCCGTCAAAATCATGTACTGTGACAATATCACCATTTTCGAAGCTTCCCATAATAGAGTCAATTTCGTTATCATAAATCCAGAGACCGCCGGATTTTAAGGTGCGGCCTTCGCCTTTTTTCAGTGTAACAACAGTATTGTACATAAGTATCTCCTCTCTGCCTCCTCATTATATTTCAAAACAGCACATTTGAAAATATCATTCTGTTCTTTATTCTCATATTTTATGGAAAAGAGACATGAGCATTGTTATAATAAAAAGCATAGGAGAGAGTAAAAGATGACAGCGACGAAAAAAAATCCGGAAAGCTTTATTAATGAAGAAACCGCGATTCGTTTTGAACAGGCGAGGGATAAAATCATAGGGAAAAGCAGGCAACGGCATGGAATCGGAACACTTTCAGAAAAGACAGTGCATGCGGTTCTCAAAAATTTCTATGCACCGGACGAGGATATGCACGAAATTCCCATTGGAAATTACGTGGCAGATATTTATACGGGCAAAGAGATCATAGAGATACAGACACGGAATTTTAATGTGATGCGTTCTAAATTGGCATATTTTCTGGAAGAATATCCGGTTACGGTAGTCTATCCGATTCCGCGTACAAAATGGTTGAGCTGGATTGACGAGGAAACAGGAGAGTGTTCGCCAAAGCGTAAGTCGCCTCTGACCGGAAGTGCTTATATGGCATTTCCTGAGCTTTATAAGATTAAAGCCTTTTTGAAGTGCCGTAATCTGCATTTTCGGTTTGTATTGATGGATATGGAGGAATATCGTCTGCTAAATGGCTGGAGCAGGGACCGGAAAAAGGGATCCAGTCGCTTTGACCGTATACCGACAAATCTGGTGAAGGAGGTTATTATTGAAAGACCGGAGGACTATATGCAGTTTATTCCACCGGAGCTTGTGCAGTTTACTTCTGCGGAATTTGCCAGAGCAGTACATATTAAGAAGCCGCTTGCACAGACAACACTTCATATTTTAAATGAAATGGGTATGGTCAAACGAATTGGAAAGCAGGGAAGAAGCTATCTTTATGAGGTGGTAGAATGGTAGAATGATGTGAGGCAGAAATCAGAAGAACAAAAAAACACCATCCCCAAGGCTCAAAATCCTCAAAGATAGTGTTACAAATGCGTCTTCAGGGGTTCGAACCCTGGACACCCTGATTAAGAGTCAGGTGCTCTGCCAGCTGAGCTAAAGACGCATAACTATTATTGTATGTCACTCACAACAAAAATGATTATAATATAGCGTATGATAAAAAGCAAGCACTTTTTTAAAAAAAATAAAAAAAATTTAAATTTATTTGGAAAGAGCAATTGACTTCACTTCCACAAATTGATACATTCTTACAAGGAGGATACAGAAGATGCGATACGTGGATATAAAACATGCAGAACCGGGAATGCGTCCGGCAAAAACTTTATTTGATTCTATGGGCCGTGTATTGGTTACCAGTAATGTGGAATTGAATGAAAGCAGTATACAAAAACTGTGGGAATATGGATTTGAAGGTATTTATATCGCAGACGAGCTGTCTGCGGATATTGAAATTGATTATGTCATTTCTCCGGCTCTGCGTTCAGAGGGACTGGCATGTGTGAGGGAACAAAATATAGACGCCTGTCTGAATATTGCGCGAAAGATTGTAGAGGAGATTTTAGAGCGCGAGACTCTGATGTTAGACCTGACGGATCTGCGTTCTTTTGATGATTATACCTATGCGCATTCTGTTAATGTGGCGGTTTTATGTTGTGTGATTGGTGTAGGGCTTGAAATGAGTGAGACCGATCTGACCGGTCTGGTTACGGCTGCATTGATTCATGATCTTGGAAAAATGCTGATTCCGCCGGAGATTCTGAATAAACCGGACAGACTGACACCGGAAGAGTATGAAATCATGAAAACGCATGCAGTCAAGTCCTATGAGCTGATAAAGGACCGCTATGATATTCCGTCCCAGGTGAAAACAGCGGTACACTTTCATCATGAGAATGTAGACGGAAGCGGATATCCAGACGGTCTGGATGCGGCACAACAGTCCATTTTTATAAAGATACTGCACGTGGCAGATGTATAGATGCCCTGACTTCAAAACGTCCCTACAAGGAGCCATATTCTCCGTATGAAGCATGTGAATATCTGATGGGAGGCTGCTCGATTATGTTTGACCAGCATGTTGTGGAGACCTTCCTGCAATTTGTACCGCTTTATCCGAAGGGAACAACAGTAACTTTGTCGGATGGAAGAGAAGGCATCATATATGAGAATTCCGGTTTTCATAATTTAAGACCGGTTATTAAGACGTTAGACGGTACATTAATTGACTTGATGGCATCGGATAATCTGAACCTTACAGTCATAACGGCATCTAAAGATGAGGTATTTTCTCCACAAGAGGCTGAAAAGGATCGTGAGAAGATGGTAAACCAGAGACGCTATCGGATTATGGTAGTGGATGATATGAAAACAAATCTGCATATGCTGCGTGAAATTTTAGAGCCGGTTTACGATGTGACTCTGCTGAAATCCGGTGCACAGGCGCTTTTATATCTACAGAAAAACGAATATCCTGATCTGGTACTCATGGATATTGACATGCCTGAAATGGATGGCATTGAAGCCGCCAGACAGATTCAGGAGATGACAGATCGGAAGATTCCGATTTTATTTGTAACAGCACTTTGTGATAAGAACACGGTTCTTACCTGCCGTAGTATGGATGCTGCCGGTTATATTGTAAGACCATATAAGCCGGTGTATATCAAATCGGAGATTAAAAGGATTTTACAGGGGTATAGTGAGGTTTAAGAATGCTGGTATTAGATCATCTGTCTGTGCTTTACGTTGTTTGTACTGGAAAAATATGTGGTTATGGATGTATATTCCAAAACCCACAGGCTGCTGCCGTTAGTTCCGGGATTAATCGGTGTATATAATTTTTATCAGGTTGTCCAGTATATAACACAGGAAAAAGCATTATTTGCCGGGCTGGAGGATCTCCTTCTTATACAGATGATATACCTGATCATACATTATATCATGGATTTTTACCGGATAAAGCTCCCGATGCTGGTAGAGGATTTTCTGTTTGCCAGCTGGCTGTCTGTAAATATTATTGTTATATTGTTGTTTGACAGTCCGGAGTTATATCATGGATTTTATCAGGCTTTCTGTACTATTTTTATTATCATTACGAATGCAGTAATCATATATGCGTATATCAAACATGAATTTACAAAAAGAGAATATTTTGTACATACAACGCTTTTTATCGCATTATTTATAGCAGCGATCAGCGTGTTGTTTCGAGAAGATCCGATTCTGCCGCACGGTATGATTACATCGGGTGCACTGGCAGTTTCCTGTCTGGTTATTTATTATCTGTTTTATACGGACCGCATCGTCGATACAGAATCGCTGATTCAGGAAAATATATATGACGTCGGCTATATACCAACGATATTGTTTGACCCGGATTATTATTATCTGGGTGCTAATTCTGCAGCAAAGAACCTGTTTCCAAAGCTGCTTGGCAAAGCCAGACCGGGAAGGAATGCGGGAGCCTATCTGGAGGATGTCAAGAAGGTCATTCGAAACCCGGATCAGGAACTTATCGTGGAAAAGCGGTATTACCGGTTTCAGGTATCTCCGGCCTTTCACAGGAATCAGCTGAAGGGCTATGCCATTTTTATTTTGGATATTACAGACCAGAAACAGGAAACAAAGGAAATGGAGTACCTGAAGGAAAGGGCTGAGATACAGACCATTTTGAAGGGGCAGTTCCTTGCCAGAATGAGTCATGATCTTCGAAGTCCACTGCATGCCATTATCGGGATCAGTGACATACTGGCAGATAAATGGGATATATCCCGAAAGGATCGTTCTATGATCCAGCATATCAGAAATGCGGGTAATACCCTCTTGCAGTTAGTTAATTCTATTCTGGAATATTCCAAGCTGGAAGCCGGAAAGCTGGAACTGAACCACAATCATTATCAGCTGGAAAGATTGCTGGAAGAACAGGCACATATGTGTATGATCAACCTGAAAGACAAGCCGGTGGATTTTTTTATCGGTATTCAGACAGATTATCCGTCGGAACTGATTGGAGATGACCTGCGGGTACGTGAGATCATACAGAATCTTCTGGCAAATGCGATAAAATTCACAGAAAAAGGAAGTATCCGGTGCAGCTTTTTCTGTTCACGTCAAAAGGGGCGGAAGGTCAAGATGACGTGCTGTGTGGAAGATACGGGTTCCGGAATGACAGAGGAACAGATCACAAAAATTTTTCAGGAATATACTTCTTATACGGATGAAAGAACTCTGGAAGGCTCCGGGCTTGGACTTTGTATTGTGAAGCAGCTGGCAGAGTTGATGGAAGGCTCGGTCTATGCGTTTAGTGACGGAAAGAGCGGGTCACGGGTCATGGCAAGTTTTGTGCAGGAAATAGGGAGCGATGTTATGAAGCCACCGCTTACTTTTGATCAGAAGTATCTGTTCCGTCAGGCAATTTCCGGGATGCGTGCCTGCACACCAAACTGGATCTATCCGAAAGCAAAGATTTTGTTAGCGGATGATATGAAGGTGAATCAGGAGATCTTCCGGGAGTTGACGGCACCCTGGGGATTTCAGGTGGATATGGTATCCAATGGGCGGGAAGCTGTGGAAGCAGTGGAACAAAAAGAGTATCAGATGATATTTCTGGATCAGATGATGCCGGAGATGACCGGAATGGAAGCTGCCGTACAGATTCGCAGACTGTGTAATACACCTTTGATTGTTCTGACCGCGATGGTATCGGATTCGATGCGGACAGACTGTAAAAAGTATGGTTTTACTGATTTTCTGGCAAAACCGGTCAATATATCCAGGCTACAGATTATCATTGAAAAATATATGCCGGATGAATACCGGAAAAAACCCAAACTTGTAACCGGAGAGCAGATCAGGATGGAGGAAACAAATCCGGCAGTTAGACGGCGTATATTGGAAACATTTATAGAAGAAGTACGACCGCTAATCGATACGCTTCCTCAATATTTTGAACAGGATCTGGATCTGTTTTGCACAAAAGTACACGGTATTAAGGGCATTGACCGACAGATGGGGAAAACGGCAATTGGTGAATTTGCGGAAATACTGGAAATGGCAGCAAAAACAGAGAATATTTCTTTTATCCGGGCGCATTTGGAGGATTTTTTAAGCAGGTTAGAGGAACTTCTTTCGGATATGGAAGAGGAAATATCCTATCTTCCGAAGCCGCAGCAGAGTAAAATGGGAGAGCAGTCTGTAAGGGAGCTGTTTGCCCAGCTAAAAGAAGGCTTTGCCAGCTATGATTTGAACCAGATAGAAAAGGGGCTTGCTGCCTTAGAAGTCATGGATCTTTCTGAAGATGAGAAAAGACTCTATGAAAAGGTTAAAACAGCATGATAGTGTCAAATGACCTATGAAAAAACTGGGCAAAGAAAAAAGGCTCAGATGAACCTTGATAATTGCAGA
>JAAYNV010000005.1 GCA_012520645.1 Clostridiales bacterium | reverse complement strand
CGTGACGGTGATTCTGTTAGTCATACTGATGCAGATCTTACAGATCATCGGCACATGGCTTTCCAAAAAGCTGGATAAGAGAATCACAGGCTGAAAAGTCTGATGTATTCGAATAGATGTGTTTTTAAGAGGAGGAAAAATTATGAAAAAGAAACTGATTTCAACATTGCTTACAGTAACACTTGCATTCGGACTTCTGACCGGATGCGGCAGCAATAAGGCGGATGAGGCAGCAGATGTACAGGATGCAGAAGCAGTAGAAGCAGCCGGTGCAGAGGCAGGATCCGAAGCGGAAGCGGCGGATAGCGAAGTTGCAAAGGAAGTGGCGGAAGAAAAAGGAACTATCAAAGTGGCGGCCAGCCCGACACCGCATGCGGAGATTCTGGCAGAGGCAAAGAAAATTCTGGCAGAGCAGGGCTGGACTTTGGAGATTACAGAATTTGAAGATTATGTACAACCGAATCTTGTGGTAGACAGCGGAGAATTTGATGCAAATTATTTTCAGCATATTCCGTATCTGGATGATTTCAATGCCGAGCATGGTACAAAGTTAATCAATGCAGGTGGCATTCATTATGAGCCGTTCGGAATTTATCCGGGTACAGAGTCTGATCTTGCTAATATTTCCGATGGAGCAGTCATTGCCGTACCGAACGATACGACAAATGAGGCAAGAGCACTGCTTCTGTTACAGGACAATGGGATCATTACTTTAAAGGAAGGCGCAGGACTGCAGGCAACCGTTAAGGATATTGAGGAAAACCCATATAACGTAAACATCAAGGAGCTGGAGGCTGCACAGGTTGCCAGAGTAAAGGATGAAGTTTCCTTTGTTGTATTAAACGGTAACTATGCACTGGCAGCAGGCTTCTCTGTAGGACAGGATGCTGTTGCAAAGGAAGAATCCGATTCTGAAGCGGCTAAAACCTATGTAAATGTAATTGCTGTTAAGGAAGGAAATGAGAACAGCGAAGGAATCAAGGTTCTCGTAGATGTTTTGAAATCCGAAGAGATTCAGAACTTTATCAATGAAAAATATGATGGAGCAGTTGTTCCGTTTACCGAATAAGGGCAAAAAACGCAGCAGAAAGTAAAGCAGCATAAAAAATGGAAAAAGAATTTGAAAAGGGCGGAAAGTAAACTTTCTGCCCTTTCCTGCTTTCGGCAGCAGAATTGCCGGTCAGTTACTGCAGATTTTTGGGATATGGTTCTGATTTCCATGATTTTAGGAAAACAGTTGTTTAATTCATAGTATCATGCTATGATATATAGGACAATAAAAAGGGAGGATTTCAGATTGTGAACGGATTTGATGAAGTGATAGAGCGCAAAAATACAAACAGCGAAAAATATGATTTTTCAGAGGAATTTGGCGGAGATGCACAGGCGATACCGATGTGGGTGGCAGATATGGATTTCAGGGCACCGAAAGAGGTTGTGGCGGCGGTAACGCAAAAGGCGGCATATGGTATCTGGGGGTATTCAGAAGCAAAGGATGGCTACTACAAGAATATTATATCATGGTTTAACAAAAGACATAATTGGGAAACGCAGAAGGAATGGATTGTAAAGACACCGGGAGTTATTTTTGCAATCAGTGCAGCCATCCGGGCATTTACAAAACCGGGAGAAGCCGTGATGATCCAACAGCCGGTGTATCATCCTTTTGCAACGTGTATTACAGAGAGCGGAAGAAAACTGGTGGATAATTCTCTTGTAAATAATAACGGCAGATATGAAATTGATTTTCCCAAAATGGAAAAGCAGATGCAGGAGGAGAGGGTGAAGCTGCTTTTGTTCTGCAGTCCGCATAATCCGGTGGGAAGGGTATGGAGCAGGGAAGAACTGTTAAAGGTTGCGGAACTGTGCTTAAAATATCGAGTGTTTTTAATATCGGATGAGATACATTGTGATTTTCTCTATCCGGGACAGGTTCATATTCCGTTTGCTGCCTTGTCGGAGAAGATTGCCGCAAATTGTATGGTGTGTACCGCTCCCAGTAAAACATTCAATCTGGCGGGTGTGCAGGTGTCCAACATCTTTGTACCGGATGCGGAACGCAGAAAGGCAGTGAAAAGAGAGCTGTATCTGACAGGTTATCAGGAACTGAATGTGTTTGCCCTGACCGCGTGCCAGGCGGCCTATCAATATGGCGGAGTGTGGTTAGATGAGCTGCTTCTATATTTGCAGGGAAATATTTCTGCGCTGCGGGAATTTCTGCAGAACAGGCTTTCTATGATCAAAATGACCGAACCGGAAGGAACTTATCTGGTATGGCTGGATTTTACAGAGTTTTGCAGAAAGCATGGAATGGATGAGAATGCCCTGATGCAGTTTCTGTTAAAAGAAGCGCATATCTGGCTGAGTCCCGGAAGCGGTTTTGGGGAAGAAAAGGGATGTTTTATGCGCATGAATCTGGCTTGTCCGAAAAGTGTACTGATGCAGGCACTGGAACAGCTGGAAGAAGCAGTAAAAAGGAAAATGGGTAGAGAATGATAATAAAACAGGAAGTAGACAGGGTAGAATTGGAAAGGAGATTCAACTGATATGAAGATTTCAACAAAGGGAAGATACGCAGTCAGGGTCATGCTGGATCTGGCGATGCACAATACAGGAGAATATATCAAAGTAAAGCAGATTGCGGAGCGGCAGGGAATTTCCGAAAAATATCTGGAGCAGATTATTGCTCTTTTAAATAAAGGCGGCTGTGTAAAGAGTGTCAGAGGAGCACAGGGCGGCTATCGGATTGCCAAAGATCCTGCAAGCTTTACCGTAGGTCAGATTCTCAGACTCACGGAAGGAAGCCTGAGTCCGGTTGCGTGTCTGGATGATGAGGTAAATGAATGTGAACGCTGCGATACCTGTGAGACACTGGAGGTCTGGAAGGATTTAAAGAAGGCGATCGATCAGGTTGTAGATAATGTGACAATTGCAGATCTGTTAGAAAAGCAGGAGAGCAGAATGGGGATAAATTATTCCATATAGTTTAGTTTTGCGGGCAGCGTGTTTTCCGGTTGCCTTTAGGAAAAAACACATGCTATAATGTCGAAAGGCATAATGTGTAAAATAAATGATAAAAAGAAAAAGGATGCCGCCTGTGAGCGGTTGCCGCTAAAAGCGGCAGAAGGAGGAACAAATGGAGAAAAAGAGCAGTCTTTCCATCAAAAGTATTGTAGCTATCGGTATCGGTGCAGCGCTGTTTTTTGTGTTGGGACGTTTTGTGGCGATTCCAAGCCCGGTGCCAAACACAACAATTAATATCCAGTATGCCATTTTGGGAGTGTTTGGTGTGATTTATGGACCGATCGTAGGTATTCTGGTAGGTTTTATCGGACATACTTTGATTGATTTATCCTGGGGAAGTCCATGGTGGAGCTGGATCATTGCTTCCGCAGTATTCGGTCTGATTGTTGGATTTGCCAGAAAGAAGATGGATATTGAAAGCGGAGAGTTCGGTAAAAAGCAGGTGATTTTATTCAATGTATTCCAGTTAGTGGGACATGCTGTGGCATGGCTGGCGGTAGCTCCGGTACTGGATATTCTCATCTACAATGAGCCGACTGAAAAGCTGCTTGCACAGGGACTCTGGGCAGGAGCCTCTAACTTTATTACGACAGCGATCGTTGGAACAGCCCTGTTGTTTGCATATGCAAAGACAAGGATAAAAGCAGGAAGCTTAAAACAGGAGAATTAAAAGGTGCGGGAAACTTTGATTTTTTTTGAAAATTTTACATTTCAGTACCGTTCCCAGGCAGAGCCTACGATATATGATATTAATCTTCGGATTCACAAGGGAGAGAGGGTCATTATCGTAGGCCCTTCGGGTTGTGGGAAAAGTACGCTTGCCCATTGTTTGAATGGACTGAATCCCTTCAGTTATCCGGGAACAAGTACCGGAAAGCTGACCATTTGCGGAGTGGAAGCGGCAGAAGCTGGAATATTTGAACTGAGTCAGTATGTGGGAACGGTCCTGCAGGATACGGACGGGCAGTTTATCGGAATGACTGTCAGGGAGGACATTGCATTCTCCATGGAAAATGACTGTGTGCCGCAGCAGCAGATGCAGGAGAGAGTAAGGGCAGAGGCAAAAAGGTTGGTCTGCTTGAAAAGCTTTCTGCAGCTCCACATGAGCTTTCCGGCGGACAGAAGCAAAGGGTATCCATGGCGGGAGTTCTGGTAAACCGGGTGCCGATCCTTTTGTTTGATGAGCCGCTTGCCAATCTGGACCCGGCAGCAGGCAGAGAGGCGATTGAGTTAGTTGATGAGCTGCAGAAGGAGAATGGCAGTACGGTCATCATCATAGAGCACCGCCTGGAGGATGCCATGCACCGGAACGCAGACCGTATCGTTTTGATGGAAAACGGAAGAATCGTCAGTGATACGACTCCCGCAGAGCTGTTTTTATCGGATCAGCTTACCGGGACGGGTATCAGGGAGCCGCTTTATATTACGGCATTGAAGTATGCCGGGGTGGAACTGGAACAGGATATGCACCCGGAACGGATGCAGGAGCTGATTCTGTCAGAAGAAAAAAGGCGCAGGTGCGGGCATGGTTTGAAAGACAGGAGGAACTGCCCGGAAAAAAAGAACCGCAGAAGATGCTTACGGTAGAGGAACTGTCTTTTGGCTATACACCGGATAAGGAAAATCTGTCGGATATTAATTTTACGATCTATAAGGGTGAGATGGTCAGTATTGTCGGAAAAAACGGAGCAGGTAAGAGTACGTTAGCAAAGCTTTTGTGTGGTTTTGTGACCCAGAATCATGGAAGCATCACCTTAAAGGGCAGGAATCTGGCGGATGATACGATCAAAGAAAGAGCCGGATATATCGGCTATGTCATGCAGAATCCGAATCAGATGATCAGTAAACCGATGATCTATGATGAGGTAGCGATGAGTCTCAGGCTGAAAGGAATGACGGAGGAGCAGGTACAGGAAAAGGTGCATGAGGCATTGAAAATCTGTGGATTGTATCCGTTTCGAAACTGGCCGGTGAGTGCGTTAAGCTATGGTCAGAAAAAGCGTGTGACCATTGCGAGCATTTTGGTTCAGGAACCCGAAATACTGATTCTGGATGAGCCAACGGCGGGGCAGGATTTCCGGCATTATACGGAAATCATGGAGTTTTTGAAGGAACTGAATGAGCGGGGCATTACAGTGTTGATGATTACCCATGATATGCACCTTATGTTGGAATATACGGAGCGTAGTCTCGTCTTTTCGGAGGGACATATGATTGCGGATACGACTCCGGCGAAGCTGTTTTCGGATCCGCAGCTTTTAAGAAGGGCAAGTCTGAAAGAGACGTCCCTGTTTGAACTGGCGAAACGGTGCGGACTGGATTCGGAAAGCTATATTGAGAAATTTATCCGGTATGACAGGCAGGTGAGAAACAAATGAGTGCAGTTCTTTCTTATGTTGAAAAAGATTCCTTTATCCATCGGCTGACGGGGACGGCAAAGCTTCTGTTTTTTGTTATCTGGAGCATTGCGGCGATGATCACTTATGATACCCGTGTACTGGCAGGCATGTTCTTTACTGGTGTGGTTTTTTTTATCCTTTCAGGATTCAAATGGAAGGAAGTACGTTTTGCGGTGTTTTTTATGGCGGTACTTATGGGAATTAATCTGATCGGTATCTTTCTGTTTTCCCCGGAGCAGGGCGTAAAGATTTATGGAACGAGACATGAACTTTGTCATTTGTTCTGGCGGTATTCGATTGTGACAGAACAGCTTTTTTATATGTTTAACTTTATGATGAAATATCTGGTGGTCATTCCGGTTGCCCTTTTATTTATTATGGCGACGAATCCGAGCGAATTTGCTGCCAGCCTGAATAAGATAGGTGTCAGCTATCGGGTAGGGTATGCAGTAGCGATTGCACTCCGGTATATTCCGGATGTTCAAAGGGATTATCATGAGATCTCGCAGGCACAGCAGGCGAGAGGCGTAGATTTAAGCCGTAAGGATAAGACGTTGGAGCGGCTGAAAAATTCGGCAGCGATTTTATTTCCGTTAGTGCTTTCCAGTCTGCAGCGCATCGAGTTTATTTCAAATGCGATGGAATTAAGGGGATTCGGAAAACAGAAGAAGAGGACCTGGATTATGGAAAAGCCGTTTATGAAACGGGATTATGCGGCAGTGGTGTTCGCTTTTGTGACACTTGCTGTTTCTGTTTTGTGTATGTTTAACAACGGTGGACGATATTTCAATCCATTTTTATAGGTCATGGTAAATATATACAAAAAAATCTTATGAAATTCTTGAAATAAGTCAGATTTTCTGGTATAAATGGTAAGTATGTATAGAAAAAAGAAAAGGAGAAGAAGAAATGAACGATAGTAAAGAGTTCAAACCGTATATTCCGGCGGAAAAGGTGACTCCGGAATTTACAATTACATCTATCATCATGGGAATTCTTCTTGCTGTGATTTTTGGTGCAGCAAACGCATATCTCGGACTGCGTGTAGGAATGACTGTCTCTGCCTCAATTCCGGCAGCGGTTCTTTCCATGGGTGTCATCCGTGTAATCATGAAGAAGAATTCTGTTTTGGAAAGTAATATGGTGCAGACCATCGGTTCTGCCGGAGAGTCTCTGGCTGCCGGTGCGATCTTTACGATGCCGGCTCTGTTCCTCTGGGCAGAAGAAGGCTTATGTGGAATGCCGAGTCTGATCGAAATTACTTTAATTGCACTTTGCGGTGGTGTGCTTGGTGTTCTGTTTATGGTACCGCTTCGCAATGCTCTGATCGTAAAGGAGCATGCAACACTGTTGTATCCGGAAGGAACAGCCTGTGCGGAGGTTCTGCTGGCTGGAGAAGAAGGCGGTGCCAATGCATCTACGGTATTTGCAGGTATGGGCTTTGCAGCAGTTTTTAAATTTCTGGTGGATGGTATCAAGGTTATTCCGGCGGATATCGCGGCAGCCTTCCGTTCTTTTAAGGGAGAAATCGGTATGGAGGTTTATCCGGCTCTGCTTGGTGTCGGCTATATCGTAGGACCGAAGATTTCTTCCTATATGTTTGTAGGTTCTTTGGTTGGATGGATGGTAATCATTCCGTTGATCTGTCTGTTTGGACCGGGGATATCCATGTATCCGGCAGCAGAGGGCGTGACCGTTGCAGAACTGTACGCAGAGGGCGGAGCAGCTGCAATATGGAGCAGCTATGTAAAATATATTGGTGCCGGAGCTATTGCAACAGGTGGTATTATTTCTCTGATTAAATCTCTTCCGCTCATTATTACGACCTTCCGTGATTCCATGAAGAGCATGAAGGGCGGAAAGCATACAAGCACGGCACGTACGGAACAGGATCTGCCGATGGGAGTGATTCTCATGGGAATCATAGCCATGGTATTTATTATCTGGATCGTACCGGCTATCCCGGTTAATCTCCTTGGTGCAGCGATTATCGTTGTCTTTGGTTTCTTCTTTGCAACAGTATCCTCCCGTATGGTAGGTCTGATCGGAAGTTCCAATAACCCGGTTTCCGGTATGGCGATTGCAACACTGCTGATTGCTACTTTTGCAATCAAAGCAAGCGGTGATACTGGTATTCATGGTATGACAGGTGCAATTGCGATCGGTTCTGTTATCTGTATCGTGGCAGCAATTGCAGGCGATACCTCTCAGGATTTAAAGACCGGTTATCTGCTTGGTGCGACACCGAAGAAACAGCAGATTGGTGAGTTGATCGGTGTGGTAGTTTCAGGACTGGCTATCGGCGGTGTACTGTATCTTTTAAATGCGGCATGGGGGTATGGTACCGCAGAAGTACCGGCACCTCAGGCGACTTTGATGAAGATGATCGTAGAAGGCATCATGGGTGGAAAACTTCCGTGGACGCTTGTATTTATCGGTGTATTCCTGGCACTGGCACTGGAAATCTTAAGAGTTCCGGTCATGCCTTTTGCAATTGGTTTATATCTTCCGATTTATCTGAATGCCACGATTATGATCGGTGGTGTGGTTCGTCTCTGCATGGATGCACGTAAGAAAGTGGATTCCAAGATAAAGGAACGTCAGGCTACAGATGGTACACTTTATTGTGCCGGTATGATTGCCGGTGAAGGTCTGGTAGGTATTGCGTTAGCTATTCTGGCAGTTGTAGGTATTGATATGGGTCTTACAGAGCATATGAACCTTGGCAATATCGGCGGATTACTCCTGATGGCTGTTATGATTTTAAGCCTGCTTAAGTTTTCTTTGTGGAAGAAGAATAAGAAATAATGAGAAATAGAAAAAGACAGAAATGTCAGATTAATTATCTGGATCTGATACCGGAAAGAGCTTCCGGGCTTGGATGGCGTGAGGAACCAAATGAGGGAATCGTGCTGGAAGTGGAAAATACAGGGGTGTTCCATACGATTGCCCAAAAAGTATTCCATAAGCCACGCTTTACCATGGTGCATCTGGATGAACAGGGTACCTTTCTCTGGCCGCTTATTGATGGAAAACGGACGGTTACAGAACTGGCGGCACTTCAGAAGGAAAAGTTCGGTGAAGCAGTAGAACCGCTTTATCCGAGGATCGTCAAGTATTTTCAGATTATGGAAAGCTATCATTTTATCCGGTTTATCAATAAATCGGAGTAAGGCAGAAAATAGCTTACAGGACAGCGCCCCGACCGGGATCAGTCGGGACGCTGTTTTTGTCTGCTTACGATATTTTGCGGAATGTTCTGATAGCGGTATATGCTTAAGAAGATTCCGGTCAGAATATAACTGATAAGAATTCCGCTGCCGCCTCTGGAAAAGAAGGGAAGAAAGGTCTGGGTAAGCGGAAGCAGTCCGAGGTTTTCCAGAATGTTGACAGCAGTATTGCAGAGGAAAACCAGTCCACAGCCACAGCCGATCATCCTGCCGCAGACATTTTTCTGGTGCAGGGAAATATGGAATATCCGGGATCCTATAAAAAGAACAAGGCAGCAGATGAGCAGAGCGGCGGCAATTCCATAATAGGCGGACAGGCAGGTCAGGATGTAGGAACTGTTATACTCCGGAAGATAACCTGCAATCTCTTGTCCACTGTTTCCAATCAGACGGGAGCCGGACAGATATTCCTTTAGCAGTCCGGCAACATAATTGTAACCGCTGTCTTTGCGGCTGAAAAATGCCTGTATGCGTACAATCTGGTAGTCGGCAAAGAAGTGGAACATTACACCACAGACGATCCAGAGTGCAGGAAACAGTAAAATAACGGACCAGAAAGCGGTCAGAAATTTTCTGTGGTCAATTCGGAACCAACCCTGCCGGGTGGCAAGGGAGAGTAAGAGCGCCATCATAAAGAATAGCAGCATAGCATGGCTTACGCATGGAATATTCATGCTGATCCAGACCGGGAAGAGCATCCAGCCAAGGAGTTTGCAGATACTCCGGTAACCAGTTCCACGATAATGATAGAGAAGAGCGCCATAGAGCGGTACACACAAAAAGGAAAGGTAAATCAGGGAAAGATGCAGACCTCCAAGAGATATCCGTATGGTTGCACCGTGTACGGTATCTCCTAACCGGAATACACCCAGATATAAAACGGCATAAAGACCAAGTGCAAGCACTTTCGCGTACCGGACAAAAAAGCTATAATCCAGACGATAGCATACTAACATGATGGCAAAGCCAAGCAGTGTGTGCAGAACGGTTTCTTTGATATAGTCGTAATTATGACCGATGAATGTATGCACCAGAATGTTTAACAGGCTTACCAGTGCCATAACGAAAAGCATCCGCCAGTCGGTCTGCGGTCTATGGATGCGGTCTAAGGCAGTACCGGTTTCTACCGGATCTCCCATATCGCGGACGGCGGAGGCTACAGCAGCGTCTTTCGGCATGCCGGATAAAAGATTGGCTTCTGTCTGATCTTCGATATGTGCCCGAAGCTCCTGTTCTATGGCAGGATGGGCCTTTTTGCATCGGATTTGTTCCAGTAAGATGCGAATATATTCTTCCATGTATCATGCTGCTCCTTTCTGCGTGGATTTGGTTATAGCTGAAATGCCAGTACATTGGCAACACCTTCGGTATATTCCTTCCATTCCGATTCCTTTTTTACAAGTTGTTTCCGCCCTTCTTTGGTAATACTGTAATATTTTCTTGTTTTGCCAAGTACTTCCTTTTCGTAAGAGGTTAACAGACCCTTTTCTTCCAGATTGTGAAGAAGAGGATAAAGAGTGCCTGCTTTCAGTTCAAAAACGTTTCGGGAACGATTGCGCAGTGTATCGATCATTTCATAGCCATACATATCCTTTTCGGACAAAAGCTTTAACAGAAGAAGTGTCATGCTTCCGGAAACTAAGGTTTTATTAACTGACATGGTTTGCTCCTTTTCTGATGACGGGCTGTGGGCAGTATATACTTTTGACCAGCCTGTCTGATTCATAACAACGTTAGTAAAATTTTTATATAGATTACCTATATATAGAATAACTATATAATATATCGATAGTCTATATAAGTCAAGAAAATTTTTTGTGTACTGAAAAAGGAAAAAATGAGGAACGATAATTCTTGTATTATCGGGGCAGCGTGTGCTACAATGAGTGCGGTAAAAGGAGCAGATTATGAACATTCATATTAAAATAAAACCAGGGGCCAATGTGTTTTGCCCGAAATGCGGTGGAGATCAGATTGCGGGGCTGTTTCAGGAGTATTGCCACTGCGGTCACTGCGGACTGTCCTTTATGGTTGAGCTTATGGCAGAAGAACAGACCGGAGAAGTGTCTGAAGAGGATGATGCTGTGATGCCGGAGAAAAAAACGGAAAAAGCCGAAGAGAAAAAAGCAGAAGCAGAATGGGAATTTGAGCCGGAATTTGAGCAGATGTCACTGTTTTAGGGTGTCAGGAGAGCCTTACGAGAGGAGCGCACAATCTGCGGACAGGTTTGCGGGACAATAGGAAAACTAAAAGCAGTGAAAGTAAAAAAGCAGTCAGTATCTTATATTCTGCATAGCGGAAGAAATGAATCTGGTTCGCATATTTGATAATAAAGCCGTGCAGCAGATAGATGTACAGGCTGTTTTGTCCGATATCTGTCAGAAACAGCTTGCGGTCTGGCAGATATCCGGTCAGGAATATAAGCCACAGAAGGGCAAACAGATAAAACTGTAGCCGGAAAAAGGCATCATAGGGATCACCCGTATAGGATTTTGAACCGTAGAGCCAGGACACCTTATACTGTTCCTGGTGAAACGCGATATAGGCGGTCATCAGGCAGACACTGACTGTACTGAAAAGGCGTCCGAACAGACTCCGGGAAAAGGCAAGAAATCTGGAAAACAGTTGTCGTCTGCGGATATAGTAGGCGCACAGAAAGAATGGAAAATAGACTAAGATCCGGGAAAGACTCAGATAATAGCCGATCGTCTTGTCAAAACCCGCCAGTATGCCAAGCATGCCCCAAAATGTGAGCGTAAGCAGCTGACGGGGCAGAGAATCCGTGTCCACGAAAGGCAGGGCAATCTCCCAGATGATCATGGCAAACAGATACCACATAAGCCAGTAGGGTTTGGTCAGTGTCAGGGCAGCATCCTGTCCCAGGCAGAAGTGGTCAAAGAGCAGATACAGCCCCTGAAAGATCAAAAACGGATAGACCAGATTTTTTTTGATTTTTGGCGGGTCATATTTTGCAAAAAAGCCCGAACAGAAGGCAAAAAGCGGCATATGAAACGAATAGATCAACAGATATAAAAATTCAGCATGATAATCTTTTAAAAGCGCTTCCAGAGCATGTCCGAATACAACGAACAGGATCAGAAGCGCTTTCATATTGTCAAACAGATAAATTCTTTCTTTTTTCATAGCAAGTATTCTCCTCAGATTCCTTCCAAGTATACACCTGCTAAGGAAGTGGATTCAATAGCAAATACTGGAGAAATACATAAAAACATTGAAGAGAATTTGTGTAAAGTGCATAATTACTCGATGATAAGAATCTTTTCTGACGCCGGATATTTGGAAACAGCATTGTCAGCGCAGCAGACGGTCTTTAAGTGGGTGAGCTTATCGAGCGGGCGCAGGTCGGTGATATAGTTTTCACGGATATCCAGAGTTTCCAAAAGCGGCAGTGACTCGGTAAAGCTTAAGTCAGAGAGTTTGTTGCCTGCAATGGACAATTCCTTCAGGTTCGGGTAATTTGCTAAAAAGCCGATTGTGTCTGAAAGGGAAACCTTGTCATAGTCAACATTTGTGATCGGTCCGTCATACCAGACGGAAACGTTGGTATAGAGGGTGACACGGTTTAAGTTCAAAACGGTCAGAGTTTCGCAAGGAACCAGATTGCCGGTTTTCAGTTCAAAGCTGCAGTCGCTTAAGTTTAGGCGTTCCAACTCCGGCAGGCAGAATGCATCATGAATGGAACCGTAAAATTCATTACCGGAAAGATCCAGATTTTTCAGGTGCGGAATCTGTCTTAAAAAAGAAAGATCGGGAATCGTTCCCCAGAAGCTCTTTAAGGAGAGGGATTCCAGAGAAGTCAGATTTTGAAATACCTCATAGTGTGAAACGTCACAGCCGTACAGGGAAAGCTCTTTTAACTGCGGGAGCTCTGACAGAAAGGCAATGCTGTCTGCACCGTTTACTGATAAGCATTCCAGGTAGGAAAGACCGGAGAGATCTGGCATTTCCTGCGTGCTGTAAAGAGACAGGGTTAAAGCAGTCAGACCATTTAAGGTACTTACAGCGGAAAAGTCAGATGCCTCGCTGCAGTCGGACAGCGTCAGGGATGTCAGACCGGTCAATCCTGTTAAGGGTGAAAGATCAAGTACCTCACTGTCGTCTAAGATAAAGGAGGTCAGTTTTGGCATCTGTGCCACAAAACCAATCTCTTTGACGGAAGTATCTTCAAGAGACAGGGACTCCAAACCGGTCAGTGTGTAAAGTACGTCATAATCTTTTAAGGATTCGCAGTCAGAAAGAGATAAGGCGGTCAGTCCTTTTGCAGCGCTTAAAGCGCCAATATCAGTCAGATCGGAACTGTCTACGGACAGCGAGGTCAGGGAAGTATAAGCATCAATTCCGGTCAGATCGGTAGTGGAGCCGTTTAACGAAAGATGCGTGATTTTTGCCGGATCAACGTATTCAGTCAGCTCTTCCAGATTGTTTCCGACAGAAAGCATAGTCAGGTCATTCAGTTCCGTAAGAGGTTTATACAGGGAGCGGCGGCCAAGGTCGATGGACACCAGTCCCTTCAGGCGGGAAAGGTCAGCAAAATCATATTCTAAACCGGTCACGGTCAGCGTATGGATATCTGCCGGAAGCTCTCCGTCGGCATTGGGCAGACTGGTACTGTAATATAAGGCAGTATTATCCATATCGGACTGGAGGGAGAAGAAACGGATGGAAGCAAGCTGTTCTTCCGTCACTTCTACACCGGACTTGCCGAAAGCATCCTGCAGCATGCAATCGAACAAAGGAGAAAAGGAAACCATTTCCTCTGATTCAGGGATTTCAGAGATCACAGGGGATGGAGAAAACGTCCTTGTTCTGGCACGATAAGCGGAAAAACTAAAAATGATAAGCAGCATAACGGCAAGGAAGGCGGCTGCGGCAATCACAATACCGACAATAGGTGTGTTGTTCTCCTTTGGGGAGGAATAGACGTTATAAACGTTTTCCGGTGAACCCGTATCGATCATATATTCTTTGCCACAGTATTCGCAGTGGGCACGCTTGTCATCCAGAAGAGTAAGCTGACCGCCGCAGTATTTGCATTTCATTTCAACCAGATCTATCATTTGTAAAAACCTCCGAGAAATCCAGAAAATTGTCTTTTTGAGTATACGTTTATATATCCGAAATGTCAAATTTCTATTTCATTTACAGCTAATTCGGAATCTGCCTTCCTTCATGATTCATATGATAATTTTCCCGGTAAATCAGTTCGGAAACAGGAACGACCTGATAGCCGGCTTCCTCCAGACGGGTCAGCATGGAATCCAGTGCTTCAGCAGTATATTTTGCGCCGTTGTGGCAGAGGATGATGGAGCCGTTGCCAAGGTGTTTGTGATCACAGACTGTTTTGATAATGGAATCCACGCCGTAGTCCTTCCAGTCCAGCGAATCAACATCCCACTGAATTGTATAATATCCGCACTTTTGGGCCGTCTGTACAACGGCATTATCATAGTCTCCATACGGAGGGCGGAAGAGAAACATTTCATAACCGGTCAGGGATTTGACCTTTTCATGTACCTTCATAAGCTCTTCTTCTTTTTCGGAATTGGAGAGCTGGCTCATATTTTTGTGGTTTTCGCTGTGGTTTCCCAGATCGTGTCCGGCGGCAAGAATGGCTTTGACATCTTCCGGATAGGATTCTACCCAACCGCCTGTCATAAAAAAGGTAACGTGGATATTGTGCTTTTTTAATATTTCCAGTATTTTGGAAGTGTCTTCGTTTCCCCATGCGGCATCAAAGGACAGCGCCACTTTTTTTTCGGGTGTTTCCACACAATAGATTGGAAGCTCGCGTCCGTTTACGCTGTTACTTACAGTAATGGTATCCGGGAAGAGAAAAGAACCGCATACCGCAAACAATGCGATCGCTGCAGTCAGAAGTCCGTAGCGGATCAGCTTATGGAGAAGTAATTCCGGGATATGAAAATCCGAACCTTGAAAAATCTTTAAGTGCATAGGATTCCCCCATAGATATATTCTGGTATATTGTATGACCGGGAAGCAGAGCACATGATAATTTCCGGTGAAATCCTGCCTGTCACAGCAGAAAGGCTGGAATTTTATATATCCATCTGGTAAAATAATATTGTGTTTTTAGCTGTACGCTTTTAGGCTGTGGAAATTGAGAAGATGATCTGTCCCGTGATCTTTGTCTGAGAGCTGACTGGCTGAATGAAAGAAGAAGGAGAACTGCTTTTTGAAATTTAATGATTTATTAAAGGAGAGTGTGCGCTGACCGGGAGGTCGGTGAGAAACTCTCAGCCATTCCTCCCCAAAGACAGAATCATATCTTTCGGAGGAAAATAAAATGAACCGTGAAAATAAACGGAAACAATACGAAAAAGGTTATTACAAAACACATGCCTGCAATGACAGCTTTACCTGTAAGGTTTGCGGGCGTCCGGTGGTTCCTGCCGGGGCAGGAAGCGACCACCGCTGTCGTCACTGCGGCAAATTATCATCAAACAGGATAGCCGCAGATGATAATCCTATGAAGCTGATGAGCATTGCCATGAAACCGCTTTGTTCACCACCGTTTCCTATTGAGCGCCTGGAAGAAATGACGGCATTAATGGGTG
Source organism: Clostridiales bacterium (assembly GCA_012520645.1). Classification (GTDB taxonomy): domain Bacteria; phylum Bacillota; class Clostridia; order Lachnospirales; family Lachnospiraceae; genus JAAYNV01. Next base: position 36,465 of record JAAYNV010000005.1, on the reverse strand, counting down.
GAGAAGGAAGGATCAAGTAACAACGGGAGTCAGATGCTGAAACACAGAGCTGATGAATTTGTGAGTATCACAGTTTATCAGCTCTTTTTTGCTTCCTTTGGATTTCTAATAGACTTCCAACAGTGGAGCGGGTATAATAATTCCCGTAGGCTGTTGATTCGAATAGAAAATAAGGCGGGAGTAAGAAGTTGGAAAACAAAAAAAGCTGGAATCATAAGGGATACAGAAACACGCAGTTTTTGCTGGTGGTTTTTATTTTGATTATTGCGGCAGTGTCAGGAATGCTGTCCTTTAAGGTGCCGTTTATCTATACGGTAAATGATGACCTTTTTATGAAAAATATTTTATCGGGAGCGTATCTGGGGGTGCCGGATGCGCATACTGTCTATATGGAATATCCGCTCTGTATGGTCCTTGCTGCACTTTATAAGGTACATGCGCAGATACCGTGGTATGGAATCTGTTTCTTTCTGTTCCATGCAGTGAGCTGGGGCGCTATGGTATACCGTGTGGCGGGGGGGAGGAAAATACGCCCGGACTGGCAGAGCATACAGGGCTTTCTTCTTGGAATGCTTCTGTTTGCCGCCTGTGGTTTTTATCATGTGGCAAGCATGCAGTTTACCGTGACGGCAGCTGTGCTTGGGGCAGCGGCATTGGTCTGGTTTATGACTTCGGATGTGAATCAGAGTGTGAAAGCATATCTGAAGGATCAGAGCGTGACAGCAGTGTTTGTCTTTTTGTCCTTTAACGTGCGGCGCAATGTGCTCTTGATGCTGATTCCGATTGCGGGCATGCTCTGGCTCAGAAGGGCATTTTTATGCTATCGGGAAAAAACGGCAGGAAGCATCTGTAAGCTGGGTGGAATGGCAGTACTCTGTGCGGCAGGTGTGGCAGCGGCATTTTTCAGCTACCTTGCAGCATATGGCAGTGAGGGCTGGCAGGATTATATTCTTTATAATGATCATGCAACCGTGCTGTATGATTATTATGAATGGCCGGATTATGAAGAAAATAGGGATTTGTATGAGGAGCTTGGTATTTCAAAGGAGGCATATGTGGGAGCAAGGGATGCTTATCTGCTTTCGGTGGACAGTGGGATTGATTCAGCTGCCATGGTGAAGTTAGCGGAGCGTTCGAACCGTCTGCACCGGGAGAGCGGTTCTTTTGGAGAAAGAGCGGTATATGCTTTAAAAGAAATTGCGGCACGGACCTTTTCGGATACGGACAGACCGTTTAATCTTGTGGTGGTCAGCCTGTATGTGCTGGTTATTACAGGAGCTGTTTTTTACAGGCGTTTTGAAGCCCTGGTTTCGCTGGGGGCGCTGTTTATTGGCAGGATGTTTTCCTGGATGTATGTGGTTTACGAGGGCAGATATCCGATGCGGATTACCCAATCGCTGCTTTTAGCGGAGACGGGTGTGCTGGCAGTTATTTTATGCCGTGAGGTTCTGGGGCGGAAGGAGAAAGATGCGTCTGAAGCTTTTGGCAGCAGCATGTGGAAAAAATACCTTCCGGTTCTTTTGGCATGTGGATACTTTTTGATTCTTGCAGCCTTTGGATATGTACGGCTGAAACATGTCTATACGGAAAATACATGGAGGATTTCCGAGAGTCAGGATCTTCAGGATCTGAAGGATTATTGTGAGGCAAATGGAGAATATTTTTATTTTGTGGACACCAAATCCATCACGAATGATACGGAAAATATTTTTGATCGGAACGGGAACCGGTTCGAGCATTATATTGTGTTTGGCGGCTGGCTGTCGGACAGTCCTGTATTTTTAAATAAGCTTTCGCTTGCGGGTGTATCGGATGTGGAAAGTGCTATTTTGGAAGGCAGGGCAAGAGTGATCGTAGAAAATGAAGAACGCTGTCCGACCGAATATCTGGAACATTACTTTGCCTCCAGGTATGAGGGGGCGGTGTTAAAAGAAGCGGGACGGTTTGGCAGGAACAACGATCAGTTTATTGTCTATACGGTGGAAATGCAAAACCATGGAAGGGATTAAGAAAAGAATGAATAAGAAATGGATCAAATGGGTGATCCTGACAGCCGGAATCATGATGGCGGGAATACTCTGGTTCCTTCCGCAGGGGATGGATGGACAGGCAGAGAAGAAGTGGAAAAATATAAAACAGATGACGGAACCGGAATATGCACAGATTCGGGCAGAGCGTCAGGAGAAAAGCGGTTCAGAAGCGCTTAACATACGGCTTGTCTGGGAGGAAGAAGCGCTTCCGTATGACGGACTGACCAATACCTTTATGCGCTTTGAGCGGATGAAGGAGCGGGAGATTGCGTGTGAGACGGCGGGTAACGATATTTTGCTTGGCAGGGTGCAGACCAAAGAGGGCGAGAAGCTTGTTGCGTATACGGAGGACTGTTATACGGAATTTTCTTTTTGGGAGGCAGAGCTTCCGGTACTGGTGCTGCAAAGTGGGGAGGAGATTACGGACGGGGAATATACAGACGTTACGATGACTGTATTTGATGAGAAATCCTCCGTAGGTTTTGTGGATCAGGTGAGTGTGGAAATGCACACCCGTGGTGCGTCAAGCCAGTGGATTCCGAAGAAAAGCTACCGGGTGAAGGTGAAAAATGCACCGTCCTTTCTGACGGAAAAGAGTTATCCTTTTTTTAATATGCGCCCCGGACGGGAGTGGATTCTGTATTCGTTTTATGGCGATGAGAGTAAGATGCGGGAAAAGTTAAGCCGTGATCTGTGGGATGATATTGTAGAAAACAGTACCTACGCGGATGCCGGAAACGGATTGCAGATGGAGTACTGTGAGGTCTTTTTGAATGGAGAATACGTGGGACTTTATGGTATGGGAACTGCAGTGGACCGCAGGAACTTCTGGAGTGACAAATCGCCGGACCGGCAGGATCTGCTGTTTAAGACCGTGAACTTCGACGCGCCGACGTTAGAGGATATTGCGGCAGCTGCGGATGAGGAGAGTTGCAAGTGTCTGGAACTAAAATATGCTTCGTGGAAGAGTGCGGATTTGTGGGAGACGGTCGGACAGTATATGCACCTTGCCTATTATGCTTCGGATGAGGAGTATCTGGAGCAGATGCGGGATTATATGGTAGTGGATGACCATATCGATTACTGGCTGTTTTTCCTTGCTTCGGGACTGGATGACAATGAACTGAAAAATCTCTATCTTTCTATTGAGGATGCAAAGCACAATAAGAAGATTTTAATAACACCATGGGATATGGATATGTCCTGGGGGGTAGGCTATACCGGAGAGGATATTTTCATGTGGGGAAGAAATGAGAAGCAGTATACGAAAATCATGGATTTCCCGATTGTCAGCCGCATGTTTTGGGCGGGAGATGAAGCATTTACCGCACAGACGAAAGCACGGTGGCAGGAGCTTAGAAAGGATATCATTACCGAAGAAAAAATGCTTGCGCGGGTAAAAAGCTATGACGAGCTTTTATGGCACAGTCCGGTGATGGAACGGGAACGCAACCGATGGCCTGAGGCAAAGTATGCTTCGGATACGGAATATATTGAAAATTACATCAGCAAACGATTTGTCTATCTGGATGAATACATGGAACAGTTAGGAAAAGGAGAGTGGGACGACGGATGGGATTAAAGACCAGGACACAACAGAACAAAAGTACACAAGCGAGTGTTTTCTTTGATACGCATCAATCCAATATTTTAAAGGGATTTTTTATTATCTGCATGCTGGCACATCACCTGTTTTATGATGAGGCGACATTGGCGGGCTGCGCGGTGGATTTTGCACCGTTTGGAGAACATCAGGTCATTGTGCTGGTGCAGTCCTTTAAATATGTGATGGCAGGCTTTACCTTTCTGACCTATTACGGCATGACCGCAAAACTGAAAGGAAAAAGCCGGGAAGAAAAGTGGGCAATGATGCCTTCGATGATCGGCAAGCGGGTGCTTACCCTTCTGTTTTCTTTTCTTCCGGTCTACTTTTTATCGGTTATACTGGCGGTTTTCATGAAACAGGATTTTATGCTTATTTATAGCAGGGAGGGGCAGAGCTTTTTCGGCTATGCGGTTCTGGATGCGTTTGGACTGGCAGATTTCTTCCAGACCCCCACGATGAATGTGACCTGGTGGTATATGTCCTTTGCCTATGTGATCCTGCTTATGTATCCGTTTTTCTATGCGGTGTATGAGCGGTTCGGCATTTTATTTCCGGGCGGTGCTTTTGTCCTTCCGATAGCGATGGGATGGGACGGCAGATATCTTGGTATTTGTGCTTTTACACTGGCACTGGGTATCTATACAAAAGAGCATGACCTTCTGGAAAAGTGGCGAAATGCCGGAGAAGGCCGGCCGGAGATCGTGCTGTTTAAGCTGCTTATCTGTCTGGGTGGATTTGTACTTTTAGTTAAACTGCCTTATGTTGTGCCGGTATCCAATTTTAATTTTGCAGCAGGAACCATATGGGCGGCATTTTGTTTCTTCACGTTTATCGGCAGGATTCCGGGGGTGAGTCGTCTGCTTGCCTTACTCGGAAAGTATTCCATGAATATTTTCCTGGTACATACGTTTATTTACTACTATTACTTCCGAAGCTTTATCTATTCCTTTGGACACTGGCTTTTGATTCTGGCAGTGCTTCTTGGTATAAGCCTTGCTGTTTCCGTGGCAATCGAAGGATTGAAGAAGGTGACAGGGTATGACCGGCTTATGAAGAATATGATCGCACGGATTTTATCCTGAGTAGCAAACTGCTAAGAAAGGCTGCTAAGAAATATTAGCGCGTCAGACGTTGCATTTGCCGGAAAACTCTGGTAAAGTAGCTTTGATAAAGTGAAACGGGATTTCACGGGAGAGAAAGCTGAATTGTAACATAACTTCATCGAGGACAAAGAAAGGACGTTTTCAATATGAGCTGGGAGAACAATGTCAGAAAGGTCGTTCCATATACACCGGGCGATCAGCCGAATAAGGCAGGTATGATAAAGATCAATACAAACGAATGTCCCTATCCGCCGGCGCCGGGAGTACAGAAGGTATTGGCGGAGACGGATATTTCGAAGTACAGACTCTACCCGGATACGACGGCAGCACCGCTTGCAAAGGCGCTTGCGGACTATTATGGGGTAAGTGAGAAGCAGGTGTTTGTGGGAGTTGGCTCGGATGATGTCATTTCTATGTCATTTTTAACCTTTTTTCATGGGGATAAGCCGATTCTGTTTCCGGATATTACATATTCCTTTTATGATGTATGGGCGGAGCTTTATCGGATTCCTTATGAGATGATTCCTTTGCATGCGGATTTCAGAATTCATGCAGAGGATTATAAGAGACCAAACGGCGGCATTATTTTTCCAAACCCGAATGCACCGACCGGCGTATTTGAGGATTTATCGGTGGTAGAGGAGATCATTGCGTCAAATCCGGATGTGGTCGTTATGGTGGATGAGGCATATGTCGATTTCGGCGGTCAAAGTGCATTGCCGCTTCTGAATAAGTATGATAATCTGCTGATTGTACGGACTTTTTCCAAGTCCAGGGCGATGGCGGGCATGCGCATCGGTTTTGCGATTGGAAATGAGAAGCTCATCAAGTATCTGAGTGATGTAAAGTTTTCTTTTAACTCTTATACGATGAATCTTCCGTCCATCCTTTGTGGTGTGGAGGCAGTACGGAATGATGCGTACTTTAAGGAGACACTCCGGAAAGTGATCGCCACCAGAGAGCGGGTAAAGAAGGAGTTAAAAGAATTGGGCTTTACGTTCCCGGATTCTTATACGAACTTTATTTTTGCCACGCATAAGAGCCGGTCTGCAAAGGATATTTATGAGGCATTAAAGGTGCGGGATATTTATGTCCGTCATTTTAACAAGCCGGAGATTGACAATTATCTGCGCATTTCCATCGGGACCGACGAGGAGATGGATACGGTACTTGCCTTTTTGAGGGATTATCTGAAATAATGACTGACCGCAGTGCATAGAAATAGAAAAATAGAAAGACAGAGGTATAAAAATGATCAAAAATATTTTAAAGGGAATGGTAATCGGCGTTGCCAATATCATTCCGGGTGTCAGTGGAGGAACAATGGCAGTTTCCATGGGCATTTATGATACACTCATTCACTGTGTAACGCATCTTTTTTCGGAATTTAAAAAGAGTCTGAAGTTTTTACTGCCGATTTTTATCGGAGCGGGTATTGCGCTGGTTGGATTGTCCTTTGTAATTGAGTTTTTGTTTGCCAACTATCCGCTTCCGACCAATCTCCTTTTTATCGGTCTGATTGTCGGGGGACTTCCGGCAATCGGTAAAAAAGTGAAGGGAACCAGGGTAAGTGCCGGTCATATCATTGCCTGCCTGGCATTTTTTGCGTTAGTAGTCGGGATGGCAGCATTAGGCGAGACAGAGGGAAATGTAGCGGATTTATCCTTAACTCTGATTTCGGTTGTCAAGCTTTTCTTTATCGGAATCATTGCGTCGGCTACCATGATTATTCCTGGTGTCAGCGGTTCCATGATCTTACTGCTGCTTGGTTATTATAATCCGATCCTTGCAACGATTAATGACTTTATTAAATCACTGATTGCATTTGATATGGACGGAATCCTGCATGGTGTAGGAGTTCTGATGCCGTTTGGTATCGGTGTGATAGTCGGTATTTTTGCAATCGCAAAACTGATTGAAATTATTTTTGAAAAATTTCCGATATATGCTTACTGGGCGATCATCGGATTGATTGTGGCTTCTCCGATCGGCATTCTTTTGATGAGCTCGGTTGGAACCATTACCGTATTTTCTGTAATATGCAGTGTCATTGCCTTTGCGGCAGGCTTTTTTGTGGCAATGAAGCTGGGCAAATAGGGAATGGCAGAAACTTCTCAGGCAGACTGGTTATCTGTCTGGGAAGTTCTGTGTTTGTAGAAAGTGCGTGGTGATAGAGATGGAAGCTTATACGGATTTTGCAGGTGTATATGATATATTCATGGATGAGACTCCGTACCGGGAATGGGCGGAGTATTTGTCCGTTTTAATGGAAAAATATGGAGCGGACATGCCGGAGCAGGAGGAGCTTATTGCAGAGAGAAAACTGGTCGTGGATCTGGGCTGTGGTACGGGAACATTGACAGAGCTTCTGGCAGAAAAGGGTTATGATATGGTGGGCATTGACAATGCGCAGGAAATGCTTTCCATTGCCATGGAAAAGCGGGAAAAGAGCGGCCATAATATTTTGTATCTGCTGCAGGATATGAGGGAGTTTGAACTGTATTGTACGGTGGGAACAGTTTTAAGTGTCTGTGATTCGCTCAATTATCTGTTACAGGAAGAGGAACTGCTTCAGACCTTCCGTCTTGTGGAAAATTACCTGTATCCGGGCGGAATTTTTATTTTTGATTTTAATACCGTCTATAAATACGAAAAAGTGATTGGTGATACGACCATTGCTGAAAACCGGGAGGACTGCAGCTTTATCTGGGAAAACTATTATCACGAAGACGAGCAGATTAATGAATATGATCTGACGGTCTTTGTCAGAGGAGAAAGCGGTCTGTTCAGACGGTTCGAGGAAACCCATTTCCAGCGTGGGTATACGCTTCCTACGATGAAACGGTTAGTGGAGGAGGCGGGCATGGAATTTGTGATGGCGGCAGACGCCGATACACATGGAGAGGTCACCGGGGAGAGTGAGAGAATCTATGTGGTAGCGCGGGAATGCAGAAAGGACATATAAATGAAAGATTATTTAGTACGGGCAACGGCAGCGGATGCACAGATTCGGGCTTTTGCGGTAACGACAAGAGAAACGGTGGAGACGGCAAGAGAAAAGCACAATACCAGTCCGGTTGTGACGGCGGCATTAGGACGACTTTTAACCGCAGGCGCCATGATGGGCAGCATGTTAAAGGGAGAAAAGGATATATTGACTATACAGGTCAAAGGGGACGGACCGATGCGCGGCATGACTGTTACGGCGGACGCACTGGGCAGAGTCAAGGGCTATGCCTATGAGCCGCAGGTCATTCTGCCTGCGAATGCACTCGGTAAGCTGGATGTGGGCGGAGCAGTTGGCAGGGGAATGCTTTCTGTCATTAAGGACATGGGATTAAAAGAGCCGTATGTTGGACAGACTGTATTACAGACCGGTGAGATTGCAGAAGATCTGACTTATTATTTTGCAACTTCTGAACAGGTGCCTTCCTGTGTGGGATTGGGCGTACTGATGGAAAAGGACAATACCGTCAAACAGGCAGGCGGTTTTATTATCCAGCTGATGCCCTTTGCTGCGGAAGAAACGATTGTAGCGCTTGAAAAAAAGCTGACTGAGATTATCTCTGTGACAGCGATGTTAGAGGCGGGCAATACACCGGAGCAGATTCTGGAAATTCTGTTAGGAGAGCTGGGACTGCAAATTCTGGATACGATGCCTGTGGAATATTATTGTAACTGTGATAGAGAAAGAGTGGAGCGTGCGCTCGCGGGCATTGGAAAAAAGGATTTGCAGGAAATGATCGATGACGGAAAAGAGATTGAAGTCAACTGTGATTTCTGTAATACAAAGTATACATTTTCGGTGGGGGAATTAGAAAGCCTTCTGCAAAGAGGAAGAAAGTAAGCGGATAAAAAACAACGAAAGGAATGTGGCACAAGGTGAGACATGGATTTGTAAAGGCAGCGGCAGTAACTCCCCCAATTAAGGTGGCAGACCCAAAATACAATGCGGGACAGATTATAAAACGTATGGAAGAGGCTTTTGTTAAGGGAGCGAAGATCATTGTATTTCCGGAGCTGTGTATAACCGGCTATACCTGTAATGACCTTTTTTTGCAGGAACTTTTGCTGCGTGGGGCAAGAGAGGCATTAAAACAGATCAAAGAACGGACCGAAGGGCACGATGCGCTGGTCTTTGTCGGTCTTCCGTTTGAAAAAGACCACAAGCTGTATAATGTGGCGGCCGTGCTTCAGAACGGCGAGGTACTTGCTTTTATTCCAAAGAGTTTTATTCCGAATTATGCGGAATTTTATGAGGCAAGATATTTTACGCCGGGCAAAAGGGAACTGGAACAGGTGTGGTTTGATGGAGAAGAAATTCCGTTTGGCACGAATATTTTATTTGAGGCAGAGGAAATCGACGGACTGACTGTAGGCTGTGAAATCTGTGAGGACTTCTGGGTGGCTGATCCGCCCAGTACAGCCCATGCTCTGGCGGGTGCGACTGTTATGGTGAATCTGTCGGCTTCCAATGAGACGGTCGGAAAGGATAAGTATCGCGATATGTTGGTGACCTCTGCCAGTGCAAGACTTTTGTGTGCCTATGTATATGCCAGCGCAGGAGAAGGAGAATCTTCGCAGGATCTGGTGTTTGGCGGACATAATATCATTGCGGAAAACGGAACGATCCTGAAGGAAGCCAAACGGTTTGTCAGCGAAACGGTCTATGCCGATATTGATGTGCACAGACTGCAGATGGAAAGAAGGCGTATGACGACCTTTATAAAGAAGCAGGAGGAGTTTTATCTCGTGATTCCGTTTGAACTGAAGAAGGAAGAGACTGGTTTGGAACGCATTTATAATCCGATGCCTTTTGTCCCTTCTGATCACATGCAACGGGAGAAACGCTGCGAGGAAATTCTGGCAATTCAGTCCTATGGGTTAAAAAAGCGCTATGAGCATACGGGAAGCCGTACGGCAGTTATCGGAGTATCAGGGGGGCTGGATTCCACGCTGGCGCTTCTTGTGACGGCAAGAGCCTTTGATCTGCTTGGAAAGGAAAGAAAGGATATTGTGTCCGTTACCATGCCGTGTTTTGGTACGACCGGACGGACATACGAAAATGCCTGTAAGTTAGCAAAGACGCTTGGAACGACCCTTCGGGAAGTAGACATCAAAGAAGCGGTGACGGTTCATTTTAAAGACATCGGGCAGGATATGGAAAATCATGATGTGACCTATGAAAACGGACAGGCAAGAGAACGTACACAGGTGATTATGGATATTGCGAACAAGGAGTGCGGTCTGGTCATCGGAACCGGAGATATGTCGGAACTGGCACTGGGATGGGCGACCTATAATGGCGACCATATGTCCATGTACGCCGTCAATGCCGGAGTGCCCAAGACACTGGTACGCCATCTGGTGCAGTATTATGCCGATACCTGTTCGGAGGATGCGTTAAAACAGGTACTTTTGGATGTACTGGATACTCCGGTCAGTCCGGAGCTGCTTCCACCGGTGGACGGAGCCATTTCACAGAAGACAGAGGATCTGGTCGGACCGTATGAACTGCATGACTTTTTCCTCTATTATATGCTGCGCTGCGGCTTTGAGCCGTCCAAGATCTTCCGCATTGCCAGAACTTCTTTTAAAGGACTGTATGATGAGGAGACAATACGGAAATGGATGCGCATCTTTTACCGCCGTTTCTTTGCACAGCAGTTTAAGCGTTCCTGTCTGCCGGACGGACCAAAAGTCGGCAGTGTAGCAGTATCCCCAAGGGGCGACCTGCGTATGCCGTCGGATGCCAGTGCGGCCCTTTGGATGGCAGAGGTGGAAAAGCTGTGAGGTTATTCTTCTGCCGGTGCCGCTGCCTTTTCTAATGAGGTTTCGATGGCATCCATCAGTACCATGGAGGTATATTTGTTATCATCCGAATAGGAAATTCCTTCTAAGGACTGGTTTTCCAGGATCTGTCCGATCAGCTCCTGGAAAGAGGGTTCGATTAACGGGTACATGGTCGTTACCGCTTCGTTTAAGTTTACCAGACGGATGGAGTTGATGTTATTTTCATCGACCACAATCTCAATGTCCACGGTGTTGTCACCCAGTGACAGGGAAGTGGTATAGATGCCGGGTATATAGGTACAGACCTCCGCAGTTTCCTCTGTGTCATCCTTTTTGTCTCCCGGCAGGAACATGATGATGAGCAGTACAACAAACAATATGCCGAGCACTGCAAAGATGCCGGTGTAAATGAGTTCTTTTAAGTGAAGGACAACTATTTTTGTTTTTGAACGCATGGCAGTATCTCCGTTCCTTTTTACTTTTTACATTTTATGAAAAGAGAGACTTAGATATTCTTATTTTTGAGGAATAACAAGACTACTGTATATTTTATATTGACAAATGAATACTGTCGTCCTAAGATAAAACAGAACAAAGGCGTTCTTACCACAAGGGGTAAGAGCGCCTTTCTGTAAATCAGAAAAAAGAGAAAAAAGGAGTTTTGAAGCGGCAGAGAAGGGAAGAAGGCTGTGCAGGCAGCGGAATGGAGGAAAAATGAGAAATTATACGAAAAAGGATATCATGAATCTGGTCAGAGAAGAAGATGTGGAATTTATCCGTCTGCAGTTTACGGATATTCTGGGTAATCTGAAAAATGTGGCGGTCACATCGAGCCAGTTGGAGAAGGCATTGAACAATGAGTGCATGTTTGACGGTTCTGCAATCAAAGGGTTTGCCAGGGTAGAGGAATCAGATATGTGTCTGTATCCGGATCTGGATACTTTCGAAATATTTCCATGGAGACCGCAGCAGGGCAAGGTGGCAAGGATGTTCTGTGACGTATACCGTGTGGACGGGACACCGTTTGAGGGGGATCCAAGATACGTACTCAAGCAGGCGGTAAAGGAAGCCGCAGACATGGGCTACAATTTTGATGTAGGACCGGAATGTGAGTTTTTCCTGTTCCAGACCGATGAAAACGGACTGCCTACGACCGTGACCAATGAACAGGCAGGGTATTTTGATCTTGGTCCGGTTGATTTTGGAGAGAATGCAAGACGTGATATCGTGCTGACATTGGAGGAGATGGGCTTTGTCATCGAGGCATCGCACCATGAGGCTGCTCCGGCGCAGCATGAGATTGATTTTAAATATGATGAAGCATTAAGGACAGCAGACAATATCATGACTTTTAAGCTGGCGGTAAAGACGATTGCCAAGCGTCACGGTCTGCATGCTACCTTTATGCCGAAACCGAAGTTCGGTGTGAATGGTTCAGGAATGCATATTAATATGTCACTTGCCAAAGACGGAAAAAATATTTTTGATGACAGCCGAAATGCACTCGGTTTAAGCAGGGAGGCCTACTGGTTTATCGGCGGTCTGATGAAGCATATGCAGGGAATGACGGCAATTCTGAATCCGCTTGTGAATTCTTATAAGCGTCTGGTGCCCGGATTTGAGGCTCCGGTGCACATTGCTTGGAGCACGGGCAACAGGAGTCCGTTGATCCGTGTACCGGCAGTCCGGGGCGAGGGAACAAGAATCGAGTTAAGAAGTCCCGATTCTTCCGCCAATCCTTATCTGGCGCTTGCAGTCTGCCTAAAGGCAGGGCTGGACGGCATCCGCAATCGGATAGAACCGCCGGCAGAGGTCAACGGTAATATTTTTGAAATGACAGAGGAAGAGAAGAACAAGGCTTCTATAGCGTTACTGCCGGGTACTTTGCTGGAAGCAATACAGGAACTGGAACAGGATGAATTTGTCAAAAACGTACTGGGTGAGCATGTGTCGGAAAAGTATATTGAAGTAAAACAGAGGGAATGGCAGGAATACCGGACACAGATCAGCGAATGGGAAATTGAAAAATATCTTTACATGGTTTAAATGACATCAGGCGGTGAGACGCAATGACAGGAATAGTCGTAGCTTTTCCAAAGCAGGAAGACGCAAAGAGCATAAAAAACATATTGGTACGCAGCGGTTTTTCGGTCACGGCGATCTGTACGACCGGTGCACAGGCTGTGGCGGCGGCGGATGAACTCGGCGGAGGAATCATGCTGTGCAGTTATAAGCTGATGGATATGGTATATTCCGAGCTAAAGAGTTATCTGCCGGATGGCTTCGAAATGCTGCTTATGGCATCCGGGCATGTCTTAAGTGAGTTGGAGGGCAGCAATATTGTCTCTCTGGCAATGCCACTCAAGGTACATGAACTGATTGGCACGGTCAATATGATGGTAGAGACCATGGAGCGGAGAAAGAGACAGAGAAGAGCACAACCGCGTGAGAGAAAACCGGAGGAAATGGAAATGATCAAAGGGGCAAAGCATCTTTTGATGGAACGCAACCGTATGACAGAGGAGGAGGCTCACCGTTACTTACAAAAGTGCAGTATGGACAGCGGTACGAATATGGTTGAAACGGCACAGATGGTATTGGCTATGCTGAATGTATAGGATATATGAAAGGCATGTTTTCGTAGAGAGTCTGCAAGCGGACTCTCTGTATTTTTTTTGTTAAATGTCGATATTTGTTTGCAATGACGCGGAGAAGTGATAAAATAAATATTAAGTTTACGAAGGGGGCATGAAAGTGAAAAGTGTAAAATTATCCATGGTATTGACCAATATCATAATGGTCTGTATCGTAGCAGTGAGCATCGGTGCGGTAGCGCTGGCGGAAATGGGAACGCAGAACAAAGAGGAACTTTCCAATTATGAAGAAGCGGTTCGGCAGGGATATGACGACAGCATTAAGTATCAGGTGCAGAATGTGATTTCGCTTCTGGACGGTATTTATGCCAGACAGCAGGCAGGCGAGCTGACAGAAGAAGAGGCAAAGGCAGAAGCAAAACAGCTTGTAAAGTCGTTACGGTATAATGGAGACGGTTATTTCTGGATTGATGATACGGACTACATTCTTGTGGCACATCCGATGTTGGAGGAGCAGGAGGGCACGAACCGTTTTGATACCACCGACCAGAATGGTGTCAAGCTGATACAGGCCATTGTAAAGACGGCAACGACACAGCCGGAGGGCGGATTCAATGAGTTTTGGTTTTCCAAACCGGGTCAGGAAGAACCTGCACCGAAACGGGCTTACTCCATGTTGTTTGCTCCGTATAACTGGATTATCAGCACCGGAAACTATGTGGATGATATGGATGCCGACATTTTGAATCGGACGGCTCAAATGAGCAGTCGTTTTCAGCGGATCACACTTCTGTTAATCAGCTGCATTGTGTTCTGTATGATTGTGGCAGCTGTAGGGGCATTCCTGCTTGCAGGAGGTTTTACCAGACCGCTGAAAAAGATTCAGGAATTGGCAAAACGGCTTTCGAATGGTGATTTTTCACAGAGTATTGAACTGCATAGACGGGATGAGTTTGGACAAACGGCAAAGGCACTTGATACGGCACAGAACAATATCCGCTCTCTGGTAAGAGAAATCATGCAGGTTACGGAATCGATTGAAACGGCGATTAACCGTCTGCATCAGGTTTGCCAGAATGTGGAGAATACGACAAGTGGTGTGACCAATGCCATTGCAGATATGGCACAGGGAGCCATGACCCAGGCAGAATCTACGGAGGATGCGACCAAGCACGTTGCACAGATGGGGGAAAATATCCACAACACGGTAAACTATGTAGAAGCTTTGAACAAACAGGCAGGTGAAATGGAAGTCTCAAGCAAGGAAGCTCTGAACACGATTCAGGAGCTTGGCAGGATCAATGCCCGGACCCGACAGCAGATTCAGACCATTTATGAACAGACCGGAACGACAAATGATTCCGTACAAAAGATTAAGCAGGCAACAGAGCTGATCAATTCCATCGCAGAGGAAACAAACCTGTTGTCTTTAAATGCTTCGATTGAGGCAGCCAGAGCCGGTGAGGCAGGAAGAGGATTTGCTGTAGTAGCAGATCAGATTTCAAAACTGGCTGACCAGTCCAGCGAATCGGCACAGCAGATTGAAGAGGTTGTCCGTACACTGCTCGAGAATTCGGATAAAGAAGTGGAAATCATGACCCAGGTTAAAGAGGTCATTGAACAGGAAAGCGGTGAACTGGATAAGACCCAGCAGATTTTTGCATCGGTTTATGAGGGCATTGGGGCATCCATACAGGCTGTGCATCAGATTGCAGAAAAGGCAGAGAGTCTGGATGCTGTCAGAGGAAATGTCATTGATATTGTCAGCACATTGAGCTCGATTGCGGAAGAAAACGCAGCAAGTACACAGGCGACCTCCGCTTCGACTACAGAATTGAATTCTACAATGGATAGTATAGCAGGGGATATGAACCGGCTGAAGCTGTCCGTAGAATCTTTGTCAGCACAGGTGGGCAGATTTCGGGTTTAACGAATGCAGCATCGTTCAAATCATCGGGAACGCATGAGATTCCGGGGAGTGCTCTGGAAGCATTTTTTATAGGCTCTGGAAAAGGTGGAATAATTTTTAAAACCGCAGTCATAGCAGACTTGGGTGGCAGGAATTCCCTTTTCCAGAAGCTCCCTTGCCAGTAAAAGACGTTTGTTTGTAATATAGCTGCTTAGCGTATAGCCGGTCTCTGACTTGAACAGATGCATCAGATAATATTTATTTATGTAGAAAGCGGCAGCAATGGAATCCGGCGTAAGATCCTCGGTCAGATGCGTACCGATAAAATCCAGAATGGAAAGGATCTTTGTGTTGGAGGATTTCATTTCCAGATATTGAATCCGGTTGTGAATGACTGCCCGGTTTAACTGGATCAAAAATTCCAGGAAAAGCAGGGAATGCTGTAAATCATGTGCATAGTCATTATCGTTTAGGGAAGCTGAGAGTCTGCGGCAGCAGTCGTACAGCAGGCTGCGCTCCACAGAGGAAATCCGGAGGACATTGGTATGTTCTTCCCGTGCTTTTTGGAAGCACAGACTTAAGTCATAGCCGTTTGACTTAAAAGAAGACAGATAATCCGGTGAAACGTACAGAATAATGCGTTCGTAGGGGCTGTCAGAATGTACAATAGGACGATGAAGTTGTCCGGCATCCACCAGCACAATATCATAGGGTGCAAGCGGGTAGGTGCGCCCTTCTATCGTATAGTGCACATCACCGGATAAGAGCACCAGAATCTTTGCAAAATCATGATAGTGGAAACTATATTCTTTCTGTTCGCAGTCTTTCAAATGAAAGACGCGGAAATTGTCTTTTAAATATCCTTTTTTCTCATAAGTATCTTCATTCAGTAAATCACCGTCAGGGTGGGGAAAGTCGTTTGCCATGTGTGTTTCTCCTGTTTTTTATCTTCTTATATTTCAGTCTTTCAATATTATTATTGTAAGTTGAAAAAGCAGTATTTGCAATATAAATCGCATTTCAATACAATATATAATAAATAATGCGGTATATACTGTATATATAACATATATAGGAGGTATTGCTATGAAGTTTACAAAGATGCATGGTTGCGGAAACGATTATATTTATATAAATGGTGCGGAGGAAAAAGTACCGCAGGAGAAAAAGCCGGATCTGGTGCGCTTCTTAAGTGACAGACATTTCGGAATCGGCGGGGACGGCGTAATCTTTATCAATCCTTCCAGAGAAGCGGATTTTGAAATGGAAATGTACAATGCGGACGGAAGCCGTGCAGAGATGTGCGGAAACGGCATCCGCTGTGTAGGGAAGTATGTTTATGATAAGCGGCTGACAGATAAGATTACAATCAGCATCATCAGTGCCGGAAAAATCAAATATCTGGATATGACGGTAAAGGACGGAGAGGTTTCCATGGTCACAGTCAATATGGGGCAGCCTGAGTTTACACCAAAAGAAATTCCGGTGATCGCGGATAATGAAATTGTTATGGACGAACCGATTCAGGTGGAAGGAAAGGAATACCACATGACGTGCGTATCCATGGGAAATCCCCATGCGGTTGTTTTTGTAGAGGACGTGTCAGGGCTGGAAATCGAAAAGATCGGACCATATTTTGAGAATCATGAGCGTTTTCCCAAGCGTATTAATACGGAATTTGTCAGGGTCATTGACCGAAACCATGTGGAGATGCGTGTGTGGGAGCGCGGTACAGGAGAGACGCTTGCCTGTGGAACGGGTTGTTGTGCAACGGTGGCTGCCTGTGTATTGAATGGTCTGACCAATCACAAGGTGGCTGTAAAAGTACTGGGAGGAGAAATTCTTGTTGATTGGATTAAAAAGGAAAATGTAATTTACATGACAGGACCTGCGGCAACTGTTTTTGACGGAGAAATTGACGTTGACGAGATACTGTGTTAATATGTGAAAGCAGACCTTAAGCCGCACTGCGGTGCAGGATGGCGGGGTGTGATGACTGAAACAGAGTTTGCGTTTGAGAAGGACAGAAGGAGAAATCACTATGTTTAAAATCAATGACAATTATTTAAAATTACCGGGAAGCTATCTTTTTTCTACAATTGGTAAAAAGGTGAATGCGTATGCTGCGGCAAATCCGGATAAGAAGATCATACGTCTGGGAATCGGTGATGTGACACAGCCGCTTGCTCCGGCTATCATTGATGCACTGCATGGGGCAGTCGATGAGATGGGAAAGGCAGAGACCTTCCACGGATATGCCCCGGATCTGGGCTATGAATTTTTGAGAAATGCGATTGCAGATAATGATTATAAGGCAAGAGGCTGCGACATCAGTCCGGATGAGATTTTTGTTTCCGATGGAGCAAAATGTGATTCCGGCAATATTCAGGAAATTTTCAGCAAGGACAATAAGATTGCTGTCTGTGATCCGGTTTATCCGGTCTATGTGGATACGAATGTGATGGCAGGCAGAACCGGTGTATACGACCCGGCAAAGGAGACCTGGAGTGACGTAATCTATATGCCATGTACTGCGGAAAATAACTTTGCGCCTGAGCTTCCGAAGGAGACACCGGATATAATATATCTGTGCTTCCCGAACAACCCGACCGGTTCCACAATCAAGAAAGCACAGCTTCAGGAATGGGTGGATTATGCGAACAAGGTAGGTGCGGTCATTATTTATGATGCTGCTTACGAGGCGTATATTTCCGAGGCGGATGTACCACATTCCATCTATGAATGTGAGGGTGCAAGAACCTGTGCAATTGAACTGCATTCCTTTTCCAAAAATGCAGGATTTACCGGAGTACGTTTAGGATATACGGTTATTCCGAAGGATTTAAAATGCGGGGATGTGATGCTGCATTCTCTCTGGGCAAGACGTCATGGAACCAAGTATAATGGTGCACCGTATATCGTACAGCGTGCGGGTGAAGCTGTGTATTCCGAGGCAGGAAAGGCGCAGTTAAAGGAGCAGGTTGCCTATTACATGAATAATGCAAAATATATTTTAGAGGGCTTAAAGAGCGCAGGCTATACCGTATCAGGTGGTGTGAATGCACCGTATATCTGGTTAAAGGCGCCAAACGGCATGACCAGCTGGGAGTTCTTTGATTATCTGTTAGAAAAGGCAAATGTAGTCGGTACACCGGGCTCCGGATTCGGACCAAGCGGAGAGACTTATTTCCGTCTGACGGCATTTGGCAGCTACGAAAATACGGTAGAGGCAGTGGAACGTATCAAGGCGTTGTAGAAATAAAAGGAAGAATTATTATTCCGTGTAAAAGGTATGACAGGATGAAAAACAAAATGCAGGAAAAAGTAATTGTGGGAATGTGTCTGGTGTCCATGTTGGCGGGGTGTCTGACCGGATGCGGAAGGAGTTTGAATAAGGGACAAAATACCGGCTATTTCCCATCGGAAGCTGTCTATGAGGAAGTGGATATAGCAGCAGAAGAATACGATGGCGGGTATGAAAATGGTGTGGATTTTAATACGGAGGAGTACAATGCCATAGAAGAAACCGGATTTCAGAGTGTGGCTTCCAGTCCGTTGTCCACCTTTTCAGCAGACGTGGACACGGCATCTTACAGTAACTTACGGCGCATGATCATGGACGGTTATACATTAGAGGATATACCGCAAGGGGCAGTCCGCATTGAGGAGATGCTCAACTATTTTTCCTATGATTATGAACTTCCGAAGGAGGGAGAACCGTTTGGAGTGACCACCCGGATTGCAGACTGTCCGTGGAATCCGGACAGTAAACTGATGCAGATTGGACTGCAGACGGAGGCTTTGGATTTTTCCGAGGCACCGGATTCGAATCTGGTCTTTCTCATCGATGTATCCGGATCCATGGACAGCGAGGATAAGATCGGTCTGTTAAAGCGTGCTTTTTCCATGCTTGCAGAGGAACTGACGGAAAAGGACCGTGCTTCTATTGTGACCTATGCGGGAAGTGATGAGATCGTTCTGGAGGGAGTATGCGGCAATGAGACAGAACGGATCAGGGAAGCGTTGGATAATCTGTTTGCATCAGGCTCTACCAACGGAGGCGAAGCCATTTTAAGTGCTTATGAGTTGGCAGAAGAAAACTATATCAAAGGCGGAAACAATCGTATTATTCTGGCAACAGACGGGGATTTGAATGTCGGGATTACGAGTGAAAGCTCTTTAAAAAGACTGGTGGAAAAGAAGCGCAAAAATGGTGTTTACCTGTCTGTGCTTGGCTTTGGAACCGGTAATATAAAAGACAATAAAATGGAGACGCTGGCAGACTGCGGAAACGGAAATTATTCTTACATTGATTCCATGAGTGAGGCTAAAAAGGTGCTTGTAGAAGAAATGGGCGCTAATTTTGTAACCGTTGCAAAGGATGTGAAGTTTCAGGTAGAATTTAATCCGGCAGTGGTAAAGGGTTATCGTCTGATTGGGTATGACAACCGCAGAATGGAGAATGAAGACTTTGAAGATGATACTAAGGATGCCGGGGAGGTAGGAGCCGGACACAGTGTAACCGTGTTATATGAAATTGTGACGGCAGATTCCGAAATGGAGCTGAATGAGCCGGAATTTAAATACTCTGGAAACCGGAAGTCACAGGAAGAGGAAGAAACCGGGGATGCAGTGATGAAGGAGCGGGAAAAAGATACAGACTGTGAGAAAGAGTGGCTGACCGTTTCCGTCCGCTACAAGGAGCCGGATGGGGATGAAAGCAGGCTGCTTACTTATCCGGTAGGTGAAACTTCCTGTTATGAGGAGATGACGGAGGACTTCCGGTTTGCAGCTGCTGTGGCAGAATTTGGCATGATTGTGCGTGACAGCCAATATAAAGGCGACAGTTCATTTGAAAGTGTACTGGAGCTGTTAGAAGATGTGAATCTCAAAGAGGATGAATACAAAGAGGAATTCTATTATCTGGTAAAGAAATTGAAACGAGCTGCTTAGGAATCTGGCAGC
Source organism: Clostridiales bacterium (assembly GCA_012520645.1). Taxonomy (GTDB): domain Bacteria; phylum Bacillota; class Clostridia; order Lachnospirales; family Lachnospiraceae; genus JAAYNV01. The sequence goes on along the minus strand of JAAYNV010000005.1, from coordinate 16,465 downwards.
TCGTTCATATCGTGGATTCCCTGAAAGGTGGTCATGAAAATCTCATTCTGACTGGTGAGCTTTTCGGTATTATCATTGATAAAGCAAGACATCTCCAAAACATTGTCCTGTACCTTGTTTATGATCTTCTGTACTTCCACCAGTGAGTCCTGTGTGTTGCTGGCAAGCCAGGTCCTCCTTTGTAAATATCGCTCAATATAATAAATTTTTAAATATTTATTATTTAATATGAATTAGTGAAAAATATCAAAAAGAGTAATGTAAGAAACGAAAAAATGTGAATAATATATAATAATTTTACAATTTTGTAAAGAGAGCCATTTTTTTCTTGCAATGTAAAAAAACATGTGCTAATATACGTTTTAAAGATAAATGCGATGAAAGAGACTCTTGTTATGAAAAGCGACAGGAATACGGCGTCACCGACTGAGAGCGCTGTTTGTGGGAAGTAACAAAGGGAACACTCTGGAGCAGATCATCTGAATCAGCGGACAGGTCAGAGCCGGATGCCCTGAAACAGTGACAGGGGCAGAAGGCAGGAATGGCACTGCTAGGATGATACGTCACACGCGTTAAGTGTAAGAGTGGGTAGGGCGGTTTCACGCTTTGATGGAAGCGTCGGCTTACCAATGCGGGTGGTACCGCGGGTCATATTTCAGATATCCCGTCCCGGAATGCAGGAAACTGTGTTCCGGGATTTTTGTCGTTTAGGAACACAAAATACCGGATAAAACAAGTCTCCTGTACAGCTTAAAAATCATTCGGAAAAAGAGGAGAAAAAAGCATGACAACTCAGAACAAGTATCGAAACATTACCGTAAAAGAAATCAGTGAGAAAAACATCGGACAGACTGTCCGTGTGGCCGGCTGGATTGAGAATATCCGGGATCATGGAGGCGTGTCTTTCCTGGATCTGCGTGATATGTACGGTGTCCTTCAGATTGTCATCCGGGATACCGAGTTGTTAAAGGGAATCACAAAGGAAATATCGGTTTCCATTGAGGGTCCGGTGGAAAAGCGGGATGAGGAGACTTACAATCCGAAGCTTCCGACCGGAACGATTGAGCTGGAAGCAAAGAGCATTGATATTCTTGGCAGGGTATACAAGCAGCTTCCATTCGAGGTTATGACCTCCAAAGAAACAAGAGAGGATGTCCGCTTAAAATACCGTTATCTGGATCTTCGAAATGCAAAGGTGAAGGACAATATTATTTTTCGCTCCCAGGTAATCAGTTTCCTTAGACAGAAGATGACGGAAATGGGATTTTTGGAAATTCAGACGCCGATTCTATGTGCTTCTTCCCCGGAGGGAGCCAGAGACTATATCGTGCCGTCCAGAAAATATAAGGGAAAATTCTATGCACTGCCACAGGCACCGCAACAGTATAAGCAGCTTTTGATGGTGTCAGGCTTTGATAAATATTTCCAGATTGCTCCGTGCTTCCGTGATGAGGATGCGAGAGCAGACCGTTCTCCGGGTGAGTTTTATCAGCTGGATTTCGAAATGAGCTTTGCGACACAGGAGGATGTGTTCCGTGCCGGAGAAGAAATTCTTTCCGCGACCTTTGAAAAATTTGCACCGGAAGGCTATGCCGTAACACAGGCGCCTTATCCGGTCATCAGCTATAAACAGGCGATGCTGGAATTTGGTACGGATAAACCGGATTTGAGAAATCCGCTGCGCATCGTAGATGTGACCGCGTTTTTCCAGACCTGTACCTTCAAGCCATTTATCGGCAGAACCGTGCGTGCGATCAAGGTACATGCGGAGATGTCCAAGGGCTTTCATGAAAAGCTGCTTGATTTTGCGACTTCCCTTGGAATGGGAGGTCTGGGTTATCTGGAGGTGGCTGAGGATTTAAGCTACAAGGGACCGATTGACAAGTTTATTCCGGAAGAGAAAAAGAAGGCGCTTTTGGAACTGGCAGGTCTTCAGGCAGGAGACACAATTTTCTTTATTGCCGACAGGGAAGAGAGAGCAAACTATTATGCCGGACAGCTTCGCAATGAGATTGGAAGGCGTCTGGATCTGTATGAAAAGAAGGCGTACCGCTTCTGTTACGTCAATGATTTCCCGATGTTTGAAAAGGATCCGGAGACCAGGCAGATTGGATTTACCCATAACCCGTTCTCGATGCCACAGGGTGGACTGGAAGCGCTTATGGAAAAGGATCCGCTTGATATTCTGGCTTATCAGTATGACATTGTATGCAACGGTGTGGAGCTTTCCTCTGGCGCGGTCAGAAACCATGATATGCAGATTATGGTAAAGGCTTTTAAAATTGCAGGTTATGATGAAGAGACACTAAAGAGCAAATTCGGCGCACTGTATGAGGCATTCCAGTTTGGCGCATCGCCACACGCAGGTATGGCACCGGGGGTGGATCGTATGCTGATGCTGCTTCGAAATGAAGAGAACATCAGAGAGGTCATTGCCTTCCCGATGAACGGTAATGCGCAGGACCTGATGTGTGGTGCACCGAATGATGTGACAGAGCAGCAGTTGAGAGAGGTGCATATCAAGGTGCGTGATTAGGAAAGGAGTTTCAGTAAAATGGCAAATATTATCAGTGATGAAACAATTGAGTATGTAGGCATTCTTGCGAAGCTGGAGCTCTCGGACAAAGAGAAAGAGCAGGCGAAGAAGGATATGGGCAGCATGTTGGACTATATTGATAAACTGGGGGAACTGGACACGGAGGGCGTGGAGCCCATGAGTCATGTTTTCCCGGTGGAAAATGTCTTCCGTGAAGATGTGGTGACAAACGGAGATGAAAGAGAGGCGGTGCTTGGAAATGCACCTGCAAAAAAGGACGGAATGTTTGCAGTGCCCAGAACCTTTGAGGGCTAAAGGGTCCATAAGCGGACTCTTTGTAAGAGATGGCAGAAGCAGTTTCTTCTATATTAATGGAGGCATAAAATGGAAATTTTAAACTATACCGCTGTAGAACTGGCGGGGAAGATTAAGGCGAAGGAAGTGACGGTAAGGGAAGCGGTGGAAGCGGTCTTTGCCAGGATCGAAGAACAGGAAAAGGAATATCATTGCTATGTGACACTCGATAAGGAGAATGCCTTGAAACAGGCGGAAGCAGTACAGGCAAAAGTGGATGCAGGAGAACTGACCGGACCGCTTGCCGGAGTACCGGTGGCAATCAAGGACAATATGTGCACGGAAGGGATGCTTACGACCTGTTCTTCTAAAATTCTTGGAAACTTTATTCCCACCTTTTCCGCAGAAGCAGTACGTAATCTGGAAAAGGCAGGTGTGGTCATCCTTGGAAAAACGAATATGGATGAGTTTGCTATGGGTTCCACGACCGAGACGTCGGCGTATGGAGTGACGAAGAACCCATGGAATACAGAGCATGTGCCGGGTGGTTCATCCGGGGGCTCTGCAGCAGCCGTGGCAGGAAATGAGTGCTTTTTTGCCCTTGGTTCCGATACCGGCGGTTCCATCAGACAGCCGGCAGGCTTTTGTGGCGTAGTCGGCATGAAACCGACTTATGGAACGGTGTCGCGTTACGGACTGATCGCATATGGGTCTTCTCTGGATCAGATTGGACCGCTCTGTAAAGATGTAACGGACTGCGCTGCCATTCTGGAGGCGATTTCCACCCATGATACGAAGGATTCTACTTCAGTAAAGCGGCAGGACACGGATTTTATGAGTGCACTGATTGATGATGTAAAAGGAATGCGTATCGGTATTCCGAGAAATTATCTTGGAGAAGGACTGGACCCGGAGGTGCGTGATGCGGTACTTGGTGCCGCCGAAGTACTGAAGGAAAAGGGGGCAGTCGTAGAGGAATTTGATTTCAGTCTGGTGGAATATGCCATTCCGGCCTATTATACGATCGCGGCAGCTGAGGCAAGCTCCAATCTGGAACGGTTTGACGGCATCAAATACGGCTATCGCACAGAAGAATTCGAAGGATTACACCAGATGTACAAAAAGACCCGTTCCGAGGGCTTCGGACCGGAGGTCAAGCGCCGTATCATGCTCGGCTCCTTTGTCTTAAGCTCCGGGTACTATGATGCCTATTATTTAAAGGCGCTGAAAGTCAAGGCACTGATCAAAAAAGCATTTGACGAAGCATTTGCAAAATATGATGTGATTCTCGGTCCGGTTGCACCGACTACAGCGCCCAAATTGGGAGAAAGCCTTTCTGATCCAATCAGGATGTATCTGGGTGACATTTATACGATTTCCGTCAATCTGGCAGGGCTGCCGGGTATCTGCCTTCCGTGCGGAAAGGACAGCAAAGGACTGCCCATCGGGCTGCAGCTCATCGGAGACTGTTTTCAGGAAAAGAAACTCATTCAGACAGCCTATACCTATGAACAGGCAAGAGGAAGATTTGGCAGTGCGAAGCAGACTGCGGAAAGCGGGGTAAGATAAGCATGGGAAAACAATATGAAACAGTGATCGGTCTGGAAGTCCATGTGGAGCTTGCAACGAAGACCAAGATTTTCTGCGGCTGCTCCACCGCTTTTGGTGCAGCGCCGAATGCCCATACCTGTCCGGTCTGTACCGGAATGCCGGGTTCGCTTCCGGTTTTAAATAAGCAGGTTGTAGAATATGCAGTGGCAGTTGGACTTGCAACAGACTGTGATATTACAAGAGTCTGCAAGTTTGACAGAAAGAATTATTTTTATCCGGATAATCCGCAGAATTACCAGATTTCCCAGCTCTATCTGCCAATCTGCAGGAATGGGCATGTGGACATTAAAACAGCGGATGGAACAAAGAGCGTCGGCATCCATGAGATCCATATGGAGGAGGATGCGGGAAAGCTCATCCATGATGAGTGGGAGGATTGCTCTCTGGTAGATTACAACCGCTCCGGTGTGCCGTTGATCGAGATCGTATCTGAACCGGATATGCGCAGTGCGGATGAGGTCATTGCCTATCTGGAAAAACTCCGTCTGATCATTCAGTATCTGGGAGCTTCGGATTGTAAATTGCAGGAGGGCTCCATGCGTGCGGACGTGAATCTGTCCGTGCGGGAAGTGGGAGCAGAAAAATTCGGTACGAGAACGGAGATGAAGAACCTGAATTCCTTCCGTGCAATCGCCCGTGCAATTGAAGGAGAAAGAGCACGTCAGATCGAGCTTTTGGAGTCGGGACAAGAAGTGATTCAGGAGACAAGAAGATGGGATGATACAAAGGAATGTTCCTATGCGATGCGTTCCAAGGAGGACGCACAGGATTACCGCTATTTCCCGGATCCGGATCTGGTTCCGGTGCATATAAATGAGGAGTGGATTGAGCAGATCAAAGCTGCCCAGCCGGAATTTAGGGATGAAAAAATGGCACGCTACAAGGCAGAATATGAGCTGCCGGATTATGACATAGATATTCTGACAGAAAGCAAGCATATGGCGGACATCTTTGAACAGACTGTAGCCATCTGCGGACAGCCCAAAAAGGTCAGCAACTGGCTGATGGTAGAGACGATGCGTCTGTTAAAAGAGCAGGAGATGGAACCGGAGGATATCCGTTTTGCACCGGAAAATCTGGCGAAACTGATCGCTCTGGTAGAGGCGAAGGAGATCAACGGAACGGTGGCGAAAGAGGTCTTTGAAAAGATTTTTGATGAAAATATCGATCCGGAAAAATATGTGGAAGAGAACGGATTAAAGACCGTCAATGACGAAGGAGCACTCCGCAAGACCGTGGAGGAGGTCATTGCAGCCAATCCGCAGTCTGTGGAGGATTACCAAAACGGGAAGGAAAAAGCAATCGGCTTTCTGGTAGGACAGACAATGAAGGCAATGAAGGGAAAGGCAGATCCGGGTATGGTGAATCAGCTACTCAGGGAGCTTTTGTAGATTTTCCCGCACATACTCCGAGGGACTGCAGGCATTATAGCGCTTGAATACGACCGTAAAATAGCTGCTGGAATTAAATCCCAGAGACATGGCGGTTTCCGTTACGGGAACACCGTCAAGCAGCAGCTTTTTTGCGGTCTGTATTTTTTTGTAGTTAATATAGTGTCTGGGGGCGATACCGACCTGGTTCTTAAATTTCTGTTTGAACTGGGAGGCGGACAGGTGGCAGAGGGAAGCCAGCTCTTCGATGGAAAGCTCTGCCGTAATGTGTTCACGGATAAAGCGGATAGCCTCTTCAATATCCGGTGATACACTGCGCACATTTTTCTGGGAAAGAGCAGACAGTTCGTACAGCGTCAGAACCAGATAGGAAGCGCACTGATACCGGGTTGACGGGTCTGAGGACAGCTCATAGGCTCTTTTTAACAGACTATAGGCACGATTTCCGCAGCCGGAGATCAGAGGACCGTTCAGATGTTCCAGAGCGGACAGCAGATGTGTCCGGGCTTCCGGTGCCAGAAAAAGAAACTGCTCTGTATCCTCCATATCCAACTGGAACCAGATAATCTCTCCGGCGGAGAGCGGCAGGAGATTTGTACTGTGTATCTCGTCCGGTCTGGTCAGAAAGACATCATAGCCGCTTAATTCATAGGTCTGATCTTTTGTGGTAAAGGAGATGGCACCGTTGGTCACAAAGGTAAACTCATAAGCATTTGGATGATAGTGTGGCGGCAGCGGTGGAACGGCGCTTGTCATGGTGTGCTTGGCGAACATGCGAAGTCCCGGAATCTGCAGGGTTTGTGCAGTGCGGACGGTGCGTTCTTTTGAATGATAGGGAATATCATTCCATTCGATTGGTGTATTCATAAGCAGTCTCCCTTCTAAACAGGATGCAGTTTTGGATATCTGAAAATATCAATTTTGTACGGAATATATAAATGATAGCAATACGTTTTGAATAATTTTATAATGAATTACAACAGGAGTCAAGCATGGCAGTCTCAAAAGACTCCGTCCAGAAAAACTATGATTCAGATTTGGGCAGGAACCGGAAAAGGGAGCCGCCAGAAGGCGGAGAATGGAGGAAATCAAATGAAAAGATCGGAAATCAATGCAGCAATCAGGGATATGGAAGCATTAATCAAAGAGCATGGCTTTGAACTGCCGCCGTTTTGCCATTTTACACCAAAAGAGTGGCAGGATAAGAGCGCAGAGTATGATGAGATCCGCGATAACATGCTGGGCTGGGATATCACGGATTACGGTCTTGGAGATTTTAACAAGGTCGGCTTTGCACTGATTACGCTTCGAAACGGCAATCAGAACAATTCGAAATACAAAAAAGTATATGCAGAGAAGCTGTTAATGTTAAAAGAGGGTCAGCATTCCCCGATGCACTTCCACTGGAAAAAGAGCGAAGACATCATCAACCGGGGCGGCGGTACATTGATCATTCATGTATATAATGATGATAACGGAGAACTTGGCACCACCGATGTTCTGGTCAATTCCGACGGACGTTCCTATTATGTTCCGGCAGGAACCGGCGTGGAATTAAAGCCGGGCGAGAGCATCACCTTATGGCCGCACCAGTACCATGACTTTGATATCAAGGAGGGTACGGGAGATGTTCTGATCGGTGAGGTTTCCATGTGCAACGACGACAATACGGACAACCGTTTTTATGAGAACGTTGGACGTTTCCCGAAGATTGAAGAGGATGAAGCACCTTACCGTCTGCTTTGCAATGAGTATCCGGCAGCGAAGTAAGAGCGGAAAACGGAAAGTATAAAAAAGAAAGCAAAAAGGGCTTCTGCCAGAGCGGCAGGAGCCCTTTTTGGTATGAAAAATTTTCATATTATTTTCAAAGATATTATTTCAGAAAAAAACTAGTGAAAACAAATTCAATATGTAGTATAATTTTACAGAAAATGAGGGAAGGAATAAAAACAAATGAAAAAACCAAAAGGAATTTATGTGATTTATGTATTGAATTCACTGCATCTGTTTTTTCAGATGTTGCCAATCCTGATTCTGCTTTTTATAGTAACTATGCCGGAAGGAGATTTTCGGAAGGGATTTCTCCGGGGAGCGGGAATAGAGGGGATTTCAATTACTGCCTGTTGCTCCATTATGTTATCTTTTATGATGATGATTCTGGCCTTTGCAGTGGGATCGAACAGGAGATATTTGCAGAATAAAGTCAGTGGAAAGGGAGGAGTATGAAATGATAATATGGGGATGGGGACGTGTGACGAAAAGCAAGAAAGGTGACATGTTCCAAAAACATTGTGACTATTGTAACCAGACATTAATGTGGCGTCTATGTGTAAAACGGACGTGGTTTACGCTGTTTTTTATTCCGATTATTCCATACCGCAAGGTATATTGTGTAGAATGTCCAAATTGTGGCAGCTATCTGCAAATTACAAAAGAACAGTATAAAGAGATAATGGAAGAGATGAAACAAAAAAGGATGGTACAGAATGATGAAAGAGAATAAAGGTAAAAGATTTTTAATGGCATGGACTCCGTTAGCAGTGGCATTGATTTCTTCAGTGCTATATCTTATTTTGTCGTATATACGTGGCTTCAGTCCGTATTGGGATGCGTTTGTAAGGCAATTGTCCTTTGGACCGAATTTAACTGGTTGTCTGATTTTTCCACTGATCTTTGCGATTCTGGCTTCCGTTGTCAGGGATAACAGTAAGCAGTGTATGACAGCTGTTTGGATTATTTCCATTGTTGTATTGGTGATAGAGTTAGTTTCCGGAGTGCTCTATTATGTATGCAGTTTTTCCTTTCGTCTTGAGGTTTGGTTGAATATATTCCGGCATGTTCCGGCATATGATTATGTCAGAAACTTATGGATGTGTGCAAAAGTGGGCGCTGCCAATGGGATGATTGGGTTACTGATTTCCGATCTGTTATCGTTACTTTCTGTAGTTCTCATTATCATATTTTCCGGGAAAATGCGCAAAAACAGTTGACATTAGCTGAATTTCAGAAAAGAATGGAAGGGAAGAGCACTAGAAGGTTACTCCCTGTCCGGCATTGGGAAATATGAGCGAAACAGCCAGATCAAACAGGAAAACCAGTGCGATAATGGTTAGCAGGAGATTCTGGTGTTTGGGCAGCAGGGCATCCAGAGCCTTGAGCAGCCTTGGCGTAACAAAGCAGATCCACAACATCCCGGCAAAGCCAAATGCCAGTGCCGAAGACAGGCAGATATAGCCGTCAAGGTTTAAGATATATCCACTGTAATCCCAGTAACGGCGGTTCCAGAACAGATCCAGAATTAGACCGATGGCAAGCTCGACTCCGGTGCCAATGAAAAGGGAGAGAAAGAAGACATAAACGGGATGTGAGGACAGCCAGTGAAGCCCAAGATCGAGCAGTACTGCGCCAAGTCCGTAGACGGGCAGCCATGGACCGTAAAAAAAGCCACGGTTATAGAAACGGTCTTCTTTTAGCAGAAATAGCAGAACTTCCCATATATAGCCCAAAACGGATGCTGCAAAGAAAAGAAACAAATATTTTTTCATAAGAAAAGTCTGTCCGAAGCAGGGGAAAATATACCTGCTTCTAACAGACTTTTTTATATGAGATAGGAAACTTTACTGTCCTTCCAGAAAATGCAGGAAGGTGACTGCCTGGTCCACATGTTCTGAATTGGCACAGATTCCAAAAATTTGGCAACCGGAATTTAAAAAGGTTCCTTCCGGCAGATTGTGCAGTTTGGTCAGCCTGATGCCAATCGGTACAGGCTCCAGGGTATCATAAGGTCCGTTTGATTCCTCGTATTTTACGCCGGCTTCTTCCGCTTTGGCACGGGCGGCTTTCGGATCATAGGTATAATAATATAAGGAATCCTCGTAGGTTTTTAAAAGCTCTGCATCCAGAACGGTCCGCAGATCATAAAAGTATCCGGCATCCGTATAGTTACTGAAGGTTTCCTCATCAGCGAGTACTACATCCATGGTTCCGGCGGATGCCATAGTCATCATTTTCTGGGTAGAAGCCATTTCCATCTGATAGTTTTCAGTGGAAAACTGAACAGAGGAATCGAAGATTACGTGATTTTGTTCCAGATCAATGCCTGCATAATCAGCAAAATCAGCAGCCAGTTGTTCATAGTCATTCATTGGATTGGAATTGATCAGCGTGGCATAGAGCAGGGTTTCTTTCTGTCCCTCGATATAGTCTCTGACAAAGGTCACTGTAAAAATAACAGCCACAATAATTACCAGAGTCGGTATCTTATAGTAATCCCAGAAATAGCGGAATTTCTGCTTGGGGGTCATATCCTTAAATTTCTTTTTCTGCTCGTTGATCTCATCCTGAATATTTGCGTGTGCGGAAGACATGGATCAGGCACTCCTTTCCTGTGTAAGATGGATTTATTTCTAAAGCATAGTATAGCATGTGCGCAAAGATGGGACAAGGAACAGAAGATAAACTAATTCTAAAAAGTTTTCGTATTGTCAAGTCTTGAAAGGCGTTTCTCTTTGTACTATATTATTAAGTAAGAAACTAAGGGAGGTACAGTGATGTACAATGACACATATGTAGAGTTGCTTGTTAAGAAAAAAACATCGGTTGGAATGATGCTGTTACGCATTGTGACCATGGCGGCAACGGTGATTTTCGCATTGCCGGGATTGATGGGAATGTTTCCGCTTTTGATTGCGGCAGTACTCTGTGGAGTTGCTGCTTATTTTGTGTATCTGAATTCCGATCTGGAATATGAGTATCTTTATGTGGATAAACAGCTTTCCATTGATAAGGTTATGGCAAAGAGCAGGCGCAAAAAGGTGGAGGAATTTGATCTGGAACGGATGGAAGTACTGGCTCCGATTCAGTCCTATCATCTGGATGATTATAAAAATAAAAATTATAAAACAGTGGATTACAGCTCCGGAGTGGCTGAACAGCCGGACAAGCGCTATGTCATGTATTTTAATGGTGAGAAAAAAGTGATTCTGGAGCCGGATCCAAAGCTGATCAAAGCGATTCAGAATATTGCGCCGCGTAAGGTATTTACGGATTGACAGATTCAAAAAAGTTTGGTAAACTCTTTCAAATATTCAAAATAATACAGGAGGAAATGAAATGGGACAGATTATTGGCGAAGGCATTACATTTGATGATGTGCTGTTAGTACCGGGCTATTCAAATGTAATTCCGAATCAGGTAGACCTGACAACCTATCTGACGAAAAAAATCAAATTGAACATTCCTATGATGAGTGCAGGAATGGACACTGTTACGGAACACAGAATGGCGATCGCCATGGCTAGACAGGGTGGTATCGGAATCATTCACAAAAATATGTCAATTGAGGCACAGGCAGAAGAGGTTGACAAGGTAAAACGTTCCGAAAATGGTGTCATTACAGACCCGTTTTCTTTATCTCCAGAACATACATTAGCAGATGCAGATGCGCTGATGGCTAAATTCAGAATTTCCGGCGTGCCGATTACAGAGGGCAGAAAATTAGTCGGAATCATTACAAACCGTGATTTAAAATTTGAAACGGATTTTACTAAAAAAATTAAAGAGTCCATGACTTCCGAAGGACTGATTACTGCGAAGGAAGGAATTACCTTAGAGGAAGCAAAGAAGATTCTGGCAAGTGCCAGAAAAGAAAAGCTTCCGATCGTAGATGATGATTTTAATCTTAAGGGTCTTATTACCATTAAGGATATTGAGAAGACAATCAAATATCCTCTGGCAGCAAAGGATGACCACGGCAGACTGCTGTGCGGTGCCGGAGTAGGTATTACAGCCAATGTAATGGAGCGGGTAGATGCACTGGTGGATGCCAAGGTGGATGTCGTTGTACTGGACTGCGCACATGGACATTCCCAAAATGTATTAAACTGTGTGAAAATGATTAAAGAAAAGTATCCTGATCTGCAGGTTATTGCCGGCAACGTAGCAACCGGTGAGGGCACAAGAGCGCTGATTGAAGCAGGAGCAGATGCGGTCAAGGTTGGTATCGGACCGGGTTCCATTTGTACAACCCGTGTCGTTGCAGGTATCGGTGTTCCTCAGATTTCCGCGATTATGGATTCCTATGCGGTAGCGAAGGAATATGGTATTCCGATTATTGCAGACGGTGGTATCAAGTATTCCGGGGATATTACAAAGGCAATTGCAGCAGGTGGAAATGTCTGCATGATGGGCTCCATGTTTGCAGGCTGTGACGAAAGCCCGGGAACCTTTGAACTGTTCCAGGGAAGAAAATATAAGGTATATCGTGGTATGGGCTCTATCGCTGCCATGGAAAACGGAAGCAAGGACCGTTACTTCCAGGAAAATGCCAAGAAGCTTGTTCCGGAAGGAGTAGAGGGACGTGTGGCATACAAGGGAACGGTAGAAGATACCGTATTCCAGTTAATGGGCGGTCTCCGTTCCGGTATGGGATATTGTGGAACCAAAACCATTGAAGAGTTAAAACAGAATGGACGTTTTGTGAAGATTTCTGCAGCATCCTTAAAGGAAAGTCACCCGCACGATATTCACATCACGAAAGAAGCACCAAACTACAGTGTGGATGAGTAAGCCGGTTTACTAAGATAAATTGGAGCAGCATAGTATGAAATACAAAAAGGATTCAGAGTTTTCTGAATCCTTTTTTTCGTACCTATTATGCCTGTTATGCGCAGAGGAACCACCAGCGGGTCCCTGTCTGTATGCGAAACGGCAGGGCTATATCAGGTTTCGAATATAGTATAAAATCGAGGTCGGATAATAGACCGGAAATACGACCCGGATTAACGTAATCCAGAGAGCGTAAAAGTAAAACAAAGCAACCAGTGTAGTCAAAAATGACGGAAGTCTGGATAAAAGTGCAGCCCGGATTTTTAATTTTGCCTGAAGCAGTCCGGCAATTCTGCTCATTCCTAATGTCATAAAATAAGCAAATGGTACGAGCATTGGCAGGATATAGCGTCCCTGCGGCTGGTAATCGCTTAAATAAGAATAGCCGACACAGAGGGATACTGTAATCACGATACAGGAAAGCATACAGACGTAGAGGGCTCTGCGGTCAGCGGTATCCCATTCCTCCGGCGGGGCTGGGCACAGGGCAGAAGCGGAATCTGCTTTGTGGCATTTGGGACAGACATCCTGGATAAGTCTTTTGGGAATACAGATTACTGCAGCAAGGGAAAGTACAGTCAGCCATTTTATCACCGTATAAATATGTTTAAAGGTGACAATGCTCATCGGACCGAAGGTCGCGATCGTGCTGTTGGTCAAAAGTTCCAGAAAGTCCGTCCGGAATATCATATAAAAGAGAGAATAGCCGGTATTATAGTAAGTCTTTTTAGTCAGTGGGTGATACTGTTCGGTGGCGGTTTCCAAGGTGCACTTTGCTCTTGCGGCAAGTCCGAGGAAATCACCGTTGTATAAAACAGCATTACGGATGAACCACCAGCTGATGCAGAGCAATACAACCGCACTGATGAAGAGACCGTAGCGCAGCATTCCTTTCCAGTTAAGCTGTCGTTTCCCGGAAACGGAATCTTTTTCAAACCAGGTATAAATAAAAAAGAGGATGCTGCACAAAATAAAGCCATAGGCATTATAATAAGAAAGTGCGCAGAAAGAGATTCCGGCTGCCAGTGTCAGACAGGAAGTACGATTCCAGTGAGTTCTATAGCCATTCAGCCACGCATAGACCATGATGGCAGTGGACATCATTGCCATGGAATCCGTGTTGACATAGGTATGCAGAAAAAGGCTCTGCGGCAGGAACATGATCAGGATGGAGAACAGCCACTGCCAGCTTGCAGAGCGGAATAAAAGCTTTGCGGTCTTGCGGACATAGACAGCCATGATGATGCCAAATACGACATTGACCAGTCTTGCGGCAAGAAGCAGCAGGTAACCGTCCTTGCAGAAACCGAATAAAAAGCGCAGCAGATATCCCTGAATAATATAGGTCAGTATCGGCTGGTACGCATAGGAACCACCGTAACCAAAGATTAGAATTTCAGGGTCAGCGCCATGAGGAATGGTACCGTGCAGACAGATGTACTGTACGATCAGATAGTGGTTCGCCTCGTCAGGCGGTTCTCCGAGCGGCTGAAGCAATACAAAGAAAAGCATTGCCGAAATCAGTGTGGCATAAAAGAACAGTGCTTTTTTGTTCTCACCGTTTTGCAAAAAGTTTTTTACTTTGGAATACATGAAAAATCTCTCTTTACACTTATATTTTTATATATTATTTCTAATAGTTTTATTGTCCATTCTAGCATATCCATCCGGTGCATGTAAAGGATGGAGCAGTAACTTGGCAGGCGGTTGAACTGCTGCGGTAAGCTGCTACGCGATTTAGCGCGGTGAAGAGGTGTTGCATTCAAGAAGTTTTTCATGTAAAATAAAATTATCAGATTGGATTTGTAGTAGAATGATGAGTGGAGGCAATGTAGTGCTGGGGAAAAAAATGAATGTTCTATAGAAAGCGATTACATGGCGGAGGGGCTTTTGGGGCGAAAGGATCTGCAGCTTTTGCAGGACCGGTTTTGCGACGTGACCAACCTGTTTGTGTTCTGTGCGGATGCGAAGGGAAATCAGATTACAGAACTTTCGGGTGTCAGAAAGGAAGAGGCGAAGCTGGTAGCATCCAGTGTAACAAAAGACAGGATAGAGTCTGTTTTCCGGAGAATTTCAGAACCGGGTACATTGGAGGAACAGATTGTAGAAGATACTGCATATGCCAATGTCAAGCTGGCTGCTATATCGAACGGAATCAAAGGCAGGACAGTGTGTAATTGGCTTATTTTTGCTGTTCTGGATGAGCTGGAAGAGCAGGAAGAGGCAGGGGAACGACTGGAGGGAATTACTACCGTAACCACAAGAGCGCAGCTGTACCGTTCCATGGATTTATTGAGGGATACCTGCCAGAAAATTATGCAGGTGAAATTTGCGACTGTGACAGCTGAGGCGGAAAGCAGAAGGAACAAGCTGACAGAGCAGGCAATGAGCAAATCCCTGCACCGGATCGAGACATTTACAGAGATCGTCCAGTTTTTAGAGAGTGATGAAGGAATTGAGGAGCTTCTGTTAAAGATTTTAGAACTGACAGGAAAGTTTCTTCAGGTATCCAGCTGTCAGATTTTTAGAAAACAAAAAAACGGTGAGCGGGTTGATCTGCTTGCCCAGTGGTGTAATCAGGGCATTGCATCTGTTTTGGATCAGACAAGGGGAATCGAGCGTCCGGGGATTTTGTATACGGACAGGCCGGTCGTGATATCTTCCGGTGCGAATCTGACTGCTTCGGAAGAGGAATATATGAAAGTGATGCATTTAAAGGCTGTTGCAGTACTGCCGATTCAGATCGGCGGTGCAGTCAGCATGTATGTGTCATTTTGTGAATGCAGGGAGGAAAGGCACTGGCAGGTCGATGAGATCAAGTTTATTAATGATGTGGTCAAGATCATGCAGAGCATTATCACGAAACGAATCCAGAAAAATTCGCTGGCAAGCTCCTATGAGGCGCTGGAAAATATTCTCGACAATGTCGGAAGTGCCATTTATGTAAAGGATGAAGAAAGCGGGGAATTTTTGTTCGGGAACCGCATCTTAAAAAAGGAATTTCAAAAGGAACTGAAGGAGGGGACTCTGGAAAATCTTCTTCAGAACAACCGGAAAGCAGGACGAAACAACAGCAATTATGAAGTCTGCCATTTGGAGAGAAAACGTTGGTATGATCTTTATTGTACTACGATTCACTGGGTAGATGGCAGGAAGGCGGATCTGTATGCGATTTATGACATTACAGATAAGAAGATTTACCAGAGAAAGATCGAACAGCAGGCGTATACGGATTTCCTGACCGGATTATATAACAGAATGTGCTGTGAGAGGGATCTGGCATGGCATATTGATCAGGCGAAAAAAGATAAAACAGTCGGTGCGCTTTTGTATCTGGATCTGGATGACTTCAAGCACATCAATGACGGATTGGGACATCAGTATGGAGATGTTTTGTTAAAAGCAATCTCGCACAGTTTGCGAAGAGTGGATGGAATTGATAACACATGTTATCGTATGGGTGGTGATGAATTTGTTATTATTATTCCACCGTCAAGCTATGACCGGTTTGATATGATCATCAATCAGATCCGGGATATTTTTGGCAAGCCTTGGTTTTTAAAGGATGCGGACTATTACTGTACGATGAGTATGGGGGTTGTGAACTTCCCGACAGAGGGGGAAAATGTTCAGGATCTGATCAAAAAAGCGGATATTGCCATGTACGAGGCCAAGAAGAGCGGCAAGAACCGTATGGCACAGTATTCTGACAACATTATGACCGGATCCAATAAGCGTCTGGATATGGAAAAGAATATGCGGGATGCCACTGTGGACGGATACAAGGAGTTTGAAGTCTATTTTCAGCCGATTGTGGATAACAGACTTCCGGGAAGCCCGTGTACCGGCGCAGAAGCCCTGATCCGTTGGAACAGCGTGGAAATGGGTGCGATTTCTCCGTCGGAATTTATTCCGCTGGCAGAATATCTGGGGTTGATTAATCCGATTGGCAATTATGTGCTCAGGCAGGCATGTCTGGCATGCAAAAAGTGGAACGACAGTGGTCATCCCAACTATAAGGTCAATG
>JAAYNV010000011.1 GCA_012520645.1 Clostridiales bacterium | reverse complement strand
GCACCTTCCTTTGTAGTTTTTTGGTTCTCGACCAACCTAATTTTACCACAAAGGGGTGCTTTTCTGTATACTAAAAGCGAACCTGTAAATCATATCCATTTATCCTAAACTAATTTTACGCTAACTCGCACAACCTTGCGATGTTTTAAAAGTTCATTCAGTCTCTTTACACTGCTATTTCCGCTATTTTCAGCTGTTTCCGCTGTTAATCTCTTTCTTGTGCAAAACAAAATTCCACCTACTCCTTATTTGACTCATTTCTCAGTTGTTCTTCTCGCCTCTTCCCGTCCTTCGCCAGATACGCACTTTGTGCCCACAAGCCCCTTCGTGCATCCGGTTAAGGGGCAAAGCCCCCTAAAACCCGTTTCCATATAGGTACTCCACTTTTTGGAGCCATATCATCAAAGTAGCTCCACTTTTTGACGTCATTTTTCAAAAGGTGCTCCATATTGTGGAGCCACTATAAAATTATCAAAATATCTATCATCTGATAGTGCGTCACTTTTTGGAGCCACTTTTATAAAAGTGCTCCATTTATTGGCGTCACTTTCCAAAAGGTGCTCCAAAAAGTGGAGCACCTATGTATATCCAATGGGTTTTAGGGATTTTTCCCTAACCAGTACAGCATTTTGCACCGGATATCCAAAATGCGTATCTGGCAAAAGACACCTCTAAACTTACCTGCATCATTTTACGACATAGGAATACCATTTCAGCAAATAGCAAAACCGACTGAATTTCTCCAGCCGGTTCTTCCCCTCCACTTATCTTTCTACCATACAGAACAATCATCCAACGCATCCAGCCACACCTGCATTTCCCCGCTAAGCATTAACCTCACATACTCCACCGGGTCATCTATCGCCAGTGCATCCATCCGTCCTTGGGAATTTGGAGTGGTCCGAAGACCACTCTCCCACTTCCCACAGTCAAGACTTACAATGCAGTTAGTATCATAGTGGATAACATTCACCGTATTATTCTGCTCGTTGTAAAATCCTCTTACCATTCTCATGACCAGCCACCTGCCTTTCGAAACCGCATCTCTGTTTCCATATCCACCAATTTGCTTTCCAGTTCCCCGGTAGCCTCCGCATTCAGCAAATCTGCCACCTGCTTCTGCTTATTCGGGTAAAGGTGTCCGTAGATATTCATGGTTGTATTCACGGAATCATGTCCCACCCGCTGGGCGATGACCAACGGCTGCATCCCTTTCTCTATTAACAAAGCAATGTGCGAATGGCGAAGATCATACACACGGATAGGCTTTAGTTTCGCCTGCTCCGTCTTTTGCTTCATCTTTTTCTGAATTGCTCTGTCCGTGATAGGAAAGATTCGATCCTCCGGTGTCAATCCATATTGCCTTTCCACAAAGCTCTTCATCTCCTCTGCCAGAAACTTCGGAATAGTAATCTTGCGATTAGAGCTCTCGGTCTTCGGTGGTGTAATATAATCTGTCTGATTTCTCCTGTAATAAGTCTTCGAGATGTTCACTATTCCGTTTTCAAAATCAATATCCTGACTGGTGAGAGCCAGTAGCTCTCCTACACGACATCCAAGCCAGAATAACATCTGAAAGATGATCCGGTACATCTCTTCATCCGAACTAAAACCTTGAATAAACTGTTCGTACTCATCTTTAGTCCAGAAATTTAACTCCTTAGCATTCGGACGCCCCATTTTATCCACCTTCTTGCAGGGATTGTCCTTCAGGTCATAGAACTTCTCTGCGTGGTTAAAAAGTGCCGTCATCTGATTCTGTATCATTCTCAGATACGTTGGCTTATAATCCTGATTCAAAAGTGCATTCTGCCACTTGATAATATCCACAGCAGTAATCTCATTCATCTGCTTCTCACCACAGTAAGGAATGATCTTGGTTTCAAATAATGTCCGCTTCGTCATTATAGAACGCTCCTTCAGTCTCGGTGCCTTATCCTCAAAGTACACTTCCACAAAGGAAGCAAACTTCATGTCCATGCTGGCACTCTGCTTCTGTAAAAAATCACGTTCCCACTGCTGAGCATCCTTCTTGGTAGCAAATCCCCGTTTCATCTTGGATTTACTCTCTCCAAGCCAATCCTTATAATTACACTTACAATACCAGGTGTTTCGTTTCTCGTCCTTATAAACCGGCATACTCATTACCTCTCTTTCTTGTAGCCGCCACACCCGGAATTATTCCGGGTATGGCTTATTCAATTATCAAAGTTCATCTATTGCGCTTCGCCATATCCGTAGCACTTCTTCTCAAAGTAGGCTCTTGGAATGGAACCTGCCTTGGTAAAATAACCCTGTGCTTTGAGTTCCTTATTCCATCCACGAATGACTGCGTAAGCGGTTGATTCTGCAATTCCCAGAAGCCCTGCGACTTCCTTAGCAGATAAATAGCGATTCGTCATACTCCTTCCTCCTTTCCACTAAAACTTATGTATGCTCCTTGCACATGGCACTCACCTCCCATTATTTAATTAGTAACTATATTGTTACTGTTTTTGGTTTGATTATATAGTAACATATATGTTTCTGTCAAGAGATGGACGAAAAAGTTATTTCTATTTGCCATACAGTAACATTTATGTTATCGTATTATCAGAAACGTTATTGTTACTATGTAATTGGAAGGAGTTACACGATGGCTATTGGTGAACGAATAAAACGAATCAGAAATTTCCGCAAATTAACGCAGGCACAGCTCGGTGAATCTGTTGGTTTATCCGACGTGCGAATCCGTCAGTATGAAATCGGCAACCGCACACCCAAGGAGGATATGATACAGGAGCTGGCAAAAGCCTTGAACTGTAATTACCGCTCCATCTACGAGCCTTCCCTCTACGCAGCGGAAGATGTCATGTATGCTCTCTTTGAATTGGATGAGCACTACAATATGCCCCTCTACGAAGTGACAAATCCTGCGGACCCTACCGAGAAACATATCGCTGTTGGTTTTGATTATTCTTTACTGGATGATTTCCTGAATACCTGGAAAAAGAAAAAAGAGGACTTAGCCTCCGGTAAAATTACCAAAGAAGAGTATTTTGAATGGAAGATTAACTGGCCGCATGCTGAGGATTAGAAAATAGTATATATAATATCCGCACTACACATACAACAGATAAAAACCTGTTTTTTATAACGTGTATCATACGCGTATCACAAGCCCATTTTGAGCGAAGAACTTGAAATGGGCTTTTTCTATGTTCGTTAATCTTCTTTGAGAAATGCAACCTCGCCTGACGGCTCGGTCGTGGCATTCGCCACATAAGAAAAGCCACTAATACCAAAGGTCTTGAGCAAGCTCAATCCCTTGGTTTTAGCGGCTTTCTTGCATTTCTCATAGCTAACACGCAAGAAGCCGCAACTCCTCATAAAATGAGGAATTGCGGCTTGTATTTAAGTTTCTATGATACGAAATCAAAGATTACTCAATGATTGTAGCAACACGGCCTGAACCTACTGTTCTACCACCTTCACGCTATATGAATAGCGTTTTTTGACATATTTTCTATGCTTTTTATGGCTGAAATCTGCATATTTTCGTTGGTTTTTTATGTAATATTTTTATTTGTATGATTTCTTGGCACCGTTTTGGCACCGGAAGATATTTTTGCAGATATTCCTTAACCAATATCTTTGAAATAAGTGGATTTCCTGCAACCACATTTCCATCCAATTCCATAGGCAGTTTTTCTCCCACATAATTCAATACTTCACCACCCGCTTCCCGAACAATCAACGCTCCTGCTGCATAATCCCACAATTTGAGGTGATTTTCCATGTATCCGTCTATGCGACCACATGCTACATGTGCTAAATCCAACGAAGCGGAACCGCATCTTCGGATGTCTTGACAATCCTTAAAAATTTGCGTAAATAATGACTGCTCAATAACAAAAAATGAGCTTAAACACCTTGAAAATACTGAGTTTTCTTGTCAAAAGTAGTATAATAGAGTGCAGGGAAAATAGCTAAATCAGTACAAAAATCTTGCACTTAG
>JAAYNV010000010.1 GCA_012520645.1 Clostridiales bacterium | reverse complement strand
CGTGAAATTATTAAGCAGTGGACACCGAATAAGCGGAGTGTAACGATAACAGTATATGAGAAGTAAAGGAGCGTGATTGATTATGCCATTCGAAAAAGGCAAGTCTGGAAATCCGAAAGGCAGACCTAAACAGAGTGAAGAGGAAAAATCACAAAAGGAACAATTCAAAAAGTTACTTCGGTCTTCTACTGTTACTGCGTTAGAGAGTATTATCCAGATTGCCAATGATAGGTATAACAAAGACCGCTTTAATGCTTGTAAGTATCTTATCGATAAGGCTTGGGGTGTTAATACTGCTTTCCTTTTGGACGGTACAGAGGAGACAGAACCCGTTGTGATTACGGTAGTACCATATAAACAGGAAGATGAAGACGAAGAAGCATGGGAGCGTGAATGGAACGAGGCTCCGAATGACGAGGAGGATTAAAACAATGGCGAATATAAGTATGATTGAAGAACATAACGAACTGTTTACAAAGATTAGTAGAGCAAAGACGGTTGAGGACATAAGACCGCTTGTTCCGTTGGTAAAGAAATTCTACTCCATGTATGAGAGTATAGACAATACTGCCGCTGAACGTATCTATGAACAATGTGCAAAGAAATTGCATGAATTGGTGGAAGAAAACGAGATAATGTTCTCTCGTATGACAGCCAGAGCAGAAAGTGTTAGCAATCGTATGTATGATTTTGTGGGAGAACAGGACGATAGACAGGCTGTGAATAACATGGTGCTTCAGCTTATATCACAGTTGCCGAAAGTGAAAACTACTGCTACTGCAAGCGGTATTACAAAAATCATTGAGCAGTCTATGAAGTCTGTTATAGGTTGCAAAGCTGTACTTGAACTGATGAAGTACCCGGCATACATTGATATGATTGATGAAAGACAGAGACAACGAGCATTTGACGGTAGCAAGTCCGAAAGTCAGCAGACTTTTGAAAAGTTAAAGGAAAAGGAATTGGCAGAAGTCAATAAGGCTCTTTCTGATGTGTATTTGCAAGGATTTCATTTACGCACTCTGGAAAAGCAGATTAAAGACTTCAAAAAGCCTACGTTATGGAGTAAATAACTCCACCATACATAAATTGAGAATATTAAAAACGGTTACTATAGATTAGTCCAGTTGTCCAAGACGGAACACACCATACAATCGGATAACGGTACAACTATTCCAGATGAATTTGTATTGTGTCCCTATCCACGAAGGGAGCAATCAAAATGAGAAAAGCAATAGCGGAAAATAACTTTAGAGTAATTAAGAATACAGCGGTTTCAGATGATAACACGGAGACAAAGGCACTCCCTAGAATGAAACCGATTAAAGAAATGGTTGAGTTGACAGGATTGTCATATACATATTTGAGAAACTTATGTCTGAATAACGAAATCGTACACATTCGTGCAGGCAACAAGTATTTGATTAACTATGACAGATTTATTGATTACCTTAACGGTGTCAGAAATTAGAAAGGATTGGAGGACAAATGGAATGGCGAACAATTAGCGGTTATCCAGATTACAGAATATCAGACGAGGGGCAAGTATATAGCATGAAGCGGAATAGACTGTTGACGATAACCGACCACGGAGACGGATATAAAACAGTTGCATTGTGTAAGGACGGAAAAGTAAAACACCCTCTCTTACATCGTTTAGTTTTTGAAACATTTATTGGTGCTATCCCAAGTGGCTGTGAAGTCAATCACAAGGACGAAGACAAAGCAAACAATCGTCTTGATAATCTGGAAGTAATAACTCATTGGCAAAATTCCATTTATGGTACTCGTAATCAGAGAATAAGCCAGAGCAATAAGAAATGGCGAAAGTCCAAAGGTCGGGCAGTTTGGCAATATACAAGTGACGGTGTTCTTGTTCGTAAGTGGGAAACAATGGCAGAAGCTCATGATAACGGTTTCCACAAGAGTGGCATTTGCGATTGCTGTCAAGGACGGAAGAAACTGTATAAAGGTTATATATGGAGCTATGAAGAATTAGCGTGCTAAAAAAGTATGCTTTCTAAGACCTGTCAGAACACATCTAAAAAGTGCTAACAATCTATGCAGAACAATTTACGAGAATTCTTAAAATAGGCTGTGGACTTTTTAAGACCTATTGGAGACGATATAGTCAAGAACAAACAGTTGTTCGAAGTCTTTAGAGAAAGGAAGTGTTCAGATGAAAACAGTCGCATATCATAGGACAAGTACAGCAGACCAACATCTCGATAGAGGGATTGCTGAACTAACAAAGTATTGTGCAGAGCACGAAATACAGTTGTATAAGAACAAGGTCTATACAGACCAGCAGACGGGGAAGAACTTCAACAGACCACGTTATCAGATGTTGAAAGAAGAAATACTCGAAAGTGGCGATACTCTTATCGTTACAGAGTTAGACCGTCTAGGCAGAAATAAGAAAGCCACATTAAACGAATTGAGGTTCTTTCAAGACAATAACATTCGTGTAATGGTGTTAGAACTCCCTACTACTCTTCTTCCGATTGAGGACATGGAAAACTCAATGGCAAAGATGATGTTAGAGACTATCAATAATATGATGATTGAGTTGTATGCGAGTATGGCACAGGCTGAAATGGAGAAAAAAGAAAAACGTCAACGAGAGGGTATTGAAGCGAAGAAAGCCAGAGGGGAATGGAGTGATTACGGTCGCCCCCGGATAATGGATATAAATGAATTCGCTAAACAGTACCAGGCAGTTGAACGTGGAGAGAAAAAGCCTTTTGAACTGATAAGAGAGTTAGGTATGACAAAAGCAACATTTTATCGGTACAAGGGCATGTTAAAGAAAGAGGTGGAATAATGGCTTCCATTAAACGAAAAGAGAAAAAGAATGGCGAGGTCGTCTATCGTATAGATATAGCATTGGGATATGATAATGTTGGTAAAAAACGTGTAAAGGTTATTACATACAAGCCTAACCAAAATGCTACTCCCAAGCAACAGGAAAAAGAAGTGCAGAGATATGCCCTAGAGTGTGAAGACAAGTTAAAAAACGGAGAAAGTTATGAGGGCGAAGAAATGTCTTTTGAGGACTATGCCGAGAAGTGGTTGTCTTCCAGAAAAGAGGAGTTAGCCTATTCAACGTATGAGGCTTATGTTCATATTGTTAATTCAAAGATTGTACCGTATTTTGGACGGTATAAAGTGGCAAGGATAAAGCCGCCGATTATAGAAGCGTTTTACAAGACACTCTTAGGTACACATTCAAACGGTACAATCCGCAAGGTGGCAAATGTTTTGAGCGGTATGTTCAGAACTGCTGTAAGGTGGCAGATGATACAAGTAAATCCATGCAAGGATTCGAAAGTGCCAAAAAACAAGGACGAAGAAACAACGTTGAAATATTTTACACCACAGCAATCGCTAATGTTTCTGCGGTCATTAGATTTAACATTTGAAACTATTGTTAGAGGACATGAACGGATAGACGATACAGGCAGACCATATTATGTGGCAGATTATACAGAACCACATACAATACCGTTACAGTTAAAGGTGTTCTTCCACTTATCCCTCTATTGTGGTTTCAGAAAAGGAGAAACGCTTGCACTACATTGGAACGATATTGATTTTGAGAATAAGAAAATCAGTATATCCAAGTCGGTAGGCAAGGCAGAGGACGGTGTTGTTGTAAAGAAGCCTAAAACGGCAACTTCTGTTAGAACGGTCAGTTTTCCAGACGCTATTATTCCATTATTGAAGCAGTATAAGAAAGAATACAACGAATATCGTTTTAATGTTGGTACTGCATGGCAAGGAGACGGAAACTTATTTATTCAATGGGATGGTAAGATAATGGGGCGTTCTACTCCATATCAAGCATTCAAAAGACATTTGAAACGATATAATGATTGGGTAAGAGAAAATCCAGAAGAAGCAAAGAAACAAGGCTTTGAGCCATTGCCGATAATTCCATTACATGGATTAAGACATTCCTGTGCTACGCTATTGAATTATCTTGAAGTAAATATAATCGATATTAGCAAGGTGTTAGGACATGCAAAGAGTTCTACAACAATGGATATATATGCACATTCATTTGAGGAACAGAATACAGAGGTTGCAAACAAGCTGAATGAGTTCCTTATGAACAACAGAAGAAAACAAGCATAATACAAACGAGAGCCAGAGGACACAATCCAAAGGCTCTTATTTCTTATTCCTTGTCTTTGATTTCCATATTATCAAGTGCGTATTGTAGAGCCATGCCAATCAATTCATTACGGGAACGATTGGTCTTGGCTGACAGTTCGTTATATTTTTCTTGCAAGGCTCTATCTATACGGATTGTCATTGTGACAGCCTTGTCCTCTTTCGGAACGACAACAAACTTATTATCCATAGTCTCACTTCCTTCTATACATTTTGAGTACATTATAGTTTGTATCTCTACTTCAAATCTATGTCACAAAGTGATGTGAAAAGTGATGTGAAAATATAATTGAAATGTGAGTTATAGTGTGATAGTATGTGTCTAAAGATAAACCACACCACTAAAGTGTAGGGAGTTGATTAGACAATGCTAGATGTTGAGATAACAGAGCAATTACTATCGGATAACAAGAAATTGCTTATAGGAATGAAGAAGTATAAGCGAATAATGGAAATGCTATATTGGACAGATGTTTCTACAGATAAGGAGTTTCAACGTGCTTTCAATGACTTTTTTGTAATGCGTTCCAGAAAAAGTTTGTATTACGATATGTTTTATAAATTCCTTGAACAAAAGAAAGATAAAGGGGTATCATTTGAAGAAACGTTAGAATACTTAAAAGAGGCAGAGGGTCGGTTTGAAATATCATTTTCAAGTAAACTGATACACGTTATCAATCCTAAAAGACCTATATGGGATAATAATGTGGCAGTGCAACACTTCAAAATGTCAATCCCCGATTATCGGATAGACAGTAATGTTCGCCAGAAAGAAATTGTTAAGATATACCATGAATATTGTAGCCGGTTTTATGAATATGTAGACTCCAGTAACGGACAGGCTATATTGAGATTATTTAACGACAAATATCCCCACACAGGATTTACAGATGCTAAGAAGATTGATTTCCTTATGTGGGTTGATATTTGATGTTGGTACTTGACACAGGGGATTATTGCTTATATGATTATATCTAGGTTTTGTAGAGTTTGTGTTACCGTTGTGTGACTAAACTTATAATGAGTTGGATAAAGCTGAAACGAGATACGAAAAGAAGTTCTCGAAAATACAGCGTTTTACAGCGAAATAGCAAAAACACATACAACACAGCAAAAGCGCAATGTGTTTTTGGTAGTGCGGAGGTCACGGGTCCGATTCCCGTCAGCAGCTTAGAAAAACTCCTGATAGATATCAGGAGTTTTTATTATGCGCAGTCTGCAGATACTTTGTCTATTCATTCCGGTCTTCGACAACTAAGGTACGAAGTGCCCCCGGGGAAGTGTTCCAGTTAAAGATATAGATGGTGTACTGGCTGTTTGCCCGGACATTGATTGGAGAGGTCACAAGGACGCGTCCGCCTCTGGATACGAAAAAGAGATAGTTCCCGGAGAGGAGTCTGCGGTAACTTGTAAAGTCCATAAAGTTTACATTTCGGAATACCACATATCCATTGCTTAGCAGGATGTTAAGAGGTCCGCTGTTGTAGGAGAGATTGCAGGCACGCAGACAGGAGAGGTTACCCGGTGCCGCACAGACACGGTCGGTAATGAGGGCAAGGTCAAGACTGCCGTCTGCCGTATTTACAATTGCAATCGTGTGTTTGGCATTGGCATCGATCAGCATTTGCTGACTTAAGTAGACATAACCATTCTGACCGGAAACGGTGATCGTCTGGTAACCGGAGGAAACCCTGCCGTACTGACTGATCTCCGCATAACTTAATGAGGAAAGAATAGTCCGGTTGTTGATTGCGATACGGAAAGGACCGTAACCGACTGCAGTATTCAGAAAACGTACCTGCCCAATTGTGTTGGAATTGCAGAAGAAACAGGGAACGATCGGTCTGGGAATGACCGTGATGACTGCATTGCCCGGAAAACGGCGGGATGATGGAGTACTCTGCCCCGGAAAGCCGGGAAATGCCGGAATATTTTCAGTTGGCAAATTGGAAGGAAGAGGCGTTTCTTCGTTCGGGAAATTGGGGGATATCGGAGCTTCTTCTGTATAATCCGGAGACAAGGGCATTTCTTCGTCGGGGAAGTCAGGAGATACCGGTTCCATCTCTATCGGATTAGGAGATGGAATCATAGGCATGGAACCATCGTCCATCTCCATATCGTTATTTTGGTTGTCATTTTCGGTATAGAAGTCATAATAATCAGATGGGGTCATTGATACACTGCTTTCTTTGATTCATTCTAGTGTAGTGTATTCAAAGAAAAAAAGAATGGTGACATGATTACATTATTGGGAAGCAGAATTGCGTTTTTCCAGAGCTTCCTCCTCGTTCTTGATTTCCCAATGGATTAAGAAGGTCAGAAGTCCGCGCAGGAGAATGATTGCACCTAAAATACCCAATTCGGCCCAATCACGTACGACGACGGTACGAAGCACTTCACCGCCCATTTTAAATTCCAAAGCAAGTGCGATTCCCTGTGCAAGATCCAGCCGAAGCTGTGAGTCATGCTTTAACCAGCGGATAAAGCAGCGTACAGCAGTATATACCAGTACGACGACACCGAACAGCTCCATCAGTGCTGTGCAGAATTCTACAATATAAGTCAGGGACAATTCTAATGTATCAAGAAAGTGAATGATCATTTCAGTACCTCCGCGCATTATCGTGATAGAAACATTATAAGTCATGCGGCAGATGATTACAACGAAAATGTAGACAGGCGGGGAAAGTTATAGTGGAAGAAGAACGGGAAATATTAGTTGTCCGCAGGGGAAAATACAAGTATAATGAGGGAAGGGAAACATGTTTCTTGTATAAGATGAAAACATACTCGGACAGGATGGAGAAGATCAATGAAAAGACAGGTTACATTGGAAGAGATATCGGATGGAAAGCTGTATGACTGTAATGATATGGTAAAAGCAGACTGCAACGGCTGTAAGGGATGTTCTGCGTGCTGTCGGGGAATGGGGAATTCCATTCTGTTAGATCCTCTTGATGTTTACCGTCTGACGAAGGAACTGGGACAGGATTTTGAAGCACTGCTTAGGGACAGGGTGGAACTGAATGCGGTGGACGGTATTATCCTTCCAAATCTGAAGATGACAGGAGAGGAAGAGCGCTGTTTCTTTTTGAACGAAGAGGGAAGATGCAGCATACACGCTGCACGACCGGGAATCTGTCGTATTTTTCCGCTTGGGAGGCACTATGAGAATCACTCCTTCCGGTATTTTCTGCAGGTACACGAATGTAGACAGGAGCCGAAAACGAAAGTGAAGGTGAAAAAGTGGATCGATACACCGCAAACGGCACAAAACCAGAGGTATATCATTGAGTGGCACTATTTTATTCTGGGACTTCAGGAGTATGCGGGGAATACGGAGGATGCAGGTCTGCTGAAAACACTCAACCTGTATTTGCTGAGGCAGTTTTTTGTAACACCATATGATACAAATCGGGATTTTTATGATCAGTTTGAAAAAAGAATGGAAGAAGCACGAAAGGTTTTAAATATGGATACAGGTTCGCAGGGATGAATAAGGAATTACGGATAGGAATCTGGTATAAAATACCTTGACATTGGATAGACTGGTGATATAATCATATTGGAATTGAATAGTTACGTCAGTATTCCTCGATAGCTCAATGGTAGAGCACACGGCTGTTAACCGTGGGGTTGTAGGTTCGAGCCCTACTCGGGGAGTTTTTTTGTACCCAAAATATTTTTGATACAAAATGAAATAAAAAGAAAAATGGAATAAAAAGGAGTAGAAAAATGGCAGTATTGGAGAAACTTGAACCTAAGAAGGTATTTCAGTATTTTGAGGAGATATGTGGGAT
The DNA here is from genome assembly GCA_012520645.1 of Clostridiales bacterium. Taxonomy (GTDB): domain Bacteria; phylum Bacillota; class Clostridia; order Lachnospirales; family Lachnospiraceae; genus JAAYNV01. The sequence continues at coordinate 5,726 of JAAYNV010000010.1, read as the reverse complement.
TCCGCATGGCTCAGGCAATGTGGAGCAGATCAGCAATTATCTGGCGGAGTTTGCAAAGAAGAGGGGACTTCAGTATTATCAGGATGCACTTTACAATATTGTAATGATCAAGGAAGCATCCGAGGGGTATGAGAAAGAAGAACCGGTTATTCTACAGGGACATATGGATATGGTAGCCGTGAAGAAGCCGCAGGCGGATATTGATATGAAGAAAGAAGGACTTCGTCTGGCTGTTGAGGGAGACTATATTTATGCGGAAGATACCAGCCTTGGAGGAGACGATGGTATCGCAGTGGCATATGCGCTGGCACTTCTGGATGATGATACCATAAAGCATCCGCGTCTGGAGGTTATCGTGACGGTGGATGAAGAGGTCGGCATGGAAGGTGCAACAGGTATTGATCTGTCGATGTTAAAAGGACACCGGATGATCAATCTGGACTCCGAGGAGGAGGGCATTTTCTTAACGAGCTGTGCAGGTGGCAGCAGGGTAAAGAGTGTACTGCCTGTAAGCCATGAAAACAGGAGAGGAACTCTGTATCAGGTTACGGTGGGTGGACTCTTAGGAGGGCATTCCGGTGCGGAAATCCACAAGGGACGTGCCAATTCCAATATTCTGATGGGACGGCTTTTACACAGTATATATGAGATGGCTTCTCTGACAGAACTGACAGGAGGATTGGCGGATAATGCGATTCCACGGGAAACCAGAGCCGGTCTTTTGGTAATGGAAGGGAAGGAAGCCGAGACAGAGAGAAAGCTTCAGAGGCTGGAGCAGGAGTTCAAAAAGGAATTTGCGGTAAAGGATAGCGGTATTTTTGTTCGGGTCGAAAGGCAGGGTGCGGCAGAATGTCCGGCATTGACTGCAGAATCCATGAAACAGGCAGCCAAGCTGATCTTTTTGCAGCCAAACGGAGTGCAGGTCATGAGTGCAGACATTCCGGGGCTGGTACAGACTTCTTTGAATCTGGGAATTTTGGAATTAAAGGGTAAGGAGCTGACTTTGGTAACTTCTGTCAGAAGCTCCCTGCAGAGTGAGAAGGAGACACTGGTAGAGAGGCTTACTGCAATTTCCGGGCTTTTCGGGGCAAAGGCAGAGGCAGGAGGAGAATATCCGGCATGGGAATACCGAAAGGATTCTGCGCTTAGGGATAAAATGGTAGAGGTATACCGGGAACTGTATGGAAAGGAGCCGGAGATTCAGGCGATTCATGCAGGGCTGGAGTGCGGTATTTTGTCAGGAAAAATTCCGGAGTTAGACGGCGTCTCCATCGGCCCAGATATGAAAGATATTCATACGACAGAGGAGAAACTGTCGGTTTCTTCCACTGCGAGAGTGTGGGAGTTCGTATTAAAGGTATTGGAACGAAAGGATAAATAGATGAAGATATTATTTCAATGCGATTATAATGAGGGGGCTCATCCGAGAATTTTAGATCGTCTGGTGCAGACCAATATGGAACAGACACCGGGCTATGGGGAGGATATTTATTGTCAGAGAGCTGCAGAGCTGATTTGTAAAAAATGCCAGGATGATACTCTGGCAGTGCATTTTATGGTGGGAGGCACACAGACCAATGCCACAGTCATAGATGCAGCGCTGCGGTCCCATCAGGGAGTGATCTGTGCGGATACAGGACATATCAATGTGCATGAGACAGGGGCAGTAGAGGCAATGGGGCATAAGGTACTTGCCCTGCCTTGCCGGGATGGAAAGCTTACAGCCGAACAGGTGGAGAAGACCTGTCTGGCTCATGGCGACAATGAGCATATGGTACAACCGAAAATGGTATACATATCCAATCCGACAGAATTGGGGACCATCTACACGAGAGCTGAATTGGAAGAACTCAGTGCCGTGTGCAGAAAATATGACTTGATTTTATTTTTGGATGGAGCGAGACTTGGTTACGGTCTGGCGGCAGCCGATAATGAACTGGATCTGCCTTTGATTGCCTCCTGTTGTGACGTGTTTTATATTGGCGGCACGAAGGCAGGGGCATTGTTTGGAGAGGCAGTCGTGATTCGGAATGAAGCATTAAAGCGGGATTTTCGGTATTATATGAAGCAGAAGGGCGGTCTTCTGGCAAAGGGAAGGCTGTTGGGCATTCAGTTTATTACGCTTTTTGAGGACGGATTGTATGAGGAGTTGTCAGAGCATGCAATACGGATGGCGGATGAACTGAGGGCGGTATTGGAAGAGTTAAATTATCCGTTTTTAGTAAAGAATGGTACGAACCAGCTTTTTCCGATTTTGCCGGATGAAGAGCTGAACAGGCTGGCAGAGGATTTTGAATTCAATTATGAGCAGAAGACGGATGAGACGCATCATGCAGTGCGGTTTTGTACAAGCTGGGCAACCAGGGAAGAGAATGTGGAAAAACTGAAGGAGGCTTTGCGTGGACTTAAACAAAAGTAATATCCGGAAAATCAGAGGATTGATCGTATTTACGGCAGTGGTACTGCTGGCAGTGATTTATGTAAAGGATCTGGTCATGGTGCTTCGGTTCGGAGTGGGGATTATTACTCCGTTTCTGGCTGGTGCGGCGTTGGCATTTGTATTGAATATACCTCTTTGCGGCATTGAGAAGGCTCTGTTTTCGAAAGCGGGCGGACGGATTGCGAAGTGGAAGCGCCCGCTCAGCATTATACTGACGATAGTCACTGTGATCTTGGTGTTTACCTTTGCGGTTGTAACGGTCGTACCCCAGCTTGCAAAAACACTTGTGGATCTGGGAAATGAAATACCGGCATTTTTTGATCGAGCCATGAAAGAACTGGAGGTGCTTTTTGCAGAAAATCCACAGATTTTGGAGAGCATTGGAGAATGGGACTTAGAGACAGTCGACTGGAAGAGTATTTTAAACAGTACGGTCAGTTTTTTAAAGAATGGTGTGGGAAGTATGGTGCTTTCGACTTTTAATGTGGCGAGCAGCATTGTGAGCGGCGTGGTAAACGGATTTATTGCGTTAATCTTTGCCATCTATATTCTGGCACAGAAAGAAAAACTGGCAGGGCAGTTTAAAAAATTATTTAAGGCATATCTGCCGGAGAAGATGAATAGCTGGGTATGGAAGGTGCTCAGTCTCTTATACGGTAATTTCAGCCGGTTTATTACCGGACAGTGTCTGGAGGCAGTGATTCTGGGAACCATGTTCTTTGTGGCGATGAGTCTGTTTCGGTTTCCGTACGCATTGCTGGTTGGTGTGCTGATCGCCTTTACTGCACTCATTCCGATTGTAGGAGCTTTTATCGGATGTTTTGTGGGAGCATTTTTGATTTTAGTGGATGATCCGGTCAAAGCAATCTGGTTTGTAGTTCTGTTTCTGGTTTTGCAACAGATGGAAGGCAATCTGATTTATCCGCATGTGGTGGGTGGTTCGGTAGGCCTTCCGTCCATATGGGTGTTGGCAGCGGTTTCCATAGGCGGAAGCATGTTTGGTGTGACTGGCATGCTGGTATTTATCCCCCTTGTGTCTACGGTGTATAGTCTGCTGCGCGAGGATGTGAACGGGAGGCTTGCCGGAGAACGGTTAAAGGCGAATGTGGAAACTGTGGCAGGGGACAGGAAAAAAAGACCGAAGAAGCAGGAAACATCATGAAGACATGATAAGTCCTATAAGAAACGGGATTCAGGCAGTTACGCTGAATCCCGTTTTTTGTTTGAATTAAAATTATGAAATGCTGACCAAGTCAAGAGCCTTATGGTTCTGCAATTCCGCAGTAAGCGCAGGTTCTCGTACCGTCGCGGTTGGTTACAAATTTGTGCGCCAGTTTGTCGATTTCCGTTGTATAGGAAGCACCGCATTCCTTACACATATAAACGCGATATCCCGGAGTGGAGCAGGTTGCATCCTTTACGGTTACCGGTTTGGTGTAGTAACCTGCATCATGTGTGTGCGCCGGCGTATACTTGATTACTTCCTCCTGAACGACTTCACCGCAGCGGCGGCAGATCCTCTGGCGAAGACCATCGCCTTCTTCCGTAGGAACCGTAACGGTTACCCAGTTGCCCGGGGTGTGTCCGTAGGCATTGACATTTTCCGTAAAAGTTTCTCCGCAGGAACAGGTATAGGTGTAAGTACCGCCCTCTGTACAGGATGCCTCTTTGGTTACTTCTAAGTTGAAGTAATGCTGGTGGTTACTGCCCGGATCGGTTGTTTTCGGGATGTCCTTAGACTCCTCTTCGTTACAACGCGTACACGTTCTGGTCAGTTTTCCGACTGCCTCCTTTGTGGGTTGTGTCGTAATAACCCATTCACCAAAATGATGTCCCAGTGCGGAGGTAGAATCCTGTGAGATGACTGCTTTACAGATGGAACAGGAACAGATTACCGTACCGGGCTCCGTACAGGTAGCCTCCGTCACAATAGTCTGTCTGCTTGGATGTCCGGTAGCAGGGATAGAAGCTGTATAACTGCTGTCACAGGTACAGGTGTAGGTCATAACACCATTCTCGGTACAGGTAGGCTCTGTAGTTACCTCTGCAACATAGGAGTGCACATGATCGTCATCCTTGTCCTTATTTTTCTTGTCTGTACTTGTATCCGTTTTTCCTGGTGTCAGTTTAGCGATTGTTTCTTCCTTTAATATAGCACCGCAGCGTGTACACTTCTGCTGTTTTAATCCGGTGGAAGTAGTGGTAGCCTCCCGGATCGTGACAAATTCACCGGCTTTATGCTCTAACGGAGCAATGGACTCGATGTAAAAATCTCCACAGGAACAGGAGTATTTCATCTGTCCGGCCTGCATGCAGGTAGAGTCTTTTAACACTTTCGGAGTGTAGGAATGCGTATGACCGGAAGTGCTTTTTTCTGTAGTGGAAACGGTTGGATTGTTTTCTGAGATTGTGCTGACCGGTATTGCATCCGGAAAAGCATTTTCCGGATCAAGAGCTGCTTGCGTAACGGCAGTTTCCGTTTCCGGTTGGGAAGCGACATCCTCGTCGTCGCCTTTGTTGAACCAGAGGATTACTCCAGTTCCAATCATACAAAGCAGAACCATTGCAACCAGCACGCTCTGTATACCTTTTAGAAGTCCTTTCATGGCGTCCCCTCTCTTATGTATCATTTTCTAACTTTGTGTTATTTCTATGCAAAAATCCTATCAATCATATATCGGCAGAATCGGCAGGAAATATTATACCGGTCCCGTAATCGCGTACCTGTTCCAGCATATGTCCGATGTTACCTTCTCCGGCAAAGCGTTCCAGATCAAAAAAATTTTCGGTGAGAGGAAGCCAGCAGAGGGGATGCTTTTCACGACGCAGAGTCACTTCACAGGTCAGCGTTCCGACATAGACTTCTACCCGGCAGTTCTGATTATAATAGGTAAAGTCCATCATGTGTGACAGTCTGATCTGGTCACGGCTTATTCCGGTTTCTTCCCAAAGCTCCCGGTAAGCGGCAGTAAAGCCGTCCTCTCCCGGTTCGATCTTCCCGCCAACCAGATTGTATTTCCCGAGATAAGGATCCCTGGTGCGGTAGCAGAAAAGAAGCTGCTTTTTGTCTTTATGAAATACCATGATACAATTATAGCCCTGCATAGCACAACCTCCCGATAATTCGTAATTACAGTATATATGTTTTTGATGATTTTGTCAGTTAGCGTAAAATTAGTTTAGGATAAATGGATATGATTTACAGGTTCGCTTTTAGTATACAGAAAAGCACCCCTTTGTGGTAAAATTAGGTTGGTCGAGAACCAAAAAACTACAAAGGAAGGTG
>JAAYNV010000004.1 GCA_012520645.1 Clostridiales bacterium | reverse complement strand
GGTATTTTGGAATTTTGGTCGAGGACATTATATCAAAAAAGGGAGGTCAATGCTCTTTTTATTTGCAAGCTCCCGAAAATAAAGGTTTTAGAAAGAAAAATAGGTAGTAAATTTGACACTACCAACATGTAACAGGAGGCATATTTATGAAGTCAAACAGTACGGTAAACTTTATTTTGGATCAAAATAGCCATACAGAGCTTATAATATGCCGACAGTCTACGCTGTCTTATCCCCTACACAGCCACGTCTCCGTATATACAATCGGAATACTTTCAGAGGGCGCTGTTTCCACTTATACGATGATTACATTTTGTATTGATAAAGCGAAATTTGCCGCTGGCTCCTGTCCGGCTAAGCCTTCGCCTTTTGACATATTAAAAAGCGAACTGGAACAGGCTCCGGAAAAACAGCTCACAATTGAAGAAATGGCAAATATGACTCATATCAGCAAATATCATTTTATTCGCTCTTTTAAACAGGAAATCGGTCTGACTCCGCACCAGTTTCAGCTGCAAAACCGCATCCGCAAGGCTAAGCTTTTGCTGCGTCAGGACAAGACCATAACAGAAGCAGCTCTGGACGCAGGTTTCTACGACCAGAGCCACTCCATCCCTGATACAGATTCCGTTTCCTGCAATTACCTCATGGGTTTCCAACTGCGTCTCATGGATATGATTTCCAATCTGTTTATCCGGATCAATCCTTACCAGATGATAGCTGAACTGCCCGTTCGTCTGTTTGGAAGTAACGATATGCTTTAATGCCACTCCCTCAAAGGCAGGGTGAATGAACCATTCCATCTCTCCTTTTCTTTCTTATTCTCTGATCAATTCCTATCATAAGAAAAAAATTCCTGCTGCCTTGTAAAAAATTGCGATTTTGGAATAATTTTCTCTTTTATTGTCTTTTCAAAAGCACCCTTACCGCACCATCCTTACGCAGTCTCATTTTATAGATCCGGTCTTTGTCTACAACGCTTTCTATAAATTCCATATACTTTGGAGTCTGTTCCTTTGGAATGACAGCCTGAATCACTCCGGCAAATCCTCCGCCATGTACACGGCAGCACCCTCTTCCGGTCTGGCGTATAAAAATTTCCGTCAAAGCAAGAACAAGCGGTATTTTCTGCTCCTTCCATGCAGGATAAAAGCTTTCCGAACCGGTATTTTTTTCTGCCACATAGCAGTTTTGCAGCCATTTCCAGGAGGAAGATCCGGATTCCTGCATCAAAGCAAGCAGCTTTTCCTCCTCCTTGTTTCGTATCGCTTGTGCCACTTCCTCTACGCGCCTGTTCTCCTCATAAAAATGTAACGCCCGCAATATTGCTCTATCGTTGTGAAGATTCGTTATTACATTCTGCATGTGATCTAAAAGTTTTGTAAAAGAAACTTCTGAAAGCTGTTTTACTCCAAGTCTTTCTGCAACAGCCCCCATTTCTGAAGGAATTTCCGAATATTCCTTACTTAAATCAGCATGCCCTTTCCCGGTGTTCACAATAATCAGATCATAACCCATATCATCCAGAGAAAAATCGAGCTTTTCATAGACTGCATCCTTTGAAAAGTCAAATAAAACTGGTCCTCCTACCGCACATGCCAGCTGGTCCATCAATCCTGAAGCCTTATTCCAGTAATGATTTTCGGCATATTGCCCTGCCTTTGCATAGTCCAGACAGCTCATTGCGTTTTTATTAAAAAAGAAATTGACGACTGCACAAAGAAGCATTTCCAGAGAAGCCGATGAACTGACACCTGCCGCACGGATAACATCCGTGGATATGTAAGCATCAAAACCGGATACCTGATAGCCAAGGTTGCGGATACCCTCGAATAATCCCTGCAGCAGCGCTTTTGTCGGATTTATGTCCGGGTCTTTTATTTCGCCTTTTTCTTTTGGGAAAAGGTCTACCATCACTACTTCCTCATAGCCTTCACTGATGATATTTACCCTGTCACTGCCATTCGGATAAGCTGCACAGATCGTATCCATATCAATGCTGGAGGCGATGACCTTTCCGCCGTTATGATCCGTGTGGTTCCCTATGATTTCCGTCCTGCCCGGTGCAGAGAAAAATTCTGCCATATCTCCTTTCCATTCTTCTTGAAAACGGGCAAAAAGGTGTTCATACCGTTTTCTGTACTTGCCATCTTCTCCGTAAATCTGTTCCAATGTTCTCTCCATGTTCTCTCTCCCTTTTGATTTTTATTTCTGTCTTCATTTTATGGCATAAAGAGAGAGATTCCTTGATTAGAATGCTTCTTATTAGTATTATTTTGAGAAATGATAGAATTTTTATGATAATTTTGAGATTTCATAGTACTATTTTGTGCTTTCATGCTATAATAACTGCACTATGAGCAGCCAAACCAATCATTCAGCAGGAACCAACGGAGGTATGCTATGCAGATTCTTATCGATCCATCGCAAAAAGAAATCAAACAACACGGCGATTTTGAATTTCCGTTTTTATTGAGCTATGAGCGGCTCTCCCGTTATGAAACAGGCTCCTTTCTCTGGCACTGGCACCCGGAAATTGAACTGACCCTGATCACCGGAGGGCAGATTCTCTATCAGGTTCATGAACAAAAATATATTTTAAAAAAGGGACAGGCTCTTTTCTGCAATGCCAATGTCCTTCATGCCGGAACCATGTTAGACGAAAGCGACTGCGAATACTGTTCCGTAACTTTTGATCCCAGGCTGATCTACGGCTTTACCAACAGTCTGATTGCCAGAAAATATGTGGAACCGTTTTTAAATGATCTCTCTCTGGCGTCTATCCCTTTGGATTTGTCAAAAGACTGGCATAAAGAAGCCATCCTGCTTTTGGAACATATCATCTGCACCAGGGAAGAAAACAGCCCGCTCTCTCCTTTTCATATTCAGATTGCTCTGCAGCAATTCTGGTGCCTGCTCTGTGAGCATGTGAAGCCGGGTGCTCCTCTCTCTGCCCGGAAAAGACGGGACTATGAACGTATCCGCAGTATTTTGATTTTAATCGAACAAAAATATATGGAAAAATTGTCTCTGGCAGATATAGCAGAAAACATCCACATGTGTGAAGGGGAATGCTGCCGCCTGTTCAAACGCTATATGAATGTTACCCTGTTTGAATTTTTACTGCAGTACCGGATTGAGAAAAGTCTTCCCTATCTGCTTTCCGGCAGGTACAGTATTACGGAAGTTGCCGGCTTTACAGGCTTTTGTGATTCCAACTACTATACAAAAGTGTTTCGCAAGATCAAAGGCTGCACACCCACACAGTATCGGAAATACGGCAAAGCGGATGCCAATTAATTCAGACATCCGCTTTCAATCATGCTATATTTTCTTGTAAAAATGATGATGGGAAAAAGAGATTTTGCCCCCGGTATTCTTATAACGTCACCTTACGGAAATTCTTCTTACCGCGCTTTAATACCACGCCGTCGCCTTCGAATATCGACTTCGCATATTTTGCGTAGATATCAGCCACTTTCTCACCATTCAAGGAAACACCGCCCTGCTCAACCGCACGTCTTGCCTCAGATCGGGAAGCCGTCAGACCGGATTTTACAAGCATGGTCAGGATATCCACCTCTCCATCCTTAAAATCCTCTTCTGAAAGTGCCGCGGTCGGCATATCTGCTGCATTTCCGGTAGAAAACAGCGCTCTGGCACCCTCCTGGGCCTTTTTCGCCTCTTCTTCGCCGTGTACCAGGTTTGTCAGCTCGTAAGCAAGAATCTCTTTTGCCTGATTTAACTGGCTTCCTTCCCATGCGTCCATTTTATCAATCTCTTCTAACGGCAGGAAGGTCAGCATACGGATACATTTCAGGACATCCGCATCGGACACATTTCTCCAGTACTGATAGAACTCAAACGGGCTTGTCTTATTTGGATCGAGCCATACCGCACCCTTCTGGGTCTTGCCCATCTTCTTGCCCTCGGAATTTAACAGCAGTGTAATCGTCATGGCATAAGCATCCTTGCCAAGCTTACGGCGGATTAACTCCGTTCCGCCTAACATATTGCTCCACTGGTCGTCACCGCCAAACTGCATATTGCAGCCGTATTTCTGGAATAACTCATAAAAGTCATAGCTCTGCATTACCATGTAATTGAACTCTAAGAAGCTCAGTCCCTTTTCCATTCTCTGCTTGTAGCACTCTGCACGCAGCATGTTATTAACGGAAAAATGTGCTCCAACCTCACGCAGAAAATCCACGTAATTCAGATTCAAAAGCCAGTCCGCATTGTTGACCATCAGTGCCTTTCCTTCGGAAAAATCAATAAAACGGCTCATCTGCTTCTTGAAGCATTCACAGTTATGCTCGATGGTTTCCTTCGTCATCATGGTACGCATGTCACTTCTGCCGGATGGATCTCCAATCATAGCCGTACCGCCTCCGATCAGGGCGATCGGCTTATTGCCCGCCTCCTGCAGACGCTTCATCAGACAAAGTGCCATAAAGTGTCCTACATGAAGACTGTCCGCTGTAGGATCGAAACCGATATAAAAGGTTGCCTTTCCGTTATTGATCAGTTCTTTGATCTCTTCTTCGTCCGTAAGCTGTGCAAGAAGTCCTCTTGCTTTGAGTTCATCAAAAATTGTCATTTTTTGTCCCTTACCTTTCTTATCATATAAAAAACCCCCGTCCCGTAAAAGGACGAGGGGGGATTCTCGTGTTACCACCTTTTTTCATAAACAGCTCACACTGTTTACCTTATCGGGTACATGTATCCCTTGCTGGATAATTTGCAACATCAGATACAGATACCTTAGCGTTATAACGTACGCGGGAAACGTCGCAGTCTACTGGGTCTTAATAAACAGCCGTTCGGTGCGCAGCTTGGAGAGGTATTCGTACGATAGTTCCCCTGCGCCTCTCATCTCCCGGCTGCTTTCTGTAGGTTCCGTATGGTACTACTTGTTCTCGTCATAGCCTTTTCAAAGTTTTTTACTTGATTTTCAGTATAAGAAAGGATTTTTCTTCTGTCAAGCCATTCTGCAAAATATTTTCCCTAAAAAATCATTCCGCATGCAATCTTCTCTCCGGAATTTCCTGATGGTTGTGTCATAAAATCATCCGGCATACGGTGCACGACAATTGTTTTTCCGGCTACATCCCTTGGCATAAACTTATCGGTAAAGAAAACTGTCCAGGCATAACCGTCCATGGCAGAAAGAAGCACCGGCAGATCTCCCATATGCTCCGGATGTGGACAATGATAAGGATTTAAGTGTTCCCCTGTATTGGCAAACGGATCTGCCTCGTTTCCGCTGCAGCTTCCACCCTCATGAATATGGAATCCAAAGAAATCCTGTGTACATTCCCCTGCCGCCACCGGAAGATTCTGAAACTCCGCAAAGACCACGGTTCCTCTTTCCGTTTCAAAAAAAAGCACCATTCCTGCAATTTCCGGATATCTGTCGCTCCCATATACATGACTATAAGCTCTGGGACTCTGACTCATCATAACACGAAAAAATTCCTCACTTCTCGATGTATCCATAAAACCTCCATTTTTTCATAAACCGGCTCTGTTCAGGGCGTCTTACAATCCTTTCCGCCCTGCACGAATCTCACTTGCTACAGTATATGCAAAAGAGGGAAGAAAAGGGCTTTTCCCTCCTTCCCCTTTTCTCCCTTTTCATGCTATAATACCGCTGATGCCCGCAGACAAAACTGGCTGTTTTATAACTACAGACATTTCTGCCGGCATGTAGTAAAAAAAGGAGTATCGATATAAAAATGAGTATATTAAATGTAGAAAACCTGTCCCACGGCTTTGGCGACCGCGCTATTTTTCATAATGTATCCTTTCGTCTGTTAAAAGGCGAGCACATCGGTCTGGTCGGAGCAAACGGCGAAGGAAAATCCACTTTTATGAATATCATTACAGGAAAACTGCAGCCGGACGAAGGAAAAATTGAATGGGCAAAAAATGTACGGGTCGGCTATCTCGATCAGCATACTGTACTGGAAAAGGGCATGACCATCCGTGAAGTTCTGGCAAGTGCTTTCCGGTTTCTATTTGAAATGGAAGCCCAAATGAATGAAATTTGTGACAAAATGGGCGAAGCTTCTCCGGAAGAACTGGAAGTTTATATGGAGGAACTTGGAACCATTCAGGATATGCTGACCATGCACGATTTTTATATGATCGACGCCAAGGTGGAAGAGGTAGGACGGGCGCTCGGACTAACAGAGATCGGTCTGGATAAGGATGTCACCGATTTAAGCGGCGGACAGCGTACCAAGGTACTACTTGGCAAACTTTTATTGGAAAAACCGGACATCCTGCTCCTTGACGAGCCAACCAACTATCTGGATGCCGAACATATTGAATGGCTGAAACGTTATCTGAATGAATATGAAAACGCTTTTATCCTGATTTCCCATGATATTCCATTCTTAAACAGCGTTATCAACCTGATCTATCACATGGACAATCAGGAGCTGAACCGTTATGTGGGCGACTATGACAAATTCCAAGAGGTCTATGCGATGAAAAAGGCACAGCTAGAAGCCGCCTACAATCGCCAGCAGAAAGAAATTGCAGATTTAAAGGACTTTGTTGCCCGCAACAAGGCGAGGGTTGCTACCCGCAATATGGCAATGTCCCGCCAGAAGAAGCTGGATAAAATGGATATGATCGAACTGGCATCGGAAAAACCAAAACCGGAATTTTACTTCAAAGAAGCCCGCACTCCGGGACGTTATATCTTTACCACTGAAAATCTTGTCATTGGATATGACGAACCGCTTTCCACTCCACTCAATCTGGAAATGGAACGGGGACAGAAAATCGTTCTGACCGGCTCCAACGGAATTGGAAAGACCACTCTGCTAAAGAGTATACTTGGGTTGATCCAACCACTCTCCGGCTCCGTAGAACAGGGCGATTACTTAAGCATCGGGTATTTTGAACAGGAAATGGCATCTGGCATAGAAACCACCTGTATTGAAGAGATTTGGCAGGAATTTCCGGGCTTTACCCAGTATGAGGTACGTGCCGCTCTGGCCAAATGCGGTCTGACGACCAAGCATATTGAAAGCAAGGTCAAAGTGTTAAGCGGTGGAGAACAGGCTAAGGTACGTCTCTGCAAGCTCTTAAACCGTGAAACGAACATTCTTCTCTTGGACGAGCCAATCAATCATCTGGATGTAGATGCCAAAGACGAATTAAAACGGGCATTACAGGCATACAAGGGCAGCATTCTGATGGTCTGTCATGAACCGGATTTTTACGAGGGACTGGCAACGGATGTATGGGACTGCAGAAAATGGACAACTAAAGTTTTTTAATATATATCATGATTTGACAAAACGGAGAAAAGTATTATAATACAGAGGATT
>JAAYNV010000003.1 GCA_012520645.1 Clostridiales bacterium | reverse complement strand
TAATCTGTCGGTCGTTCAGCTTCTGCAGCCGGATATTGTAGAGGTCATTGAAAGGACGATTGAAGAGACCGGAATTTCTCCGCAGAATCTGACACTGGAGGTGACAGAGAGTCTGGCGATCAACGATATGGACCGGATGAAGATCATTTTGGAGAGCATCAAAAAGCTCGGAGCCAGAATTGCATTGGATGATTTCGGAACCGGCTATTCCTCGCTCAATCATATCCGGGAGATGCCGCTGGATGTTATTAAGGTAGACCAGAGTTTTGTGGCGGATCTGGCGCAGGATAAGTATTCACGCTATTTTATAAAGATGGTAGCAGAGCTTGCGGATGCCATTGGTGTCAATGTCTGCGTGGAAGGTATTGAAACAAAGGAACAGTATGAGGTTTTAAAGGATATGAAGGTCAGTCTGATTCAGGGATTTTACTTTGACAGACCGATGACAAAAGAAGCTTTTGAAGAAAAGTATGTATGCGTACAGGAGAAAACAAATGCAGTTAAGAGAGCTGGAACAGTATAATCCGATTACGATACAATGTCATGACAATCCGGACGGAGATTCACTGGCGTCCGGATTTGCTTTGTATTGCTATTTTAAAGACAGGGGGAAGGATACCCGTTTAGTCTACAGCGGAAGAAACCGGATACAGAAAAAGAATCTGGAACTGATGGTGGAAAAGCTGGATATTCCGATTGTATATATGGAAATTCCCGAAAAAGAGCAGCCGGGGCTACTCATTACCGTAGACTGTCAGTACGGGGCAGGAAATGTGACAAAAATTCCGGCAGAGCATGTGGCGGTAATCGACCATCATCAGATTGAGAGTACCACGGCAGAGATTGCACTGACACGTATCAATTCCAGTCTTGGAAGCTGTTCTACGCTGGTATGGGAAATGCTTTGTGAAGAAAAGTATGAGATGACCGATAATATCAGGCTGGGGACAGCACTGTATTACGGACTGTATACAGATACGAATCAGTTTTCGGAGCTCTATAATCCACATGATATGGATATGCGGGACAGTCTGGTTTATCAGAAAAGTCTGATTCTGATGTTCCGTAATTCCAATATTACATTAAAAGAACTAGAAATTGCCGGAATTGCCATGATCCGGTACATCTTTAATGACGATTACAATTATGCCATTATTCATTCCCAGCCTTGTGATCCCAATATTCTTGGTCTGATCAGTGATCTCTTGATTCAGGTGGATGAGGTACATACCTGTGTAGTGTACAACGAATCACCGGAGGGCTTTAAACTGTCGGTACGAAGCTGTGTACGGGAGGTTATGGCAAGTGAATTGGCTTCTTTTTTGTGCAGCAATATCGGTTCGGGCGGTGGTCATCTGGAAAAGGCAGGGGGCTTTATCAGTATGGGGCTGTATGAGGAGTATTACCCAACGCTGCATTCGGAAGCATATCTGAGCCAGAGAATGAACGAATATTTTGACAATTGTGACATTATTTATGCCAGGGATTATATGGCTGATTTATCCGAAATGAGCCGGTACCGTAAAAAAAATCTTCCGCTCGGTTATGTCCGTATTGCGGATGTGCTTCCGGTCGGTACGCCGATTACGGTGCGTACACTGGAAGGGGATGTGGATATGGCGGTCGATACGGATCAGTATATCATGATCGGTGTGAAGGGCGAGGTCTATCCGATTGCGCAGAAGAAATTTGAACGTTCCTATCGCGTGCTCGATCAAAAATACAGCATTGAGGAATGTACGCTCCGTGCAGAGTATACGCCGACTGTAAAAAACCGTCTGACCGGAGAAACCAAGCCTTTGGCGGATCATGCAGGAGTCTGTGAAGCTACTGGAGAGGTATGTATTCATGCAAGACGCCTTGAGAAGAGGGTCAAGGTGTTTACACTCTGGGATGAGGAGAAGTATATGCTGGGACAGCCGGGAGATTATCTTGCGGTACGGGGAGATGATGAGAAGGATGTCTATGTAGTGGAGGCAGAAATTTTTGCAAAAACATATGAGCCGGTGAAGGATTAGAATGCCGCAGGAGAATGAGAGGAGTAAAAGAGGGATGGAAGTTGTGGACAGAGGGTTAACAGAATGCGAGCAGCAGGTTATGAAGTGTATATGGGATACCAGAGCGGATATGTCACTGCAGCAGATTACAGTGCTGGTGAATGAACGCTATGGAAAGACGTGGAAACCGCAGACGGTTTCCACCTTTTTGAGCCGTCTGGTAAAAAAAGAGTATCTGGAAATGTACCGAAAGGGCAGGCAGTTTTTTTATCATCCACATATCATGGAGCAGACCTATAAAGCGAGAAGTATTGCAGATTGCGTGAAATTCTGGTGTGGGGATGACGCAGGGGAACTGTTAGCTGTTTTAAAGCAGACAAGAGGACTGAGGGAAAATGAAATCAAAAAGATACGGGAAATGATAAGATGAAAGAAAAATACCGATATGATGCGTTTATCAGCTACCGGCATGCACCGTTGGACCAGTATGTAGCAGAGATGCTTCACAAAAAACTGGAAGCATTTAAATTGCCGGGGAAAATGGCACAGAAAGTTCCGGAGGGAGAAAGGAAAAATATCAGGCGGGTATTCCGTGACCGGGATGAACTGCCGTTGGCAAACAATCTGGCAGAGCCGATTACCAGGGCTTTGGAGGAATCGGAATATCTGATCGTAATCTGTACGCCGCGTCTGCCGGAATCGCGTTGGTGTCAGAGGGAAATTGAGACCTTTATCAAATTGCATGGCAGAGAAAAAATCTTTGCGGTTCTGGCAGAAGGAGAACCAAGAGAAGCGTTTCCGGAACTTTTACTTTACGAGGAACAGGAACGGACTTTGGAGGATGGCACAACCGTTATTGAGCGCTGTGAAGTAGAACCGTTAGCTGCGGATGTGCGCGGGGAGACAAGAAAAGAGATAAAGCGCAGGATACAGGAGGAAATCTTACGCCTTGTAGCGCCGATGTTCCACTGCGGTTATGATGACTTAAAGCAGCGGCATAAGGAACAGCGAATGAAGAGGATTTTGACCTCAGTGCTTGCTGGCAGTGCGGTATGCTTTTGTTTTGGAACGGTCAGTACTGCCATGGCACTTCGTATTCATAGTCAGAATACGCAGATTAAGGCGCAAAATGAGCAGATTAACAGCCAGTCTGAAAAGATTGAAGAGCAGTACAGGCAGTCACTTAAGACCCAGGCAGGAATGAGCGCCAGAGAGGCAGAGCGTCTGCTTGCAGCAGGCGATCGTGTTGGTGCGGTGGAGCTGGCGCTTTCCGTACTGCCTGATTCTAAGAAAAATGGAGATATTCCTTATACACCTGAGGCAGAGTATGCACTGACCAAGAGCCTTAGATTGTATGAGAATGGAAGGCATATCCTGCCGGAGCGGGCTTTGGAGCAGGACGGTATTGTGGATGTGATACAGGCATCACCGACGGGAGAAAAGCTTATGACAGTAGCGATTGACGGTACTGTCATTATCTGGGATCCAACAAATGGAGAGCGGCTCTGCGAGGTGGATGCTATGGATTCTGCCGCTGTTTTTTCTGAAAACGAAGTTGGGTTTTTATCCGAGGAGCTTTTTGTACATAAAACAGAGGACGGCTTTCGAATTGTACGGATAAAGGACGGTGCGTGTATTTCTGAAAATGACAGCGGATATGTATATGACATATGTGTCAGCCCAACAGGTCAGCAGTTCATGGTACGTTTTGGTTCGCATTTTACCGTGTATGGATCGGATAACGGTGCAGAACTTTTTTCGGCAGAAGCACCGGAAGGGCTTTCGTTTGCAGAAAACGCGGCTTTTAGTCCGGATGGCAGATACCTTGCGGTGCCGCTTAAGTCGGATGATGTTATGTCTGCAGGAAAAGTGCTTTTTTATGATACAGAAACCGGAAAGAAAACCAGTGAGATTATGGTGCCGGAGCAGGATGTAGAACAGATTGTATTCGGAGACGGAGAACTTTTCGTTGTGTCGAATCAGGCTCTGGCAATGGATGAATTTGAGTTCAATGCAATAATCAGGGGAAATCTGAGCTGCTTTCCATGGCAGGAAGGACAGACTGGCACAGCGAAGTGGAGCTATGTCAATGAAGAAAGCAGGATACGGGAAGTCAGGTATGCCGGAGTTGGACTGGAGAAAGTTTTTTTTGTAGGTTATGACACTTCCGGGATACTGGACGCACGCAACGGCAGGCTCCTGTACAGCAATAATCACGGCAGTGAAGTGGTTGGCATGAACCCGTTGGAAGGAACGGAGATTGTAGCACTTTATACCCGGGATGGAGAATTCCAACTGGCAGATCTGGACAGTGGGATGTGTCTTTATCAGGAAGGAAAGTTTGCCTCCTGTTCAGAGAATGTCAGAGACTTTGTATGGATTGGGAAACGATATGCTGCGGCAGCGTATCTGGAAAATCGTGTGATCATTTACGGATATGCCAGAACACCGGAGGCAGAAACCATTGCTGGACTGGAGAAGGGAGCTTACCGGATGGTATTGTCAGATGACGGCAGAAGGCTGGCGGTACAGTCTGAGACGGAGGATGGCAGAGAGCATGTCAGCATCTATGATACGGTGAAATGGGAAATGCTCGGAGAAGCGGAATTTGATGAGAGGATTGAGCACATTTTCTTCCGGGGAAGTGACCTGATCGTGCTTCAGTATCATAATATGACCTGTCTGGACAGTGAAACAGCTTTGCGAAAACAGGAGATTACGATCGAAGAAATGGGAGATTACAAGGGGCACAATGCGGACGGCAGCCTGCTTTATCAGGAAGAGTATGAGAATATACGGGTGATACGGACCATGGATGGTACGGTAGAGCAGACCATGGAGGTGCCTGCGGCGAAAGCGGTTACGGATGCTTCCTGTGTCAGCCCTGATCATAATTATTATGTACTGGCTTCCACAGCAGAAAAAGAACTGCAGGTCTATGCCTTTGGGGATACTAAGCCGTCTGTATGTGTTCCGGTCCATGCCGCTTATGTCGAACAGATCTGTATGGATGATAGCGAAGAGGAAGTTTTTGTGACCAGCAAAGACGGCCGGGTAACGGTATATGATGTGGATACACTGGAGAAAAAGCGGGAATATACAGATATCGCCCATGCGGTTGTCCGGATACAGGAATTACCCGCGGGAAGACTGTTATGCGGAGAAAATGCCGCTTATTTGGTTGGTGAGGAAGGCGAGATTACGGCTTGTCTGTATGGGTTTATACAGGCGGATGCAGAGAAAATGGTCTATTACCAGAAGGTACCGGAGGGAGTCAGCAGAGTGCCGGTTTACAGCTATGAGGAAATCAGGGAGGAAGCGAAGCGTCAGCTCTCGGTGGAAAAGTAAATGCGAAAACCTCTTTATTATTTCAAAATTCCCATCTTTGACAGTTGAGAAAAGGTAAAAACCTCGTAGTCGGCGTAAATACGCCGTTTGCGAGGTTTCTCTTTTTGAAAAGTATGTGGTAATATTTACTTCTTTTTAGTTTGATTCAAAATTTTT
>JAAYNV010000002.1 GCA_012520645.1 Clostridiales bacterium | reverse complement strand
GTTCTGATATTCTGGTTCCGGTCAGCTCATAAAATTCCAGTGCGCGGATTATGCGACGCACATTGTTTGCATGTATGTCCTGCGCCGCTTTTGGATCCACGGATGCAAGCTTTTCATGCAGGTACTGATTTCCCTTTTCGAATGCAAGCTTTTCCAGTTCTTGTCTATATGATGTATTTTCTTCATTCTCCGTAAAATCAATGTCATACAGAACCGACTGGATATAAAATCCGGTTCCACCAACCAAAATAGGAACATGTCCTCTGGAAAGGATCTGATGGATACATTTTTTCGCATATTGCTGAAATGTCACTACGTTAAAGTCTTCGGTTGGTTCCAGTATATCAATCATATGATGCGGGATTCCTGCCATCTCTTCCGGATGGATTTTGGCTGAGCCGATATTCATATGTTTGTATACCTGCATGGAATCCGCAGAAATAATTTCTCCGTTTACTGCTTTTGCCAAAGCAGTGGAAATTTCAGTTTTTCCTACTGCCGTAGGTCCGGTCAGTATAATCAGAGGGGGTTTTTCCATAATATACCTCCCATCCGGTCGAGGGGACCGGAATATTTTTACAGAATACGTTTAAATTTCTTCTCAATATCGTATTTACTCATAGATATCATGGTTGGTCTGCCATGCGGACAATGATAGGGATTTTCCAGTGTAAACAGTTCCTCGATGAGTTTTTCAACCTCAGGCATACTCATACGCATATTTCCCTTGACTGCCGCTTTGCATGCCATGGATGCCAGTTTCTGACGTATTACATCCGGGGTTCCTTTTGCACCATCTTCACAGAGTTCGTCCAATACTTCCAAAAACATTTGTTTTTCATTGCAGCCATACAGATCCGCGGGTACCGAACGGATTGCATATTCATTTCCGCCAAATTCCTCCAGTTCAAACCCAAGACCTGCGAAAGAATCCCAGTACTGTTTCAAAATGGTTTCCTCTTTTCCGGAAAGCGTGACAATGACAGGAGGATTCAGAATCTGGGTCATTAATTCTTTCCCGGACAGCTGGCTTATCAGCCGTTCATACTTGATTTTTTCATGTGCCGCATGCTGATCCATAATAAACAGCTTTTCTTCATATTCAATCAGCCAATAGGTTTGAAAAAGCTGTCCCAGTATCCTTACGTCACTGCGCGCCGCTTTTGTCAGCATATGCTCCTCGAACATGGTAAGCTGTGTCGGCCTTTCCACCAAAATCTGTTCTTCCTTTTTGATCACATTGCGTACTGGTTGTGGAGCAGATACTGTTCCGAGTATTTTGGGCTTTGCCTGATAAATGCTGTTTTCTACGACAAGCGGAGAAACTGATTTTGATTCTTCAATGGTCAGGGAATTTTCCGGTTCCTTTTTAACATGGGCAATCCTATTTTGCTCAAAAGGCTCCGGTGCTCTCGGGACAGGAGAAGCCTGTGGTTTCTTTTCCGGTTTTCCGACAGTTACCTGTGGAATTAAATCTTTATGCTGCAAGGTTTCTGATATAGTACGGACCAAAAAATCATAAAAGATAATCTGGTTCTGAAAACGGATATCCATTTTTGCAGGATGTACATTGACATCTAACAGGCTGCAGTCCACATCAAAATGTAATACGGTAAACGGATATTTATGCTGCATCAGAAAGGATTTATAGCCTTCTTCAATGCCTTTTGCGATCAGACTACTCTTGATATAACGTCCGTTTACAAAATAATTTTCAAAATTTCGGTTGGAACGGTTGATGGAAGGTTTCCCTAGAAAGCCGGATATTTTTACACCCGCCATATCTGCTTCTACCGGAATGAGTTCTCCGGCAATGTCACGCCCGTAAATCCGGTAAATGATTTCTTTCAGATCACCGTTTCCGGAAGTCCGAAATCGAGTCTGTCCATTCTGAATGTATTGAAAGGAAACATTTGGTTTACTCAGTGCCATATGTTCCATCAAATCAGAAATATAGCCGCCTTCGGTTGCGGCTGTTTTCAAGAATTTACGGAGTGGCGGTGTATTAAAAAACAAATTACGGATTAAAAAGGTCGTTCCGTCGGGGGCTCCGATTTCTTCGATTATGCCTGCTTTTCCACCCTCGATCGTATAGCGGCTTCCACTTAATTCATCCTTTGTTTTCGTAATCAGTTCCACCTGTGCAACCGCAGAGATGCTGGAAAGTGCTTCGCCACGAAAGCCCAGGCTTGACACTCCGATCAGATCTTCTATCGTTTTGATCTTGCTGGTAGCATGACGTTTGAACGCATTTTCAATCTGTGTTTTTTCGATGCCGCTTCCGTTGTCCGTCACACGAATCAGGGAAATGCCTCCTTCTTTGATTTCTACCGTAATCGCATCGGCTCCAGCATCAATGGCATTTTCCACAATCTCTTTGACTACGCTGGATGGTCGTTCCACAACCTCTCCTGCTGCGATTTTATCTATGGTTGCACTGTCCAGTACACGAATTTCTGCCATGCGTTACACTCCTTTTCTACCTTTGCAAACAGATTGGCGTAGTTTGGATAAGATTATGCCTGCCAACGGTTTTTCAGCTTGGTCTGCAGTCTGTAAAGCGTATTTAGCGCATCCACCGGAGTCAGATTGGAAATATCCACTTCTTTCAGTTCCTGCAGCACATCTTCGTCCTTTACTGTATCAAACAGGGAAATCTGCTCCAGATCCACCTCATCATAGGTAACGGTTTTCTTCCTATCGTTCTTTACCTCGACTGCAATATTCTGTACTTTTTCTGTGATGTCATTATCACTCAACTGTTCCACAATTTCTTTGGCACGGTCAATGACCATATCCGGCACTCCGGCCAGTTTTGCAACCTGGATACCGTAGCTTTTATCTGCTCCCCCCCCTTTATGATTTTTCTTAAAAAAACAATATCATCGCCCTTTTCCTTAACGGCAATGCAGTAATTGTTCACGTTGTTGATTTTACCTTCTAATTCTGTCAGTTCATGATAATGGGTCGCAAACAGTGTTTTGGCACCAAGAAGCTTGCGGTTGCTGATATGTTCGATTACGGCCCAGGCGATGGAAAGACCGTCAAAGGTAGAGGTACCTCTTCCGATTTCATCAAGTACCAGCAGACTGTTTGACGTTGCATTCCGCAGAATATTAGCGACTTCGTTCATTTCGACCATAAACGTAGACTGACCGCTTGCAAGATCGTCGGAAGCTCCCACTCGCGTGAAAATACGATCCACAATGCCAATATTTGCCGATTTTGCCGGAACAAAGCTACCAATCTGCGCCATCAGTACGATCAGGGCAGTCTGTCGCATATAAGTGGATTTACCCGCCATGTTCGGACCGGTAATAACTGCGATACAATGGTTGCCGTTGTCCAGATAGGTATCATTGGAAATAAACATATCGTTGATAATCATTTTTTCCACTACAGGGTGTCTGCCATCCTTTATATCGATAATGCCCTTTTCATTCAGTTTCGGTCGTACATAATGATTCTGTTCCGCCACGATGGAAAGTGATGCAAATACATCCAGCTTGGCGACTGCTTTTGCCGTCTTCTGGATACGTTCAATCTGGGATGCAATCGTGTCCCGTACCTTGCAGAACAGTTCATATTCTAAGGAACAGAGCTTATCTTCTGCATTCAGGATCGTATCCTCCAACTCTTTTAAGCGTGGTGTAGTATAGCGCTCTGCATTTGCAAGCGTCTGTTTACGGATATAATCTTCAGGGACAAGATCCTTATAAGAATTTGTGACCTCAAAATAATAACCGAACACTTTGTTGTATTTGATTTTCAGGTTTTTGATGCCTGTCCGTTCTCTGTCTGTATTTTCAAGCTCTGCCAGCCAGGTTTTTCCCTCGGTTTTAGCATGTCTTAAATTATCCGTAATTTCATTGTAGCCTTCTTTGATAATACCGCCCTCACGTGCGGAAACAGGAGGTTCTTCTTCAATAGAAGACTGAATGAGCTGATAGAGATCGCTTAGATCATCCATCTCGTCCTGGATTTTGCATAACAGCTCCTTTTCAAAGCCGGACAAAACCGTTTTGATATGCGGCAGCATTTCCAGCGAATTACGAAAAGCAATCAGGTCTCTTGGATTGGCAGTCTTATAGCTGATCTTTCCAAGCAGCCTTTCCAGATCATAAATGGGATTCAGATATTCCCGAATTTCGTCCCGGGAGACGGAATCTTTCTGCAGCTCTTCAATGGCATCCAGACGCATCTCTATGGAATTTCGGTCAATCAGTGGTTGTTCCAGATAACTACGAAGTGTTCGTGCTCCCATGGCTGTTTTGGTCTTATCCAATACCCATAACAGGGATCCCCGCTTTTGCTTTTCCCGAAGTGTTTCCGTCAATTCCAGATTTCGTCTGGTAGAGCTGTCGAGCAGCATAAAGCGGCTGGTAAGATAAGGATACAAATGGGTAAAGTGTTCGAGAGAGTTCTTTTGCGTCTCATATAAATACTGTAAAAGTCCTCCTGCTGCAGTTATGCCAGACGGAAAGTCCTCTATTCCAAGTCCGGTCAGCGTTGAGACTTTAAAATGATTGCGCAGGCACTTTTTACATCCGTCATCATCAAAATACCATGGTTCCAATGGGGATACCGAAATGCCCAGTCTGCCTTTTAAATCCTCGATATCCATACCGCTGACTAAAAAGGCTTCGTTGCAGATGATTTCTTTCGGCAGATATTTGGAAATTTCATCAAAAAGTTTTCGGTTATCCTCTACCTCTGTCAGATAATAATCACCTGTTGTAACATCCGCTATCGATATTCCGATACGCCCCGGAATGTATACAATACTCATCAGATAATTGTTTCTGCTTTCCTCCAATGCCTGCATATTCAGATTCGTACCGGGAGTTACGATACGAATGACTTCTCTTTTCACGATGCCCTTTGCCTGCTTCGGATCCTCTACCTGCTCACAGATTGCAACCTTATATCCTTTGGACACCAGTTTATTCAGATATCCGTCTACTGCATGATAGGGAATCCCGCACATCGGCGCCCTTTCCTCCAACCCGCAGTTTTTTCCGGTCAGGGTAATCTCCAGTTCACTGGATGCAGTCAGTGCATCGTCAAAGAACATCTCATAAAAATCCCCCAGACGGTAAAAAAGGATACAGTCCTTATACTGCTCCTTCGTTTCCATATATTGCTGCATCATGGGTGTAAGTTCTGCCATGTTTATCCTCCGTTTCCCGCTTTTTTAGAAGACGGTTCTGATTTTTGTTTCAGCCTCCGATTCTTCCCATGAAATGAAAAAGCGGGACATATCGCTATGTCTCCGCTTATCAATATACCACAAAATATAGTATTTGGGTATATTTATTTTTATTTGCCAACGGCTTCTGCCCTTGCCAGGGCATCATCAATATGTGCACAGAAGTTTTCACTTCCTACTGTTTCATAGAAGCCGCTCTTTTTCATGACGTTCATGGGCTGGTCATTGACATGGGATAAAATTAAAACAATTCCCATCTTCTGGCATTTTTCCTGAAGTTCTTCCAGAGAATGCATGGCTGTTGCATCAATGGCATTTACGCTTCGCATACGAAGAACAAGACACTTGGTTTTTTCTTCTAATGTTATGCTTAAAATCTTATTTGCGGCTGCAAAGAACATCGGACCGCTGATTTCATATACATGTGTATGCTTCGGTACGACTCTTAAGGACAGACTGTCAGGGACATTGTCCTCATCTACATATTTCCAGCTTTCTACCTCAGTCACATCGCTCATACGCTTCATGAACAGAACCGCCGCAAGTAAAATTCCGGTTTCGATGGCTACAACAAGGTCGAAGACAACGGTCAGGATAAAGGTGGTTACCAGTACAATAATGTCGCTCTTTGGTGAGGTTTTTAACAGATGCAGAAATTTGCGCCATTCACTCATATTATAGGCTACCATAAACAGAATGGCAGCAATGGCAGGCATAGGAATGAGCGCTGCATAAGGCATCAGTATAATTAAAATCAAAAACAGGGTTACGGCATGCACCATTCCTGCAATCGGAGTGCGTCCGCCGTTTTTGACATTGGCTGCTGTTCTGGCAATCGCTCCGGTTGCCGGAATACCACCGAATAAAGCAGAGGTCATATTACCTGCTCCCTGAGCAATCAGTTCCATATTGGAACGGTGTCTGGAATTGACCATACTGTCTGCAACTACACAGGATAAAAGGGATTCGATTGCTGCTAAAATAGCAATTGTAAACGCATCCGGAAGGAGGCTGCCAACCGAAGAAAGTGTAATAGCCGGAAGGTGGAACTGTGGCGGTTTATTGGATATTTCATACAGATCACCAATGGTATTGACGTTAAGTGCCAGTCCCTTCACAATTATGATGCTGACAATTACCGCAATCAAAGACGGTGGAATTTTTTTCAAAAAGCCCGGAAGCTTTGGCCAGAAGATCAATATGGCAAGGCAGAGCACACCAACCAGTGTTGCCTGAATATTGATCGTTCCGATTGCTTTCACATCCGCACTCAGTTTGTCCATCGTTTCCACAAGTGGTTCTGTGCTCACAATCGTAAGACCGAAGAAATCTTTTAACTGTCCGATTAGAATGGTAATCGCGATGCCGGAAGTAAAGCCGGTCGTAATCGTATACGGGATGAATTTGATCAGGTTTCCCAAACGTAAGAGACCCATCAGAATCAGGATCATACCCGCAAGCAAGGTGGCAATGACCAGTCCGTCCATCCCCTGCTTTGCCACGATTCCTGCTACAATAGTAGCAAATGCTGCTGTTGGACCTGCAATCTGGACCCGGCTTCCGCCTAAAAAGGAAATGACAAATCCGGCGGTAATTGCCGTATAAAGTCCTTTTTCCGGTGTGACGCCGGAAGCTAATGCCAGCGCAATGGACAGGGGAAGTGCAATAATTGCTACAATAATACCAGCGATGACATCTTTAACGAATTGTTCCTTCGTATAGGTTTTCATAACGGAAAACAACTTTGGTTTCAATTTTTCCATATACTTACTCCTCATCTGTATTTCTTTACGTTCTGTTTTATGATTTGTTTAGAAAGATAAAAATTTTATAAACACACGTTTTTTATCATAATACGATGTACGTAGAAATGCAAGTTGTTTTTATGAAATTTGTGCTGTGTGCAAAATTTGTTCTGTGAAATACAGCAATGAACAAAAAAGAGATAAGCATTGTTCTGCTTTTCTCTTTCCCATTTTTCTTGTCAGACTGTTTCTTATTCGAACATATCCCAGTCTTTTTTCATCAGAAGGTATGTAACAAGCGGGCAGATTGCTGCAATGATTATTGTAAAGATTGCTGCAATAACGCCTCCGGCTATACCAACTGCGGCACTTCCGGTAATTGCACCAGCGGCAATACCACCAATAACAGACGCAATTACTGAGAAAACAGCATTTACAACTGCCATAATTACTATCAGCTTAAATCCAAGCTTCTTCATCTGGAACATAATCATGATACATGCGTAAATCATAACTGCTTCCAATACGATGCTGACAATGGATCCGAACGGATTACTGCCGATTTTTGTAAGATTGCTAATTACACTGAGACCATTCAGTACAATAACAATCCACAGCCATACTTTTAATCCTGTAGAAATACTTTTTTCCATTTTCATTCTCCTCCATCATATGAAAAATAATTTGAATATCAAACAAAATCAGCTTAACAGATAAAATGATAAAAAGCAACATTTTTTTATCTTTTTTTTATATTTTTTCTCCAAAATAGTAAAATCCTCTGCACTCCTCCAGCTTAACTGGTACAATTTTACCAATCAAAGAAACATCTCCTTTAAAATGAACAAGTGTGTTATTAGACATTCTTCCGGTTACCAGAGACGCATCGTGCTCATTAATTTCCTCTACCAGAACTTCTGCGGTCTGGCCCTGCCAGAGTTTTACTCTCTCTCTTGCGGTGTCCTGTACCACCTTTAAGACTTTATCAAAGCCTTCCTTTACGATTTCCTCCGGAACCTGCTCCATTGCTGCCGCCGGCGTGCCTGTACGCTTGGAATAGATAAAGGTAAACGCATTGTCATACTGTACCTGTTTAATTACATCGATCGTTTCTTCCACATCTGCCAGAGTTTCGCCCGGAAAGCCTACGATGATGTCGGTTGTAATGGCAATATCCGGAATTCGCTCTCTGATTTTCCGGGCAAGTGCAAGATACTGTTCCTTTGTATATCTGCGGTTCATTTCCTTCAAGATTCGGGTAGAACCGGACTGCAGAGGCAGATGAAGATGGCGGCATATTTTCTTGGATTTCGCCATAACATCAATCAGTTCATCCGAAAGATCCTTCGGATGGGAGGTCATAAACCGGATTCGTTTCAGACCTTCAATCTTTTCGATTTCCTGAAGCAGACTGGCAAAGCTGATGGGGTCCTTTAAATTTTTTCCGTAAGAGTTTACGTTCTGTCCAAGCAGCATGATTTCCACAACACCATCTGCAACCAGTGTTTCAATCTCACGGATAATATCTTTCGGTTCCCTGCTTCGTTCTCGTCCACGAACATAAGGCACAATACAATAGCTGCAGAAATTGTTGCAGCCAAACATGATATTGATGCCGGATTTGAATGGATACTTGCGTTCGACCGGAAGATCCTCTACGATTTGATCGGTATCCTTCCATATATCCACGATCATTTCATGATTTTCAAAACAAGTAATAAACAATTCTGCAAACTTGAAAATATTATGAGTTCCGAAAATTAAATCCACAAAAGAATAGCTCTTTCGGATTTTTTCGATTACGCTGCTCTCCTGCATCATACAGCCGCAGAGAGCTATCTTCATATGGGGATTTTTTCGTTTGAAGGAATTTAGAACACCCAATCTGCCATAAACACGCTGATTTGCATTATCACGGACGGTGCATGTATTGTAAATGACAAAATCGGCTTCTTCATTTTCACTGTTTTCATAACCGATTGCAGTGAGGATACCAGACAGCTTTTCAGAATCTCTTGCATTCATCTGACAGCCAAAGGTCGTTACACAGAAGGTTGGTTTTCTGCCAAGCTTATGAGCAAGTTCCTCTACATACTTACGTGCCTTTTCCATAAAATAGTACTGTCTTGCTGTTTCATCGGTAGGAATACGGTTTCCATTTTCGAGGGTTATGTCTTTTTTGGTCTGTTCCATCTATTGCAAATCCTTTCCAAATATTCTTCATATAAACATAATGGATCATATTGTGGGTATGAAACCTTCTTCATTTCAAACTGTGACCGATTATAACAAAAATGAGGATAAAATACAAGCCATCCTCTCTTGCGCAATGCAAAAGCGGATGGCTGTTTTAGAATTGTATTTTTTCGTTGGTGGTCCGTTTAATATTAATCCGGATAAATCATAGAAGTACGTTCCAATGTACCGTCTTCGCAGGATCCAAGGTTCATAATCTGCGCCTGGGTTGGATCCAGTACATAGATCATAATACTATATTCCTGCGTTGTATCATTCCCAATGACATCTCCATCAATGACTACGGTGTCAGTATCCAGTGTCAGATAATATACATCACTTCTTAAGAATTTATCCTGCTTTTCAAATTCATCTTCATTAAAAAATCCATGCAATTTCAAGTCATCTACTGCATCATTACCCTGTGAAAGTGAATATGTACCCTCATACCATGCCAGTGTCTCTTCTGACTGGAACCAGCAAAAACTGCCATCATCATACAGACAGAGTATGGAATCATCATCCATTTTCCAGGCATATCCGGACAGCTTATCTTCTATTTCATAGTCATCGGTTTGTGCCATCAGTTTATTATAAGTTGGGACGAGCACCTCCATCATTTCTTCCGGATCTACGTTTTCAAGATAAGAAACGCATGCTACCACTGCTACAATTTCCAGAATAAGTGTAATGGCAGATATCACAATCCCCCCCGATTGCAAGTCCCTTGTTCTCCTGTTTCAAAACCAGTGCAGTCACTCCCAGAATCAGAGCTAATATTGTAAATATTACACCGACTAAAAAGCAGGTTAACGGCAGGGCAATGATTGAAAATACAAGAGCTAAGATAGAAAGTGTACTCCCGCGCTTCTTCTTGGGTGCCTGCGGCATTCCCTGATTATAGTTATAATAGTCCATTTGATTGTTTTCCATATTCATGTTTTATTACCTCTTTATAAATTATTTCTTGAGTTTAATTTTTCCTGCCCGCTATGTTCTCAGCCTCGCACTTCGCCATTACCTACAATCGTATATTTATAGGAAGTCAGTTCTTTTAACCCCATAGGACCTCTGGCATGAAGCTTTTGTGTACTGATACCGATTTCGGCACCAAAGCCAAACTCAAAGCCGTCCGTAAACCGTGTGGAAGCATTGACGTAGACACAGGCGGAATCCACACCTTTTAAAAATTGTTGTGCATGTTCTTTATTTTCTGTAATGATTGCGTCTGAATGATGTGTATTGTAGCGATTAATATGGGAAATGGCTTCCTCTACACCTGCTACAGTTTTCATAGATATTATGTAATCCAGATACTCTTTTCCAAAATCTTCTTCTGTTGCTTCTTCTGCTTCCGGTATGTATTCTCTGACAGCAGCATCTGCCCGCATCTCGACCTGATGTGTCTTCAATGCTTCTGCCAGTCTGGGTAAAAATGCTTCTCGTATTTTTTCATGAATGACAAGTGATTCACAAGCATTACAGACACCAATACGCTGTGTTTTGGCATTAATAATGATTGGAAGTGCTTTGTCCAGATCCGCATCTTCATCCACGAAAATATGGCAGTTTCCGGTTCCTGTTTCAATGACAGGAATCGTGCTGTTTTCCACTACCGTACGGATTAATCCTGCACCGCCTCTGGGAATCAGCAAATCCACATACTGATTCAGCTTCATAAATTCCGCAGCCACTGCCCGGTCGGTATCTTCAATCAGCTGCAGTACATCCTCAGGCATGCCGCACTTTGCAAGCACTCTTCGCAGACATGATGCAATTGCAATATTGGAGCAGATTGCATCACTGCCACCCTTTAAGATTACAACATTTCCTGCCTTAAAGCACAATCCAAAGGCATCCACTGTAACATTGGGACGGGATTCATAAATAATTCCAATCACACCGATCGGTACCCTGACCTTTGTAATATGCAGACCGTTTTCCGGTATGAACTGATCCAATACCTCTCCAATCGGATCCTCCAGTTCTGCAATCTGACGCAGCCCTTCTGCCACGGCTTCCATACGCTTTTCATCCAGTCTCAGCCGGTCAAGCATTCCAGGGTGCATGCCATTTGCTTCTCCACGCCGGATATCCTCAGCATTTGCCTTCAGGATTTGTTCCCGTTCCGCTTCATCCGTCAATGCTTTTGCAGCTTCTAAAAGCACCTTATTCTTTTCCATCGCGGTTGCTGCCTGCAAGCGGTATTTCACACCGGCAGCCTTTTCACCCATCTGGTTCAAATCTATCATGTTTTGATCCCCTCTTTCTTTTGGTCTATTCTTTTTTACATCTGCTTTCTTACTATACCATATTCATCGTCTAAACGGAAATAGGGACAATTATCAAATGAGCTGGTTAAAAACTTTCCCATTTCATCCTCATCCAGATTGACCAGACATTCATAACATTCATAATCTTCATCATAAACATAGTTTATGCAGCATTCACAGTTTGATTTTCCCATCAGTTCTTTCCTTTCTAAAAATATTCTGCGTATTCCGGCAATGAATGTAAAAACGCGGTCAATCCTGTCATAATATCTTCATAGGTAGCATCAAAATCTCCGGTATACCACGGATCTGCAACATCTCTGCCAATGCCTGCAAACGATAAAAGTTTATAAATTTTTCCATCCGGATCACCGCCTGCAATCCTGGTCATATTGCAGATATTTGTACTATCCATTCCAATCAGATAATCATATTCATTATAATCTGATTTTGTCATCTGTACCGCTCTGTGCGGGACAACCGGGATACCGACCTGCCTCAGTTTATTGACCGTCCCATAATGGGGAGGATTTCCAATTTCCTCCCGACTGGTTGCTGCAGATGCAATCTGGAATTGGGATTCCAGGTTTTTTTGTTTTATGAGGTGGGTCATGACGCTTTCGGCCATGGTGCTGCGGCAGATGTTGCCGTGGCAAACGAAAAGTATTTTTATCATTGTATTTTCCTTCCTTAATTTGCCAAGAAATGCCGTATTTTAGCCAATTATTAAGGCATTTCCGGGCGATTGTATTTTTCTTCAAAAATTCGGTTACTGGGCAAATTATAGCATATTTTTGCAAGTTGTTGCGACCTAATAGTAGTAAAAATCGTAGTAAATCAAAAATTCCTACTACTAAGAATTTTAAAGTACAATCCTCTTCAACACTTCCAAAACATCCTCATATGAAATGTCACTGGCATACGCAAACTTCTTCTGATACTTTCTCCACATATCTTTAAGATCATCACTCTCTGAAATTTGTTTCAAAATACCCTCTACATCAGAAATCTGTTCTGTACTTCCACGATGCTCTGCTGTTGCTTTCAAAGCTTCCTTATAAATTTCCTTATCGTATTCCTGCGTTGTTCCAAGTATGTACACATCATAATAATCTCTTGGTCTTGTGGTAAACACACCTCTACGCAGAATTGTTTCCACTTTCTCTGCAATAACCGTCTCTATATTATATCCCCATAAGCTAATTCGAATATCTTCATCGAAAATACCACTAAACTCATACTTTACTGCGTCCGGGGTAATCACATCTCCTGTAGAAACATCAACGGATAATGGTGTAATTATTGTATCATATACTGCATCTAAACGAACGCAATAACCGCCATAAATATCATCCTTGCGAATTGGCTCAATAGACTTTACTGTAAATACAACATCATCTTTCATATCGATTTCACAAATTGTGTTAATCGCATCTGATATTTTTTCCTCTGTTAATGGCAGATTTCGGAGCGTGGTGTCTAAGTCCATCGTAGATCTGGTATCCAATCCAACAATAGCAGCTATCAGCATCCCACCCTTTACAACAAATTTCTCATGATATTCGGATACCGATAACCTTGCAAGGAAACATTCAAACATGTAATTTTGGAGAACTACCTGAGCTGCTATGTTATTACTCTTCGCATAATTTTTTATTCTTCCTTTTAAACTCATAGCCTTGGAACTCATAGCAACACCTCCATATATTGTTTTAAAATCTTGCTTACTCTAAATTTTTCCGCATATGCAGCCAGACGATTCAAATCCTTATCTTTATACGCTGCATAATTTTTTATCGCACTTATTACAGTTTCTTCATCCATACGGTTTCTGGAACGTAGCAAATCACATATGGTACGTTCAGCATCATAGCATCTCACTTCATTGCCGAAAGTGGTCTTTTTCCACACCATTCCCAGCGTAAGCAACTCCGGCTTTATATAATAGCAAGTGCATTCTTCCATTAAAGTATCTGATAACACTGAATTACTTGGAATTGTAACCGAATGTTCAAAAGGTGTTCTTTCCGACAATCCATTTAAAAACAACGCTGTATCATGTGAAAAAACAATCTTTTCCGACCTTAGCATCAGCGTATACATATCATCATGAACAGAATCCGGCAGTATATAAACTCCTTGACGGCCACGTTCTAATAGGCCTTCTTTTACGTATTTGGATAATAAGGCTCTAGAAAATCCCAATGCAACCACTTGTGCAGTTGTAATCATGTTATTATTCTTTTGTATTTCTTTCATAATCACCTGATTGATTTCCATTACAACAACCTCCAGCAGTTTACTTTTATATAGATATGTTATTTCATTTCTATATAATTGTCAATCTCCATTTTTTTACATTCATATAGAAATCAGTTATTACATTTATTTGAATGTAAACTTTTTTAAATAATTTTCGGCCGATTTGTACTCTTATTCCAAATCAGCCGAATTTACATACCTATACTTAACTAACTTCCTGTGCTAACAACTGCTGAACTACAGCTGTTCTTCTCTTTTCACTTTCTCCTTGTTGCATTTTTGATAATGCACTCTGATATAATCGCCGCATTTGCTCACACTCAAAAGCCTCTGTCAACGCTTTCAACTGATTTATCTCTTGCAGTAATTCTTTTCTGTACTGTCTCCGTTCGCGCAACATACGATATATCTTATATCCCTGTGCCACATTATAATTGGTAGTTTCAATGTAATCCAAAATATCTTCTATTTCTTCCTCTGTATTGTCCAGTTGTATTTGAAGGTTAATCATATATTGTTTTATATCAGCAAAAAATGTCATTTGTTCCTTTGCCACCTGAAGCCAATTATAATGCTGATTATCAAAATATGTATCTTTTTTTACCAACTCCATCTTATCCACCTCTTTATTTGCCGCTGCCACTATCATTTGTTCATAAGGAGCGCTTTCCATAGTTCCTAAACTTACCCGCATAGCTTTTTCAATTTCTCTCATTAATTGTGTTCCGATATTTCCACGATAGTTTTCCAACCGACTTTTATCAATTGTTTTTATTTGTTCCAAACAAACAACACTAGTCTGCGATAGTCCCGCAAAATTATCAATCACTACATGAGTTGGCATATTATTTTTAATTTTAGTAGTCAATATGGCAACGATTGTCGTAGGCGAATATTTATTACCCACATCATTTTGAATGATCAATACCGGTCGCCTACCAGTTTGTTCGGACCCTATAGAATCCTCTATCCCGCATAAATTTGCAAAATATATATCTCCTCGCCGCAGAACTCTGTTTTCTCTATTAGATGACAATACAACTATACTATTCTTCATAGGCTACCAATCAACTTTCATACTAAAAATCAAAATCATCCGGATCCAAACCCACAGCTTCCAAAATCTCTCGTCTTTCATCATCATCCATAAATTCTAATTCTTCCGGATCCAAACCTGCCTCTTCAAGTTCTGTTAAATCTTCATCATCCTCATCGTATATTTCACCAGATACTTCTTTATCTAATGATTGTATAAAACCAAACTCCATAGCACGTTCATAAGAATCCAATTTTCCATCACGGTTAAAATCAAACATATTACCAAATATTCCACCCATTACTTATTACCTCCATTGATCTCATCCTCAGCCTTTTCCAACACTAATTCACAAAGAACTCCCTGTGGCAGCACATACTTCACAATACCTACTGCTGTATCGCCAATACGATCATAAATTCTTCCAGCACTCATACTTTCGCCTTGTACCGTATACGGACTATTTGCAACATAACCTACCAGTCCAAGTCCATCCATCTCAACTTTAATGGCCTCCTTGTCAAACTCATTATCCGGTTCTTTTATCAACTTCACTTCCATCTTCGGTTCGAAGTATTCATGCCCGTAATGATGTTTTGTACCTGCAATTGTAAAATAAATTTTTTCCATAGTCCAATCCTCCCTATTAGAATCCCACATTATCAAACCAAACACTAAGTCCTGCACCACATACAACCCACAAAATAATCGTAATCAACACAGGAGTATCTTCTCCTCCTCCAAGTAATGCCACAATCGCCGCAGCTAAGAACAGCCCACCGATGGTTGCTACAATAGCACCAAATGTTGATATGCCACCGCCACTGCGTGGAGTATAATTGCTATTACTGGTAGACTTCTTATAAATTTGATACTCAATAAAATCATCTGTAAAATTTTTCTTTCCATCGTGGTTCCAATCATGAAATGCCATATTCGCTACCTCCGTTCATTATTCTCCCATTTCATCCATCCAATAATCATACGCTTCCTCGTAACCATATTCGTATGCTTCACAGCTGTCTTCTCCAAATTCATCATACGCAAAATCCTCTGCAAAATCGGATGCGAAATCATCAGGATCATCGTAATCATATACATCATAAGTATCATATTTTTTTGTATTGTAACTTGATTTAGTATTGCTGGAATTGCTTACATTACTTTGATTGTTATAGGACGAACTTTCTTTTTTCGATTCATCTTTATAGGTACTGCTACCATAACTGCTACCGGTGCTCTTATAAGTATTGGATGGTGCATTACTTCCATGCTTATAACAAGCACCGGTTCCATCTATGCGTTCGTTACCACATCCCGGATGCAAACATAATTCTTTAGTTGCACAACCTGTTAATCCTGTTACCAAAATAATACCCATAAATAACACGACCGCTTTTTTATATAAATTAGATATTCTCTTCATAAATACTTCCTGCCTTTCTCTACGTCATTCTCCAATTACAAGCCTCACAATGTTGCATCAAACCGAATAATTCTACTTATCTGCAAATAAAAGAATAACAAATACAAACGGCGGGAAAATACAACAAATCAAAAACATTAACATAACTAGGAAAAATGTTCCCATTAATGTATTTCCGGAACTCATATCTTTATAAATCTTATAATCAATGTAACTATCTGTAATATCATGCTTTCCATTTTGATTCCAATCTGTCATATCCCATTCCTCCTTTTCCTTACTTGTAAACTTTCTGATTGCTGCCGGTGTATCTCAATCCATCTGTAGACCAATATGTCTTATCCCCTCTTCTTCTGCACGCTTCTCTATAGTTCTGATTTTCTATCTCTTCTTTCAAAAGAGGGATTCCAATAATCAAAATAAATAGTATAATAAACATAAGCAACCGCCTTTCCACCTTTTTTCAAGGTCAAAAACAACTTTCATTTTTTCTTTACATCTATAAATTATCATAGGTTCAGTCCAATAAACCGTACTCCAAGCATCCAAATCCACCCTAAATTCGCCTAAAATCCATGAAAACACATCAAAAAAAGCGCTCCAACCGTCCATATCAGCCAGAGCGCACTCACAATTTATATAATATATTCCCATCAAACCACCTTAAACATTTTCTGCGTCACCGCTTTCTTCTCGGTCTGCTTCTCCACCTCAGTCTGTACCTTCCTAAATTCTTCCATTCTCCGCAATTCTTCTTCTGCATCATCGAAGCTGATATGCGTGTACACATTCATAGTAACGCTGATGTCTGAATGCCCCATGAGATACTGTAAAGTCTTTGGATTCATTCCCGATTTCGCCATGTTGCTACAATAAGTGTGTCTGCACACATGAGGTGTGATGTTCGGCATCTGCACTCTGTAAATATCGTTGTACCTGCCAACCATACGATTAAATCTATGCTGCCAGTGCATTGCCACAAGTGGATTTCCCTCATCATCGTAGAAAAGAAATCCCGTGTAACCGTCAATCACCTTTTCTAACTTTGGTGGCTCCCTGTCCTCAATAATGGCTTGAAACATCTTCGCTACATCCTCTGTTATAGGAATCTTCCTTGTTCCGGCATCGGTCTTGGTGGTTTCGATGATGTATCTCATATCGCAAGTTCTCTGCAACTGGTGGTCGATATTTACAACTTTTTTCTCAAGATCAATATCTTTAAGTGTCAGACCACAAAATTCCGAAATACGCATTCCCGTATGAAAAAGTATGTACACCACTTCATAATATTTGCAGTACACATTATCATCATGTACAAACTTCAGGAACTTCTTCATCTGGTCTCTGGAAATTGCTTCTCGTGTAACAGAATCGTTTACTACCACTCCGGCAAGCTGAAAACCAAACGGATTCTTAACCAGTACATCATCATCTACCGCCATCTGAAAAGCCGGTCGAAGGACACCACGAATGTTATGGATGGTGCTATATCCTTTCCCTTCTGATTGCAGTTTTATTAAAAACAACTTCGCATCCGAGGTCTTCACATTTCTGATTTTCATATTTCCAAAGGACTCTTTCTTCAATATTCTCTGCACTGTTACATATCCGGTTCTTGTGCTTTGTCTCACCCCTGTTTTCGTAGCAAGATAGCGCTCTACCAACTCATTAACCGTCATCAGACCATCAGCAGGATTGGCAGTTCTTTCCAAATCCTGCATTATCTGCTTTTCCAATTCCCTGAGCGAAAAACAAGGCTTCTTCCCTTTGGGAAGCGGATCCGTAGCTTCCAATTTCCAACTGTACACAAAATGTGGTTTCCCATCGATATGATACTTGAACTGGTATTTTCCGTCCGCACGAATGCTCTCGCCCTTACGCAACACCCTGCGTTTGGAATCACGTCTTGTTTTGCTTCTGCCTGTTCCTGCCATTTGCAAGTTCCTCCTTTACTTCCGGATGAGCTTTCAGATAATTATCGAAGGCCTCTCGGATAATTAAAATTCTTTCTCCGTAATATGCCAAATAATCGCACTCACGAGGTTGTTTTATAAAATCAAAAAATTTCCTTCTGCTGAAATTCCAATATTCAATCGCTTCTCCCGGATTTAATACATCCTTTTCTTCCGGTCTGATTCTCTTCATTTCACGCACTCCTTCCTCCACCAAAAGTAGCAGATTTGCTGAATTTATAGGGTTCACTGTATATTCCCTCTACTCCCAACAAATAGCAACTACTTTTGGCAAATAAAAGGAATTTAAATTTCGGACGAATGAAGAATGAAATCTTCGAATTTCGGTCTGATAATCAAAAACCGATTGCCACAAAATACCGCAACATTTCCCAAATTGTCCTCTGCAATTCTTCTCATCTTTTTTGTACCGATATTGAAGTATTCTGCCGCTTCCTTGATACTGAGCATATACTTCTCACCTACAGGCAAACTCTGCTTTGCCGATTCTTTTCTATCCAGACATTCCATAATCCTTTACCTCCTCAATCTACTACAACATTTTAACGTTACAGGGTTTAATACCCCGTTTGAATTTGCATTTGTATGCGTGGAACCCCGGCACCGTTTCCCATAAGGAATTGGTGTAGAGATTATGACCGCCCCGGGGTTCCATATCAACACTTGCTATCCGCATAAGAATTCTCTCTCGACTAATCGATAACCAACCAGTACGGTGGTTTTCTCCCCTCCACCCTTTGGTCTCTTACGTACTATAGTTCCAATGGAACGAAGAGCCTGATTGAAGTTCCTGCTATTCTCTGGATAGCAACCATTCTCACCACACCAGCTACGATACTCCTGATATACGGATGAGGTACGCAGCTCGTTACCATCCTGTTCTTCCAAACATTCATCTGCAAACAGACGAATCTTATCACTCTCGTGCTCATAGGCTTGAATGGCAGCCTTTACAGATGCCGGCTGTGCCAGACCTTCCTTTAACAAAAGCGTGTAACCTTCAATCAGCCAATTTAATATGGCACTCTTCACCATTGGCTTGGAGAACTCATATTTCAAATTCTGGTCCTGTTCCCATTCCTCAAAATGCCTGTCAAAGGGAATAATTACAATACGTCCACTGGAAAACAGTGTCATGTCTGTTATTGCCGGAAGATAATTAGTATTCACATACAATTTGAACTGTGGTTTAAAGTCAAAACTGTTCTCATGCAGGAAACGGGCATTTAATGTATCGTTACCTGTCATGCTCTTTATCTGTGCTTCATTCAATACCAGACCACGTCTTGGCTCTGAAATATTGGCAAAGCGAACACCTGCAAGTCGTGCAATATCCTCCGTAGGATTCTGACTGTTAGATGTAGGCTTAGCAGCTATGGTTTCCGGTCTTACGGTAATACCATAGTCACCCATAACATTTAATGTACTTTCCATTAAAGTCCCTTTGCCATTTCTGGTAGTGGCACCGTAATAAAAGAACATACACTCATAACGGGTATCTCCGGTCAGACCATACCCAAGTGTCTTTTGCATGAATACAGCCTTATCCGCATCATTGCTCATAACTTCATTTACAAATTGAAGGAAACGATCACTGGTAGCACTTGGATCGTATGCTGCTCCTGCCATCTTAGTCAGCTTATCCTCCGGATTATGTTCGTGAAATTCACCTGTTCGCAAATCCAATGTGCCATTTTCACAATTCAGATAATATATGTTCTTATCAAACTCCGACATAGCAATGGGATATACACTTTCCGCATCACTGATATAAATGGTACGCTGTCTGCGAGCCTGCCAGGTTGTACAGTATTTCAGATACTGCTTACGCAGTTCTTCCTCTTTTACTGTAATTGCATATCGAATTAATTCATCACTTAAAGCCTTGGCGAGTTCCATCGTCTTAAGACCACCCACATCAGGAACCCATCTGGTGCCATCATAGATATACCACTTCTTTCTCTCCGGTACGAAACGTGCAATATCCCTATAAATATCTGCAAACAATCTCCCGGAACCGTTATCATTCCACGGATATCGGTTATTGCTTACAACATCCATTTCAACCAAGCGATTGTAGATATCATCAAAATCTTCTGTTGCAGGCATTTTACATACAGGCTTATAAAACTCCGATGCATGAGCAACTGCTTTCTTAAGCGTAATCTCACCATAAGTGGAACCACTCTGCACTCTATCCCATTTATCCCGCATGAGCCCTGATTCACGGAATAATCTGTCCATCTGCTCGATATCTCCACCACACCAAAATGCAAGAATTGCTGCAAGCGCCATGTCTGCATCACTGTGTGATTTTCCATCCGGTATTTCTCCATTCCATAAGGATCGAAACTTTTCTCCCTGCTTGGAATTTGTAGCTTTTTCAATAACGAATTCATCCGATAAGTAACTCCCTGGAACATCCTCTGCACAATACTGCTTCATCGGTGTAGGACGTAACATATACTTATC
>JAAYNV010000001.1 GCA_012520645.1 Clostridiales bacterium | reverse complement strand
TTCAAACTCCTAAGCAGAAAGGAACAGGAAGAATTTACCGACAAATATATTGATATGCTGCAGATTAAGACAGCAGACCGTGAGACGCCGATCAAACAGCTTTCCGGTGGTAACCAGCAGAAGGTTATTCTGGGAAGATGGCTCTTAACGGATCCGGATTTCCTCATTCTGGATGAGCCGACCAGAGGTATTGATATCGGTACCAAGACCGAGATTCAGAAGCTGGTGCTGAAATTTGCAGCAGAAGGAATGGCAGTCATGTTCATTTCCTCTGAAATTGAAGAAATGATTCGTACCTGCAGCCGTATGGCAGTTTTAAGAGACGGTATGAAGGTAGGAGAGCTTGAAGAGCATGAGCTGGATCAGGTGAACATTATGAAGGCGATTGCAGGAGGTGACAAAGGATGAATAAATTGAAAAAAATTACATCTTACCGCTTATTTTTACCGCTTGTCTGTCTGGCATTCGTACTTTTGCTAAATGTGATCAAGACACCGTCGTTCTTCCGGATTTCGGTGAACAATGGTGTGCTGTATGGTTATATTATTGACGTGATCAACCGTGCGAGTGAACTGGTGATTCTGGCGGTTGGTATGACACTTGTAGTTGCGGCATCTGGCGGAACTGATATTTCGGTCGGAGCGGTCAGCGCACTTTCCGGTGCAGTCTGCTGCTATGTGTTAGCCGGCGGTGAGCAGAGTGCCAATGAGTATCATGCTCCGTATATTCTCGGCGTACTTGCAGCTGTAGCAGTCGGTCTGATCTGCGGTGCGTGGAACGGTTTTCTGGTAGCAAAAATGAAAATTCAGCCGATGGTTGCGACATTGATCCTCTTTACGGCTGGTCGTGGTATCGCACAGCTGATTACAGACGGACAGATGATCTACGTCCGTGTGGATCACTTCAAACAACTGGGAGCCTTCATAGAGGGCATACCGCTTCCAACACCGGTATTTGTGGCAATTATCGTGGTACTTTTGACCTTGCTTCTGTTAAAGAAAACAGCCCTTGGTCTTTACATTGAAACGGTTGGTATCAACGCAAAGGCAGCCAGACTGGTAGGTCTGAATTCTGTTATGATTCAGTTTCTGACTTATACCTTCTGTGGTCTCTGTTCCGGTATCGCGGGTCTGATCATTACCTCCCGTGTATACTCCATTGATGCAAACAACGCAGGTTTGAATATGGAATTGGATGCGATTCTTGCGGTAGCGCTTGGCGGCAATAGTCTGGGCGGCGGTAAGTTTTCACTGATCGGCAGTGTCATCGGTGCATATACGATTCAGGCGCTTACGACAACACTTTATGCCATGAGCGTTCCGGCAGACCAGATTCCGGTTTATAAAGCGATTGTCGTTGTAATCATTGTATCCTTACAGTCACCGGAGTTAATGAGAATGTGGAAGAACTTCAAGAACAGAATCGGTGTAGGAAAGAAGGTGGCATAATGAAAAATAAATTGAAGAAAATTGAAGGCAATCAGTTTCTTTTAATGATTACCATCCTGCTGTTTGTTGTCATGTATGTCATCGGACTGATCGTATTTAAGGATAAGAACTTCGGCAGACTTCAGGTATTTTTGAATTTGTTTATTTCCAATGCGGGTCTGATCGTGATAGCGGTTTCCATGACGATGGTGCTTTTGACAGGCGGTATTGATATTTCCGTTGGTTCTGTGGTTGCTATGACCTGTATGCTTTTGGCATGGATGATGGAGAACAAAGGAATGGGTGCGATTCCGGCACTGATTATCGTACTGTTGATCGGTGTGGTATTTGGTCTGGTGCAGGGCTTTTTGATTTCGTATCTGAAGATACAGCCGTTTATCGTTACCCTGGCAGGTATGTTCTTTGCAAGAGGTATGACCTCCATGATCAGTACGGAAATGATCAGTATCAAGAATGAGATGTTTTTATCCTGGGCACAGGCAAAGATTTATCTTCCGTTTGGCGGTTATGTTAATAAAAAGGGTACGATGATCTATCCTTACGTTTACCCGAGTGTTATTATGGCACTGGCAGTACTGATAATCGTTTTTATCGTATTGAAATATACCAAGTTCGGACGTTCCGTATATGCGGTGGGCGGCAATGAGCAGTCTGCATTGTTAATGGGTCTGAATGTAAAGAGAACGAAATTAAAGGTATATGTCATTGACGGATTTCTGGCAGCCTTTGGCGGATTCCTGTTCTGCTTAAATACCTGTTCCGGATTCGTAGAGCAGGCAAAAGGATTTGAAATGGAAGCAATTGCAGGTGCCGTTATCGGTGGAACACTTCTGACAGGTGGTGTCGGAAATGTAATCGGTTCTCTGTTTGGTGTACTGATTAAGGGTACGATCGAAACCTTTATCAACTTTCAGGGTACGTTATCTTCCTGGTGGACAAAGATTACGATTGCAGCATTGCTGGCATTCTTTATCATTCTGCAGAGCGTTCTGGCATCTGCCAAAGAGAAGAGAAAATAATTTGATAAGATAATTTCATCCCTTATAATACCAAGATATTGTGTTGGAGCCGCCGCTGTCCTGTGAGGGCAGCGGCAGTTTCTGTAGCATGAAATCTGACAATTTTTGAAAAACGCTTGTTAATTCTGCTATTTTTCGATATAATGAGGGTGTAGAGGGGCAATATACAGGGAGGACAATGATGGGGAAAGAAAAAAAGAAAAGAAAGAGCACGAAAAATCTTTCTAAAGGAATCAGCATCCGATGGAAAATCAACGGCTGTATTTTTGGCATTACAGCCGTCTTTTTGGCATTGATCGTCTGCCTGATGTTAAAGTCGTCAGAGTATAGCGGAAAATATGCGCAGGTCTTGGATAATATCAGTAAGATTACTTACATTAAGACAAATTGCGGTAAGGTGTCGCGTACGGTGATCAATATGTGCGGAGTGGGTGCAGATATTGAATCCAGCGGGCACAAAGAAATTGTAGACACAATCCGGACTTATATTGAAGATGTTGGAGAAAATATCGGTGAAGAGGCGCAGTATAGCCAGAACCGTAACCAGTACAACAGCCTGTCGGGAGAGGTTGAAAAATTTGTGACCGCATATGATCAGGTAGTTGCCGCCTGTGGGGACAAATATTCTGCGGCAGGACTTGAGGCGGCAAAACAGATGGATAGCAACTCTACTTTTCTGTCTACCAGCGCAGAAACGTTACTGACCTTGGAGATTTCCAGAAGCGAGGAAATTCAGAAACAGATTAATGAGGATTTTCAGAAAATGCTCTGGCTGGTTATAGCGGTTGTAGTGGTAACAGTGGTGGGAGTGCTGATTGTGACGATTCTGGTATCCAGAAGTATTACCGTACCGATCAGACAGCTGCAGAAGCATTTGGCGGTTATGTCCGAAGGAGATTTGAGCCGTGCGGATGTTGCAATACGTTCCAAGGATGAGGTAGGACACGTAACAGCTGCCTTTAATAAAATGAAGGGAAATCTGGTTCGCGTTCTGGGGAAAGTTATGAGCGGAACAAA
This sequence comes from Clostridiales bacterium, assembly GCA_012520645.1. GTDB lineage: Bacteria > Bacillota > Clostridia > Lachnospirales > Lachnospiraceae > JAAYNV01. Next base: position 56,818 of record JAAYNV010000001.1, on the reverse strand, counting down.
TGATCTGAAAACGGCAACATCTACTGTAAATGTGAGTGTGGAGGAAAACGCAGCCGGCAGCAACCGGATTGCTGTGGCAGTGGATGGAATGTTCAAGAGTCTGGAACAGCAGCAGACAGAGGTGAAACGGATTTCGGAGCAGATTGGTGAAATGGATAATCTTTCCAGAGAGGTAGCGGACGAGGCGGAGAAGATTTATCTGAACTCAGAGAAGACAAAAGAGAATGCTGCAGAAGGTATGAAGCAGTTGATGGCATATGTAGGACAGCTGGATGAGATCAATCGTTCCATGCAGGAAATGGCAGCCGTATTTGAGAGTTTTGGAGAGAGTACAAAAGAAATGACGACAGCGCTGGATGCGATTACTGAAATTGCGTCCCAGACCAATCTTTTGTCCTTAAATGCCTCGATTGAAGCAGCGCGGGCAGGAGAGGCAGGAAGAGGTTTTGCAGTGGTAGCTTCTGAAATTCGAAATCTGGCAGATGATTCCCAGAATGCGGCGGGCAGGATCGGTTTGATGATTGAAAATGTGCGTCTGCAGGCAGAAGAAATGCGAAAGAAGCTTGAATGCAGCCTGGAACAGCTTGACAAGGGTAATCAAATGACGGAAGAGACCAAGAGCAGCTTTGCTGTGATACGTGAAGGTACCGGTGAGGTGGGAAAGAGCGTGGAAGATATCATACACCGGGTAGAGAGGCTTACCGGAAAAATATCGGAAGCTGTACGGAGCACCGGTACGATCCGAACGGCAGCAGATGATAATGTAACGGAAATCAATGAAATCAGTGCGATCGTTACACAGGAATCCGCAAATCTGGCAGAAGTATCAGCAGCAACGACCAAACTGCTTGGTCTGACCGGAGAACTGGAAGGGCTTGTTTCAGAGTTCCGATTGACACAAAATGAAAGCTGACAGCAAAGGAGAGACAAAACATGAAGAATGAAGACGAAAAAAAATATCTTCCCACAAAAGTGACGTTGACCATCCGGGCATTGGTTGGAGGTTATCTGTTATATACGGCATATTCGCTGTTAGATGCACTGGGGAGAAATACGGGCCAACAGAAGTTGTTTTTTGCGGTTTTTATTGTATTGTTTGTGGGTACGGGCGGATTTCTCGTGATACAGGGAGTGCGTGGACTGGTGAGTGGAAAATATGTCGGCGGTGCGATGGATACAGAGAGTATATCAGAGGATAGTCAGGGGGAAGAGACGTCGGATGAAGTAATGGTGGATGAAACGGATCCGGATCAATAAAATAGTACGCGCAAGTTGTATAATGCGAGGGGTGTATGCACAGGATGTTGTGTATGCACCCTTATTTTTGTGCATTTCTTGGCAATATTTGTACCAAAAAGCACAGTTGTACACGTACAACTTATATAAAATGTACATATTTTTAAGAATATGTAGTTGACAAAATTGCAGATTTGCTATATATTATATACATAACTTGATGGAGATGCCAGTCGAAATCAAGAAAAAGTGTATAGAAAACTCGGATTTGCAATTTATTTATACAACACATTTTACAAAAACCGCAGAATTTGAAAATGAAAACGAAAGTGTAAAGTGTTCAAGTTGTATAATTAAGTACAAATGTACGGATTGTAAATACAAGTTTTCAAAACTACATAATAGGGAGGAAAAGGAAAATGAGAAAAAAACTTTTAGGCGCTCTTTTAAGCGTAGCAATGGTAGCTTCCATGCTTGTTGGATGCGGCAGCAAGGCTGAACCGGCTGCAGCAGATTCTGCAGCACCGGCTGCAACAGAAGCAGCACCGGCGGCAGATGCAGGCAGCGATACAGCAGAAAAGACCGGCGCAGGAAAGAAGGTTGGTGTTGCAATGCCGACACAGTCTTCTGAAAGATGGATTAACGACGGTGCCAACATGAAAGCTAAACTGGAAGAGCTTGGCTACGAAGTAGACCTTCAGTATGCAGAGGATGATGTGCAGATGCAGGTTTCCCAGATTGAGAACATGATCGCAAGCGGTGTGAACTGTCTTGTAATTGCATCCATCGACTCCGGCGCTCTTGTAAATGTAGAAGAGCAGGCTAAGGCAGCAGGCATTCCTATTATCGCATACGACCGTCTTTTAATGGATACTGATGCAGTTTCCTACTACGCTACATTCGATAACAAAGGTGTTGGTACAGCAATCGGCGAGTATATCAAAGAAGCTAAGAAATTAGACGAAGCAAAAGCAAACGGCGAGTCCTATACAATCGAGTTCTTTATGGGATCTCCGGATGATAATAATGCTCATATGTTATATGCAGGTGTTATGGAAGTATTACAGCCGTACTTAGATGACGGTACACTTGTTTGTAAGTCTGGAAGAACATCTTTTGATGATACATGTATCTTAAGATGGTCTCAGGAAACAGCACAGCAGAATATGGAAAACTACTTAACAGGTTTCTATGCTGATGAAAAACTTGACATCGCATGTACAGCATTCGACGGTTTCGCATATGGTTGTAAAGCAGCACTGGAAGGTGCAGGCTACACGGTTGGCGAAGACTGGCCGTTAATCACAGGACAGGATGCAGAGCTTATGGCAACAAAGAACATCATCAGCGGATATCAGACGATGTCTATCTACAAAGATACACGTCTCCTTGCTGACAAGTGTGTTACCATGGTTCAGGCAGTGTTAGAAGGTAAAGATCCGGAAATCAACGATACAGAGCAGTACAACAACAATAAGATCGTTGTTCCTTCTTATCTGTGTACACCGGTAGCAGTAGATCAGTCCAACTACAAAGAGATTATTGTAGATGGCGGCTACTACACAGAAGAGCAGTTAGCTGAGTAATCAATTTCACCAGCTTGAATGTTTCGGGCGGCGGCAGAAAAACCGCCGCCCGTTGTTATTTAAAAGCGATAGAAGACAAGAAAGGAAGCTGAGAGAATGTCTGATAATATCTTGGAAATGAATCACATAACGAAGGAATTCTCCGGCGTAAAAGCTTTGGATGATGTAAATCTGAAGGTAAAGCGCGGGGAGATACACGCGTTGTGTGGAGAGAACGGAGCCGGAAAGTCCACCCTTATGAACGTTCTGTCAGGCGTTTATACATATGGAAGCTATTCCGGCGATATCGTCTACAATGGTGAGGTATGTAAGTTCCACAGCATCAAAGAGAGCGAGGCAAAGGGCATCGTTATTATCCATCAGGAGCTGGCGCTCAGCCCGAACCTCTCCGTTGCCGAGAACGTGTTCCTTGGAAATGAGCAGACCACAGTCAAGGGCGTGATTGACTGGACAGAAACCCGGAAAAGGGCACAGGAAATGCTTCAAAGAGTCGGACTTGGCGATGAAGATGTCAATGTACCGATCAGCACATTGGGCGTAGGTAAGCAGCAGCTGATTGAAATTGCAAAGGCAATGGCCAAGAAGGTAGAACTGCTGATTCTGGATGAGCCTACTGCGGCACTGAATGATGAAGAAAGTAAGCAGCTTCTGGAAATTATGCTGGAACTGAAAAAACAGGGAATTACCTGTATTATTATTTCTCATAAACTGAATGAGATCAGTTATGTTTCGGATTCTATTACGGTTATCCGTGACGGACATACGATTGAAACACTGGAAAAGGGAAAGGATGACTTTTCAGAGGATCGCATCATCAAAGGCATGGTCGGTCGTGAACTGACAAACCGCTACCCGGAAAGAGAAGGTGTAAAGATCGGAGATACCATTTTTGAATTACAGAACTGGAATGTATACCATCCGGATGATGCGAATCGACAGATGATTAAAGATGTCAATCTGCAGGTAAGAGCCGGAGAGGTGGTAGGGCTTGCAGGACTGATGGGAGCTGGAAGAACTGAGCTTGCAATGAGCGTATTTGGTAGAAGCTATGGACAGAAGATTTCCGGTACGGTAAAGATCAATGGAAAAGAAGTACATTTAAAATCTGTAAAAGATGCCATTGATAACAAACTTGCCTATGTATCGGAAGACAGAAAGACATACGGGCTTGTGCTGATTGACGATATCAAACGAAATATGACTATGGCGGCTCTTCGAAACTTCTTTTCCAAGAAGGGCGTGGTCAACGGAAATGATGAAATTGTTTCTGCAGAAGAATACAAGAAACGTATCAATATTAAAGCAAACTCCATTGAGCAGGTAGTTGGTTCCTTATCGGGAGGTAATCAGCAGAAAGTTGTTTTGGCAAAATGGATGCTGACACAGCCGGATGTACTGATTCTGGATGAGCCGACCCGTGGTATTGACGTAGGTGCGAAGTACGAAATATATTGTGTTATCAATGAACTGGCAAAGGCCGGAAAAGCAGTCATCGTTATTTCTTCCGAAATGCAGGAAATTATCGGAACCTGTGACAGAGTATATGTTATCAATGAAGGTGCGATTGCAGGAGAACTGACAAAGGAAGAAGTATCACAGGAAAGAATTATGCAGTGCATTATGGCACATAACAGAAAGGGAGAATAGTCATGGATAAGAAGAAAACAGTTAATCTTGACATGAAGCAATATGGTATGGTTCTTGTCCTTATTGCAGTATTTGTTATTTTTGCTATTATGACAGGGGGAAAGAACCTTTCTCCTGCAAATATCAATAACCTGATCATGCAGAACGGTTATGTCGTTATTCTGGCAGTTGGTATGCTGCTTTGTGTATTGACCGGTAATGTCGATCTGGGAGTTGGTTCCATCGTAGCTCTTTGCGGTGCTACCGTAGGTATCCTTTTAGTAGACTACAAAGTAAATATGTGGATTGCAATTGCAGCTGCTCTTTTAATTGGTCTGCTCTGTGGTATGTTCAGTGGATTTTTTATTTCTAAACTGGGAGTTCCGCCCTTCATCGTAACACTGGCAACTATGTTAATGGGTCGTGGTGCTACTTATACCATGCTGCAGGCACAGACAAAGGGACCGCTTCCTACAAACTATACTTTTATCGGAGCAGGCTTCCTGCCGACGATCAAGATTCCTTTTGGAGATGGAACTCTGGATCTCGTCTGTATTATTGTTGCGGCGGTTGCCTCCGTTCTGATCGTTGCCTCTGAGCTGAAGAACATCAATACAAAGAAAAAGTATGGTTTTGCTACCAATCCTGTATGGCAGGTAGCCATTAAAGAAGTTGTGATTCTGTTCATTGTCTGGGCATTCTTTTATAAGCTGGCACGTTACAATGGTATCCCGTTTGTTCTGGTTGTAATGGGGTTTCTGGTAGCTCTGTATCAGTTTATTACAAGCAAAACCGTTGCAGGACGTCAGATTTATGCTTTGGGTGGAAACAGAAAGGCTGCACAGCTTTCCGGTATTAATACAGACAAAGTATTCTTCTGGGTATACACCAACATGGGTATCCTCTGTGCGGTAGCGGGTATTGTCTTATCTGCCCGTAACGCAGCGGCAACACCGAAGGCCGGTGACCAGTTCGAAATGGATGCCATTGCTTCCTGTTACATTGGCGGCGCTGCTGTAGCCGGTGGTTCCGGTACGATTATGGGAGCTGTAGTGGGTGCATTTATCATGGGTATTCTGAACAATGGTATGTCTTTATATGGATGGTCCACAGATATTCAGAAGATTGTAAAAGGTGCCGTTTTGTTAGGTGCTGTTACAGTAGATTTATTATCCAAGAGAAAGAAAGGCTAAAGTGTAAACTTGCCTGAAAGAATGTGGGGGATGGGCTGCCTTTCGGGGCAGCCCTTATTGTCAATATGGAAAAAAATTCACCAAAATATTTAGAACTTGTAAAATGGATTCAACAACAGATTGAAACAAAGGAACTGCAGCCCGGACAGAAGATGTACTCGGAAAATAAGCTGAAGGATATGTTCGGTGTCAGCAGACAGACGGTGCGGCATGCGATCAGTGTACTGGAAAACGAAGGACTGATTCGCAGAGTACAGGGGAGCGGTACTTATATCAATGATAACAGACTTGCAAATCTGGAAAAGAGAACCCGTGTTTCTGTTGTTACGACTTATGTAGATGGGTATATTTTTCCGAGGACAATACAAGGGATTGAAAATGTATTGTTTGAACAGGGGTATTCGGTTCAGATTGCTTTTACAAATAATCTCAACAGCAGGGAACGGACGATATTGGAGGATATTATAAACAGGGACGAAGTCGCGGGCATTATTATGGAAACGACCAAAAGCGGCATTCCCAATCCGAATCTTCATTTGTATCAGGAGATTCGAAAGCGGAGAATACCGATTATTTTTATAAACAGCTATTATCCACTCTTAAAAATTCCACATGTGTCCATCAATGACCGGATGGCAGGACGCAGAGTTACGAGACACCTGATTTCCATGGGACACAAAAAAATCGGAGGAATTTTCAAACTGGATGATGGACAGGGACATCTTAGGTATGCCGGATATGTGGATGCTATGAATGAAGCAGGACTCGATATTGATGATACGAAAATTTTGTGGGTGGATACGGAAGATGTCAAGCATCTGGAAAAATCAAGAGAGAAACTTTTGGATCGTGTTGCGGGCTGCACCGGACTATTCTGTTATAATGATGAGGTTGCTTTCAGCTTGATTGAGATTCTGAAAAAGGAGGGTATCCATGTGCCGGAGGATATTTCTCTGGCGAGTGTGGATGATTCGGAACTGGCGGTTCTTGGAGATGTGCAGTTGACATCTGTTCCTCATCCGATGGAACATCTTGGAGAGAAGGCGGCGGAAAATCTCTTGAAGATGATTAAGGATCCGACATTTGATGGAACTTATGAATTTGACATCAATATTATCCAGAGGGACTCGGTGCGGAAGTTTAAGTAAAAAAGTTCCTAAAAAAATCTACTTTTTCCAAATAAAATTCAACCAAAAAGCACATGTGTACAACTTGCGAATTTGTACGTACAAGATGTACAATGAAAGTAGGAAAACAAAATAAAAGTTGTACGACATACAACTCACTGCAAATTGAATTGATACACTTAAAAGGAGGAACAAAATGAAAGCAGCAAAAAACTACAAATTCTGGTTCTGTACAGGTTCTCAGGATCTTTATGGGGATGAATGCTTAAGAAAGGTGGCAGATCACTCGGCAAAGATTGTAGAAGGTCTTAATGCTACGGGGAAATTGCCGTTTGAGGTTGTATTAAAGCCGACTCTGATCGATCAGGCATCTATCCGTAAGACCTTCAATGATGCCAATAATGATGAGGATTGTGCAGGCGTGATTACATGGATGCATACCTTCTCTCCGGCTAAGATGTGGATTATCGGATTACAGGAGTACAAGAAGCCGCTCTGCCATTTACATACACAGTTTAATCAGGAAATTCCGTATGATTCTATTGATATGGATTTCATGAATGAGAATCAGTCCGCACACGGAGACAGAGAGTACGGCCATATTGTGAGCCGCATGGGCATTGAAAGAAAGATCGTGGTAGGACACTGGACCGATGAAAAAGTGGTGGATAAGCTGGCAGGCTGGATGAGAACAGCGATTGGTGTCATGGAGTCCTCCCATATCCGTGTCTGCCGTTTCGGTGATAACATGAATAACGTAGCCGTAACAGAAGGTGACAAGGTAGAAGCGCAGATTAAGTTTGGCTGGGAGATTGATCATTACAATGTAAATGATCTGGTAGAGTATGTGGATGCTGTGGCAGCAGGTGATGTAAATGCACTGGTAGATGAGTATTACAGCAAATATAAGATTATCAATGAGGGAAGAGACTTAGACGAGTTTAAGAAACACGTTGCGGTGCAGGCGCAGATCGAAATCGGTATGGAGAAGTTCTTGGAGGACAATAATTACCATGCGTTTGTAACACACTTTGGAATGCTTGGTGGATTAAAGCAGTTACCGGGTCTGGCTGTACAGAGACTGATGGAAAAAGGCTACGGCTTCGGCGGCGAAGGCGACTGGAAGACCGCGGCTATGGTTCGCTTAATGAAGATTATGGCAGAAGGAACCAAGGATGCAAAGGGTACTTCCTTCATGGAGGATTATACTTATAATCTTGTACCGGGCAAAGAGGGTATCCTGCAGGCGCATATGTTAGAGGTTTGTCCTTCTATCGCAGATGGTGAAATCGGAATCAAAGTAAATCCGCTTACGATGGGTAATCGGGAGGATCCTGCACGACTTGTATTCACCAGCAAAACGGGTCCTGCTGTTGCAACCAGTCTTGTAGACCTTGGAAACCGTTTCCGCCTGATTATTAATGCTGTGGACTGCAAGAAGTGTGAGAAGCCGATGCCGAAGCTTCCGGTAGCAACCGCATTCTGGACACCGCAGCCGGATCTGGCAACAGGAGCAGAGGCATGGATTTTAGCAGGCGGCGCTCATCACACTGCATTCTCTTACGATCTGTCCGTTGACCAGATGGTAGACTGGGCGGCAGCGATGGGAATTGAGAGCGTAGTGATCGACAACAGTACAACAATCCGCGGTTTTAAGAACGAATTAAGATGGAACGCCATCGCTTTTAAATAGGAGTGGAAGTAACTGACGGCAATGCTGCCGGGAAAAGGAGGATTTCAGGACAATGGGTCTTACAATAGAAGAAATCAAAGCTACAATTGAAAGTGGGAAAACAGCGCTTGGTATCGAATTTGGTTCTACACGTATCAAAGCGGTATTAATAGGAGAGGACAACGCTCCGATCGCTTCCGGTGCACATGACTGGGAGAACCGCTATGTGGATGGCATCTGGACTTATACCTTGGAGGATATCTGGACCGGATTGCAGGATGCTTATACGAAAATGGCTGCTGATGTTAAGGCGCAGTATGATCTGACGCTGACCCGTGTCGGTGCAATTGGATTCAGTGCCATGATGCACGGCTATATGCCGTTTGACAAGGATGGTGAGCTGCTCGTACCGTTCCGTACATGGAGAAATACGATTACAGCAGAGGCTTCCGAAAAACTGACTGCTTTATTTGATTTCCATATTCCGCAGAGATGGAGTATTGCACATCTGTATCAGGCAATTTTAAAGAAGGAGCCGCATGTAAAGGATATCGATTTTATGACGACTCTGGAGGGCTATATTCATTGGAAGTTGACCGGAGAAAAGGTGCTTGGCGTAGGTGAAGCGTCCGGTATGTTCCCGATTGATTCCGGAACAAAGGATTACAATACAAAGATGGTTGCACAGTTTGATGAACTGGTGGCAGGCGAAGGATTCCCGTGGAAATTAAAGGACATTTTGCCGAAGTCTCTGACAGCAGGTGAGAATGCCGGAACTTTAACAGAAGAAGGCGCAAAGCTGTTAGACGTAAGCGGAAATTTACAGGCAGGTATTCCGCTCTGTCCGCCGGAGGGTGACGCGGGTACCGGAATGGTAGCGACTAACAGTGTGGCGAAGCGTACCGGAAATGTTTCTGCCGGCACCAGTATATTTGCAATGATCGTTCTGGAAAAGGAACTCAAAAAAGCATATGAGGAAATTGATCTTGTAACCACACCGACAGGCTTCCCGGTAGCTATGGTACATTGCAATAACTGTACTTCTGATTTAAACGCATGGGTAGGAATCTTTAAGGAGTTTGCAGAGAGCTTTGGCATAGAGGTGGATATGAACAAGCTGTTCGGGACACTGTACCGCAAGGCGATGGAAGGAGATGCAGACTGTGGCGGACTGTTATCCTACGGCTATTTCTCCGGAGAGCATATTACAGGATTTGAAGAGGGACGTCCGATGTTCGTACGTACACCGGAAAGCAGATTCAATCTGGCAAACTTTATGCGTTCCCACTTATTTACCGCACTGGGTGCATTAAAGATCGGTCTGGATATTCTGTTAAAGGGCGAGGGCGTAAAGGTGGATAAGATTCTCGGACATGGCGGTCTTTTCAAGACAAAGGGTGTCGGACAGAAGATACTGGCAGCTGCCATGAATGCACCGGTTTCTGTTATGGAAACGGCGGGTGAAGGCGGCGCTTGGGGAATGGCGGTTTTAGCTTCCTATATGAAGAACAAGGCAGACGGTGAGACACTGGATGACTACCTGAATCATAAAGTATTTGCGGGTATGGAAGCCATTGAAGAGACACCGGATGCAAAGGATGTGGCAGGCTTTGACGCTTTCATAGAGCGTTACAAAGACGGGCTTGCGATTGAATGTGCAGCAGTGGAAAACCTGAAATAAAAAAGCGAGGGATCAGTACATGTTAGAAGAATTAAAAAAAGCAGTCTATGAGGCGAATATGGATCTGCCCAAATACGGTCTTGTTACATTTACCTGGGGTAATGTGAGCGGTATTGATCGGGAAAAGGGATTGTTCGTAATCAAACCGAGCGGTGTGGAATATGACAAGCTGACACCGGATGACATGGTCGTTATGGATCTTGAGGGCAACAAGGTAGAGGGCAAATATAAACCGTCCTCCGATACGGCGACTCATCTGGAAATCTATAAAGCTTTTCCGGAAGTGGGCGGTGTGGTACACACGCATTCTTCCTATGCGACAAGCTGGGCACAGGCTGGCAGGAGTATTCCATGCTATGGAACGACGCATGCTGATTACATGTATGGAGAGATTCCGTGTGTGAGATGTCTGACGAAGGAAGAAATCGAAGGTGCTTATGAAGAAAATACAGGACTTTTGATCGTCAGTGAGTTTGGGCGTATGAATAAGGATCCGATGGCAGTTCCGGCAGTTTTATGTAAAAACCACGGACCGTTTGCCTGGGGAAAGGATGCACACGAAGCGGTACACAATGCGGTTGTTCTGGAGGAAGTAGCAAAAATGGCATACCGTGCCGAAAGCATCAATCCGAGAATCCAGCCGGCGCCTCAGGAACTTCAGGATAAGCATTATTACAGAAAGCATGGAGCCAACGCATATTACGGACAGGGCGATATAAAATAATCGTACATAGAATCATTGACATACAGGATATAATCCAGATAGAACAAAAACAGCAAAAATTGTGTGGAAATGAAAGAAAGTATGTTGTAGAATGAAAGAAGAAAATTGTTGAATAAAACTCTTGGAGGAACAAACATGAACAAATTAGAACTCGCTAAGATGGCTAATGAAGTTCGTAAAGGTATTGTAACGGCTGTTCACAGTGCAAAGGCAGGACATCCGGGCGGATCCTTATCTGCGGCAGATATCTTTACCTATCTTTACTTTGAAGAGATGAATATTGATCCGAAGAATCCGAAGAATCCGGACAGAGACCGTTTTGTACTGTCCAAAGGACATACAGCGCCGGGACTTTATTCTGCACTGGCTCACCGTGGATACTTCCCGGTAGAAGATTTGAAGACTTTAAGAAAGCTTGGATCCCATTTGCAGGGACATCCGTGCATGCAGCACCTTCCGGGCATTGATATGTCTTCCGGTTCTTTGGGACAGGGACTTTCTGCTGCAGTCGGCATGGCGCTTTCTGCGAAGCTGGATGGAAAGGATTACCGTGTATATTCCCTCTGTGGTGACGGAGAAATTCAGGAGGGACAGATCTGGGAGGCTGCTATGTTTGCAGGTCACAGAAAACTGGACAACCTTGTCGTGATCGTGGATAACAATGGTCTTCAGATTGACGGTAAGATTGATGATGTATGTTCCCCGTATCCGATCGATAAGAAGTTTGAGGCATTTAATTTCCATGTGATCAATACCGATGCACATGATTTTGACGCACTTGAAAAAGCCTTCCAGGAAGCAAGAGAGACAAAGGGCATGCCGACTGCTATTATTGCACACAGTGTAAAGGGCAAGGGCGTATCCTTTATGGAGAGTCAGGCATCCTGGCACGGAACAGCTCCGAATGATGAGCAGTATGCCGTAGCGATGGCTGACCTTGAGAAAATCGGAGAAAGCTTAGGAGGTGCAAACTAATGGCAGACACAAGTGGAATCAAAAAAATCGCAACCAGAGAAAGTTATGGTAATGCGCTCGCACAGTATGGTGCGGAATATCCGAATCTTGTGGTTTTGGATGCGGATCTTGCAGCTGCTACCAAGACCGGCATTTTTAAAAAAGCATTTCCGGACAGACATATTGACTGCGGTATCGCAGAGTGTAACATGGTAGGCATTGCAGCAGGACTTGCTACAACCGGAAAGATTCCGTTTGTAAGTTCCTTCGCCATGTTTGCGGCAGGACGTGCTTTTGAGCAGGTTCGTAACTCGGTAGGTTATCCGCACTTAAATGTAAAGATCGGTGCAACACACGCAGGTATCACGGTAGGTGAAGACGGGGCATCCCATCAGTGTAATGAGGATCTTGCGCTGATGAGAACAATTCCGGGTATGGTAGTGATGAATCCTGCAGATGATATTGAAGCAAAGGCAGCCGTAAAGGCAGCGCTGGATTATGATGGACCGGTATATATCCGTTTCGGACGTGCAGCAGTTCCGGTAATCAATGACAATGCAGATTATAAATTCGAGATGGGAAAGGGTGTACTGTTACGTGAGGGTACGGATGTGACTATTGTGGCAACAGGCATCTGTGTATCTGCAAGCCTGGAAGCAGCAGAAATGCTGGAAGCAGACGGCATCAGTGCAGAAGTGATCAACATTCATACAATCAAACCTCTGGATGAAGATCTTATTGTGGCTTCTGCAAAGAAGACCGGAAAGGTTGTAACTGCAGAAGAACATTCCGTAATTGGAGGACTGGGCAGTGCGGTATGTGATGCACTCTGCGCCAAGGCTCCGACTCCGGTATGCAAGATCGGTATGTATGATGTTTTTGGTGAATCCGGACCGGCAACAGCTCTGGTGGAAAAATACGGACTGGATGCAAAGGGAATCTATGAGAAGACGAAAGCATTTGTAAAATAGGGATATTTGTAAAGAAAAAAGCAATGCTAAAATAAGGTGCAGATGCCGGAAGTGAGGTCTTACAGGGACAACGCTTCCGGCGCTTGCGCGTTTTGAAATCAAAAGATATAGGAATAGGGAAAATGATATTATCACCATCTATACTTGCGGCAGATTTTGCTGTGTTGGGACAACAGATTAAAGAAGCGGATCAGGCTGGTGCGCAGTACATTCACATTGATGTTATGGACGGGGTATTTGTGCCCTCCATTTCCTTTGGAATGCCTGTCATTTCTGCCATACGAAAGGTGACAGGAAAGATTTTTGATGTGCACCTGATGATCGTGGAGCCGGAGCGGTATCTGCAGGAATTTGCAGCCTGTGGCGCTGATTTGATTACATTTCATTTAGAGGCGACAGACCATGCGGATTCGGTTATTGACCGGATTCATGAATTGGGATTGAAAGCAGGTCTTTCCATTAAGCCGGGTACACCGGTCGAAGCAGTAAAACCATATCTTCCCAAACTGGATATGGTATTGGTCATGACGGTGGAACCCGGATTTGGAGGGCAGAAATATATAGAGGCATCTACAGAGCGTATCCGCAAGGTACGGAAGATGATAACTGACATGGGTGTCAGTGTAGATGTGCAGGTAGACGGCGGTATTACAAAGGACAATGTCCATGTAGTACTGGAAGCTGGTGCCAATGTCATTGTGGCGGGAAGTGCTGTATTTAGGGGTGACATTGCTGCAAATGTCAGGGGTTTTTTAGAACAGGATAAGAAAAAGGTGGAGAGCTGATTCTACATCATGGCAAATTTGCAGAATCTGGAATAAAGCATACATTTTCTGGTAAAAATAAAGCTATACATCTAAGGTTCGGAGGTATGGCGATGAAGGAAATGTATTTGAAGTTTCATCGGGTAGAGGATATTTTGAATTTTGTTTCCATTGTATCCAAATATCCGTATCCGGTTGATTTAATTTGCGGACGTTTTGGAGCAGACGGAAAATCACTGCTGGGTGTGCTGGCAATTGGTCTGGACAAGGAAATAAAGGTTCAGATACAGGCAGATGATGCAGAACTTTTGGGACATGAGTTGGAACGCTATGAAATATTGGCAGTACGATAACGACCTTTCGGGGCTTCTCCGGGAGGTCGTTTTATGTTACACTGTAGCCGGAACGGTTGAGAAGGATTGAAATAACAAGGTGAAAATGCTTTTCAGAATATGGTTCCATAGAGACGCAAAGTCTGTTACAATAGAAAAGGAATTGCGATAACACACAGAATAAAAAAATAGAAGAAGTGAGGAAAGACAATGGGTGGATTTTTTGGTGTGGCATCAAAACAGGATTGTGTATTTGACTTGTTTTTTGGAATTGATTACCATTCCCATCTGGGAACAAGACGCGGTGGTATGACGGTATATGGTCAAAACGGCTTTGACCGTGCGATTCACAATATAGAAAATGCTCCCTTCCGTACAAAGTTTGATAAGGACATGCAGGAGATGTCCGGTAATCTTGGAATTGGCTGTATTTCCGATTATGAACCACAGCCCTTGCTGGTGCGTTCCCATCATGGCACCTATGCCATTACAACCGTAAGTAAGATTAACAATATGGAAGAGATTTCAAAGAAGCTGTTCGAGAATGGGCATTCTCATTTTCTGGAGATGAGCGGTGGAGATATCAATGCAACGGAAATGATAGCAGCGCTCATTAACCAGAAAGAGAATTTGATTGAAGGCATTCAATATGCGTTAGAAGAGGTGGACGGTTCGGTTTCCATCCTTTTGATGAATCATGCCGGTATTTATGCGGCACGGGATAAATATGGCAGAACACCTATTGTGGTGGGGAAGAAAGAGGACGCATACTGTGTCTCCTTTGAAAATTTTGCATATAAAAATCTTGGTTATACAGATTATAAGGAGCTTGGTCCTGGTGAGGTTGTTGTCATCACGGACAAAAACTGTGTGACTCTTGTAAATCCGAACAAGGATATGAAAATATGTACTTTCCTGTGGGTATATTATGGTTATCCGTCCAGTTCGTATGAAGGAAGAAATGTAGAGAATATGCGTTATGCCTGTGGTCAGAAGATGGCACAGAGGGACAATGTAAAGCCGGATATCGTGGCGGGTGTGCCGGATTCCGGCATTGCACATGCGGTGGGCTATGCCAACGAGTCGGGAATCCCGTTTTCCAGACCATTTATTAAATATACACCGACCTGGCCGCGGTCCTTTATGCCGACGATACAGAGCCAGCGTAATTTGATCGCGAAGATGAAGCTGCTTGCCGTAGAGGAACTGATCCGTGATAAGAGTCTGCTTCTGATCGATGATTCTATCGTAAGAGGCACACAGCTTCGGGAAACGACAGAATTTTTGTACCAAAGCGGTGCAAAAGAGGTGCATATCCGTCCGGCATGTCCGCCTTTGTTGTACGGATGTAAGTATCTGAACTTCTCGCGTTCCTCTTCCGAAATGGATCTGATTACGCGGCGTGTCATTGACCGTCTGGAAAATGGAAATGTGACGGATGAGGTACTGCAGGAATATGCCGATCCGGAATCTCCGAAATATGAGCGCATGGTAGAGGAGATCCGCAAGGAATTAAACTTTACAACTCTGCGTTTCAATCGTCTGGATGATATGCTGGATTCCGTTGGAATCGATAAGTGCAAGCTCTGTACTTATTGCTGGGATGGAAAAGAATAAAAAAGGAAAGGAAATATCAAACATGAGCAAAGGAAAATATTATATTACAACTGCCATTGCCTATACCTCCGGTAAGCCGCATATCGGCAACAGTTATGAGATTGTGCTGGCAGACAGTATTGCACGCTTTAAAAGAAAGGATGGATATGATGTCTTTTTCCAGACCGGAACAGACGAGCATGGTCAGAAAATTGAGTTAAAGGCAGAAGAAGCCGGCATTACACCGAAGGAATTTGTGGACAATGTATCGACAGAGATTAAACGTCTGTGGGATCTGATGGATACTTCTTATGATAAGTTCATCCGTACCACTGACGATTACCATGAAAAGCAGGTACAGAAAATTTTTAAAAGACTGTACGATCAGGGAGATATTTATAAAGGCGCTTATGAAGGTATGTACTGTACGCCGTGTGAGTCCTTCTGGACGGAGTCGCAGTTAGTAGACGGCAAGTGTCCGGACTGCGGCAGAGAAGTAAAGCCGGCGAAGGAAGAAGCCTACTTCTTTAAAATGAGCAAATATGCGGATAAGCTTATTGAGCATATCAACACCCACCCGGAATTTATCCAGCCGGTGTCCCGCAAGAACGAAATGATGAATAATTTCCTTCTGCCGGGTCTGCAGGATCTTTGTGTATCCAGAACATCCTTTAAGTGGGGTATTCCGGTGGACTTTGATGACAAACATGTTGTTTATGTGTGGCTGGACGCACTGACCAACTATATTACCGGAATCGGTTATGAATGTGACGGTAACAGTTCAGAGCAGTACAAAAAGCTGTGGCCGGCAGACCTGCATCTGATTGGAAAGGATATCATCCGTTTCCATACGATTTACTGGCCCATTTTCCTGATGGCTCTCGGTGAGCCGCTGCCGAAGCAGGTGTTTGGACATCCGTGGCTGTTACAGGGCGACGGCAAGATGAGCAAGTCCAAGGGAAATGTAATCTATGCGGACGATCTGGTAGATTTCTTTGGTGTGGATGCAGTGCGTTATTTTGTACTGCATGAGATGCCGTTTGAAAATGACGGTGTGATTTCCTGGGAGCTTTTGGTGGAACGACTCAATTCCGACCTGGCAAATACATTGGGCAATCTTGTGAACCGTACTATTTCCATGAGCAACAAATATTTTGGCGGTGTGGTTGCCGATAAGGGCATGGCAGAAGCTGTAGATGAGGACTTAAAGGCAGTTGTGACAGGCACTTATGATAAAGTATGTGCCAAGATGGAAGAACTGCGTGTTGCAGATTCTCTGACAGAAATCTTTGCCCTGTTCAAACGATGCAATAAATATATTGATGAGACAGAGCCGTGGGTACTTGCCAAGGAGGAAGCAAAAAAAGACCGTCTGGCTACCGTGCTCTATAATCTGGTAGAAAGTATTCTGATCGGAACAGCACTTTTAGAGCCGTTTATGCCGTCTACCGCAAAGAAGATTGCAGAGCAGTTAAATGCGCAGGTAAGAGGCTTTGAAGAATTAAATACCTTCGGGAAATATGTATCCGGCACTAAAGTGACCGAGAAGCCGGAAATTCTCTTTGCGCGTTTAGATGTGAAAGAAGTGGTGGAAAAAGCGGAAGCCATGTTTGCGGAAAGAAAGGCACAGGCGGAAAAAATGGCAGATACGGAGCAGGAAGCAAATGTTATTGATATTCCGGCAAAGGATGAAATTTCATACGAAGATTTTGAAAAAATGCAGTTCCAGGTAGGCGAGATCATTGCCTGTGAGGAGGTTCCAAAGTCCAAGAAGCTGTTATGTTCTCAGGTACGTATCGGCAGTCAGGTAAAACAGATCGTATCCGGCATTAAGCAGCATTATTCTGCCGAGGAGATGGTCGGCAAAAAGGTTATGGTACTGGTAAATTTAAAACCTGCAAAGTTAGCGGGTGTTTTATCGGAAGGCATGCTTTTATGTGCAGAGGATGCTGAGGGCAATCTGGCGCTCATGACTCCGGAAAAGGAAATGCCTGCCGGTGCGGAGATTTGCTGATGAATGAAGTAAAAAGAGAAGAATTCTGGTACGATTCCAGGGATGAGCAGACGAAAATACATGCGGTCCGCTGGGTGCCTGCATGTGAGAAGAAAAAAGCAGTTGTTCAGCTGGTGCATGGAATGACAGAGCATGTGATGCGTTATGATGCGTTTGCACAGTTTTTGGCAGAGCAGGGGATACTGGTAGTTGCCAATGATCACTTAGGACATGGTCTGTCAAGGCGTGCAGATATGCCGTACGGCTACTTCTGCAGAAGAGATCCGGCGACCGTAGTGGTACGGGATGTGCACCGTCTGAAAAAAATCACACAGGAGAACAATCCTGGTGTTCCGTATATTATACTCGGACACAGCATGGGATCCTTTATACTGCGGAATTATCTGAGCAGATATGGAACAGGAATACAAGGTGCAGTCATTGTTGGAACGGGACATCCTTCAGCCATAAAGGTAAACTTCGGATTGATATTTGCACGCATTCAGTCACTCATTTTTGGACAGAAGCATGTTGCAAAGCTGCTGGATTCTATTATTTTCAGCGGATACAATGCAAAATCCGGTCAGAACAGAACGGAATCGGACTGGCTCAATTCCCAGTCCGAAGAGGTTGATCTGTACCGGGACGATCCGATGTGCGGATATACCTTTACCTTAAATGGATTTATAACGTTATTTACCCTGATTAAACGTGCCTGCGGGAAAGAGGCATTCAAAAAGGTACCTGCAGACCTTCCTGTGTTGTTTCTATCCGGTAAAGAGGATCCGGTGGGAGGCTGCGGAAAAGAGGTTGAAAGGGCATACGGGAGTTTTTGTGACCGGGAAATGACAGAAGTGTCATGTAAACTCTATGAAGGCGGACGTCATGAGATTCTCAGGGAGAAAAACAAGGATGAGGTATTTGCGGATATTTTGGAGTTTATCAACAGGATAATCGCAGCAAAATAAAGTATGTTTTTTTATACGGGAAATGCGTATACTATATCAAAATCATCTGATAAAGGAGAAGATATGTATGAGAATCGCATTTTTCGGAACAAAGCCCTATGACAGGATCTGGTTTGAACCATTGGCATTGGAATATGGCTTCGATATTCATTTTATTGAGCTTCCGTGTAATGAAGATACTGTTTTTCTGGCAAAGGGGCATGATGCAATCTGTATTTTTGTAAATGATTATGTAAATGCCGGCATGATTGATAAGCTGTATGAGATGAACATCAAAGCCATACTGCTTCGAAGTGCCGGCTTTAATCATGTGGATATCAAAGCGGCGGGAGATAAGATACCGGTTTTGCGTGTGCCCAGTTATTCGCCTGAGGCAGTGGCGGAATATGCCATGGCAATGTTGCTTACGGTGAACCGTTACACGCACAGGGCCTATGTCAGAACAAGGGATTTTAATATGAGCATCAATGGACTTATGGGGACTGATCTGCATCATAAGACGGCAGGAGTGATCGGAACAGGAAAGATCGGTCAGGCGATGATACGCATTCTGCAGGGCTTTCAGATGAATATTCTGGCATATGATCCTTATCCGGACAAAACTTTGGATATTTCTTATGTGCCGTTGGAGGAACTGATGCACAAGTCAGATATTATTACGCTTCACTGTCCGCTGACTGCTGATACGAAGCACATTATCAATAAGCGGACGATTGGATGGATGAAGGAAGGGGTGTATCTGGTCAATACATCCAGAGGTGCATTGGTGAATACGGAGGATCTGATTGGCGGACTTTTAGAGCGCAAATTTGCCGGAGTCGGTATGGATGTGTATGAGGAGGAAGAAGGGATTTTCTATGAGGACAGATCTGCGGAGGTTATGACGGATGAAAATCTTGCAAGGCTTATGACTTTCCCGAATGTGCTTGTGACCTCCCATATGGGCTTTTTTACGCAGGAGGCTATGCAGGCTATTGCAATCGAAACACTGGAAAACGCCCATGCAGTAGAGAAGGGTCTGCCTCTTTTGAACCGCGTAGAGTCAGAAATGACACACTAATTGGTAAAAAAGTACCAATATAATATCAAAAATGCCATAAATATCCTTGTCACCCATAAAGAAAATAGTTATAATGTTATTACAGTGGCATTTTGTATGAAAAAACGGATAGGGAATTGACATGGAAAAGGAAAAGAAGTCATTCCGGGTAAGAGCTGCTTACCGGGATGAATGGAATGATGCAATGGCGCTTGCATGGAGGACCTTTCAGAAATTTGAGGGACCGGATTATGCACCGGAGGGAATCCGGAGTTTTCGTGATTTTATTACGGATGAGGTGCTGCATAGGATGTTTCTGACAGGCAGTTATCAGATGTTTACCGCTTTTGTAGGGGAAGAGATGGCTGGTATGATAACGCTGCGTGGTGAGGGACATATTTCCTTGCTGTTTGTGGAGGAACGTTATCACAAACAGGGAATTGGCAGGGCACTTGTCCATATGCTCGCCGACTATCTGAAAAATGAAATGGGAGTGCATCGTATGACAGTGAATGCCTCACCGTATGGAACGGGGTTTTATCACAGAATCGGTTTCCGGGATCTTGCGCCGGAAATGGAAAAGGATGGAATACGTTATACACCGATGGAAATGATGCTGTAATGAAAAGCAGGGGAATGTGTGGCAGGTACGAAAGAAGTGGGAAGGGATCATGGAATATATTACAAGTAAGAATATATGTCTGTTGACAAAGGATATTTTAGAATTGGCTGACAGGAGAATTACGGATCACGGTCTGGCAGTCGGATATATTGTGTACAGAATGCTGGATGCTTCAGAGCTGTTTGAGGAATTCGAAATGGCAGAGCTCAGCTTTATTGCAGTGATCCATAATATTGGAGGCTACCGTACAGATGATATTGGGGAACTGTTAAAATACGGTTACCGCAATTATATGCCGCATTCTATATACGGCTATCTGTTTTTGAAAAAACTGTTTCCGGTTTCGGATTACGGAAAAATTCTTTTGTATCATCATATGGATTATGCACAAATGGAGCATGTGGATTATGAGTTCAAATTCATGTCGGACTATATTCATCTGGCAGATGATGTATACACACGCCGTGTGGAATCCGGAAACACTTTTGATTACAGAAGCCTTCAGAAATATGCGGGCAGAAAGTATTCGGTAAAAGCTTATGAGCTTTTAGAGAAGGCGGTAGAAGAATATCAGATATTTGACAGATTGGACAGTGGTGCATATCAGGATGAAATGAATCGCCTTATGGATTTTGTACTTTTTCGGGATGATGAAAAGGAAAAGTATCTGAAGATGATGATGTACTGCACAGGGCTGCTCAGTTCTAAGGTTGTGACAAATACAGGCATATGTGTCTGTATCTGTGAGGAACTTGCAAAGAGGCTTGGAGTCTCACCGGCAGAACGGCATAAACTCTATCTCGGAGCGCTTCTGCATGATATCGGAATGCTGCAGGTACCGGTAGAAATTTTGCAAAAGCCGGGAAAACTCACTGAAGAAGAGCGGCGGATCATGCAGCAGCATGTAGAGCGGGCAGAGCAGATTCTGAGAGGACGTTTTAAGGATCAGCAGGTGGTGGATATTGCGGTCAGACATCACGAGAGACTGGATGGAAGCGGTTATCCTGCCAAAGTGAAGGGAAGCAGGATGGACAGGCTGGACCGCATTTTGCAGGTAGCCGATACCGTCTGCGGAATCGCTGGTGAAAGAGCCTATCATCCTGCAAGAAGTAAAGAGGAGGTGCTCCGGATCCTGCAGGATGAAGTGGATCGGAAGCATCTGGACAGCAACATTGCAAATCAGCTAAGCAGGTCTTATAATGAGATTATGGAATGTGTAAAAAAAGAATCGGTCAGGATTCTGGTTACATATAAACAGATTGAAAAACAATATGAAGCGGCAAGACAGAGGTTTTGCTGAGGCATCAGGAGGTAAAGGCAGCATATGAACAGTTTCTTTAATATGGATGGACCGGTAATGTCCTTTTTGAACAGGGTGGCGGATTTGATCTGGCTCAATATTCTGGCGCTTCTTTGTTGTATTCCGGTCGTGACGGCAGGTGCATCGCTGACTGCGCTGCATTATATGACGATTAAAATGATGCGTAAAGAGGATGGCTATATCGCAAGAGGATTTTTTAAATCATTTAAGCAGAATTTCAGACAGGCAACGATCATTTGGATGATCATGCTGCTTGTGATTGCTATGATCTGGGGAGATCTGTTTATCCTGAATCATATGCAGACGGAGCTTCCGAAGGCATTTTCCGTTATTATTGCAGCGGTTGGAGTAGTGGCAGCTTTTACCGGTCTTTATGTATTTCCGGTGTTGGCGCGTTTTGAGAATACGATTAAGAATACTGTAAAAAATGCTTTTTTAATGAGCATTCTGAATTTTCCAAAGACTATTTTGATGGTAGTGATCTATGCGCTTCCAATGGTGATTATGTTTTTGGTGCCTTCCGTATTCCCACTCGTTTTTATGTTGGGATTATCGCTTCCGGCATATCTGGCATCTTGGTTTTTTGCCGGAATATTTAAAAAGTTCGAGCCAAAGGAGCCGGAGGACGAACTGGAGTTAGCTGAAAAATAAGTATTGGGGCGTGGCAGTCTGGAGGAAATGAGCCATGAAAAAAAAGCAGAACAGGACGGCGGTCATGCAGTGGATTGTACCGATTACGGTACTGCTGTTGATTGTAATAGTACTTTTGATTAATTTTTCATATTCTGCAAAAGAGGATGCAAAGGAGATTGTGGAACAGTCGCTGTTAAATACGGCTGATCAGTATGCGGCCAGGGTACATACGGAACTGGAAGCCATGACAAAAGCCGGTGAGCCTATCAGTGCAACAGTGGTACAGTACTGGAATCGCTACAGGGATGACCAGTTTATTATTCAGATGCTTGAAAATCTGAAGCAGTATACATCCGCTTATATGGTAATACTCTCTGATCTGGAGGGAAAGGCTGTAACAGACACCGGAGAGAAAGAGGATATCAGTGGGGAGACGTTCTTTGCCGGTGCCAGTCTGACCGGACAGAAATACATATATGCCAAGGAAGGAGTACGTGACCGTGCGGCTATCATATCGGGAATGCCTGTGCGGAGCAAAGAAAAAACGGTCGGCTATCTTTTTATGTTCTATCCGGAAGAACGTTTCAGAAATCTGATCCGTAAAGTGGAATTTGACAACCTTGGTTTTTATGCGATCGTAACAGAGGATGGAACCATCATCGAAGGTGTCGGAACGCCAACGAAGTTTTTGGAAGGTGACAATATACTGGATACTCTTTCAAAGTCCAATATTTATGAGGGAAATTTTGAAAAGACAAAGCTGCGCTTCAGCAAGCTTTCCAGTGGTATTGTTGGTGCAGAGTATCAGGGCGAGAGACGTACGATTGTCTATGCACCTTTTGAAATCAATACATGGCATATGCTGATCGGAGTGAACCAGTCATATGTGGATGAGCTTAAGATAAAAGAAAGCGCTGCAACGCATTCTATGATCTGGAAGCTGGTTGCGGCACTGGGTATTTTTATCGGTCTGGTCATGGTCATCAACATTGTCAGCAAGATTCATTCGGATGAGAGAGGAAGAATACTGGAAAATAAGGCAGATACAGATCTTTTGACCGAATTGAACAATAAACTGGCGACCGAACGTAAGATTAAGGAATATATGGAGGAGTGCAGGAAGAAACCGGAGTTATCGAAAGCACTTATGTTTGTCTTTGATGTGGATAATTTTAAAAAGATCAATGATACGATGGGGCATGCGTTTGGTGACGAGGTACTCAGGAATATCGGACTGGAGTTGAAGTCGGAATTCCGTGTAAGCGATATTCTCGGACGGACCGGTGGCGATGAGTTCATGGTCTTTTTAAAGGATGTTAAGGACAATCAGGTAGTCACAAGAGAAGTGGAAAGAATGGAGCGTCTCTTTAAGGATTTCAAGGCTGGAGAATATGTAAAGTATTCTGTGACGGCAAGTATCGGCTGTGCGTTATTCCCGCAGGATGCGGATAACTTTGAAGATTTGTATAAGGCAGCAGACAAAGCGCTTTATAAAGCAAAGAAACGCGGTAAAAACCAGATTGCCATGTATACCGAGGCAGATGCTTCCATTGATCTGGAAGAGGAAAAACGCAAGAGCAGGACTTAGATGTTACGTGAACAGAATAAAATTCCTGAAAGGGAATGAAAAATGGCTTTCTTAGACATGTTGCATAAGAAAGCCATTTTAATTTGTTCAAATTGCCTGTGGGTTAAAAAAACAATTCCCATTATAAGCAATTTAAACAATCATCAAAAAAATCTTTGTGTAATAGTGGTATAGCCAAAGTTGTCTCTCTCAGCTATACTAAATGCAAGGTTAACGAATACAACGGTGCAGGAACACCGAAATGAAAAAACAAATAGGAGGCAGTTAAAATGGCAAGTTTATCTTTAAAGAATGTATGCAAGAAATATCCGAACGGATTTGAAGCTGTTAAAGATTTCAATCTTGAAATCGCAGATCAGGAGTTTATCATCTTCGTAGGACCGTCCGGATGTGGTAAATCTACAACTCTTCGTATGATCGCAGGTCTGGAGGACATTTCTTCCGGTGAATTAAAGATCGGTGACAGAGTAGTAAACGATATAGAGCCGAAGGACAGAGATATCGCAATGGTATTCCAGAACTACGCTCTGTATCCGCATATGTCCGTATATGACAATATGGCTTTCGGATTGAAGTTAAGAAAAGTTCCGAAGGATGAAATTGATAAGATGGTTAAAGAAGCTGCAAAGATTCTGGATCTGACAGCCCTGTTAGACCGTAAGCCGAAGGCTTTATCTGGTGGACAGAGACAGCGTGTTGCTATGGGTCGTGCAATCGTTCGTAACCCTAAGGTATTCCTTATGGATGAGCCGCTTTCCAATCTGGATGCAAAGCTTCGTGTACAGATGCGTATCGAGATCGCTAAGTTACATCAGAGATTAGGCACAACCATCATTTACGTTACACATGATCAGACAGAGGCTATGACTCTGGGAACCAGAATCGTAGTTATGAAGGATGGTGTTATCCAGCAGGTTGACACACCGCAGAACTTATACGAGAAGCCGCAGAACCTGTTCGTAGCAGGATTTATGGGATCTCCGCAGATGAACTTCTTAGATGCTGTAGTAGAGGCTTCCGGTGATGCAGTAAGCTTAAAGGTAGCAGGACATTCTATTCCGCTTCCGCCTGCAAAAGCTAAGAAACTGGTTGACGGCGGTTATGTTGGAAAGACTGTAACATTTGGTATCCGTCCGGAAGACGTATATGATTCCGAAATGTTTATCGAGACATCCAAGTGTGTATTCGAATCTACAATTAAGGTTTATGAATTACTTGGTGCAGAAGTATACTTATACTTTGATCTGGAAGAGTTCCCGATTACTGCAAGAGTAGATTCCCGTACAACAGCAAGACCGGGTGATACTGTTAAGTTTGCATTCGATGTTGAGAAGATTCACGTATTCGACAAAGAAACAGAGCAGATTATTACAAACTAATCTATAATAAGTGGCAAGAAGGAGATGCAGATGCATCTCCATTTTTTGCGCATTTTTATAATTTTAATATTTCTGTCAAAAACTATAATAATGTGAAAAAATAGCGCTCATTTCATTGAAAATATGCGCAAAATATGATAAAGTTTTGTTTATATAGAGATATTTCAAAGAGAGGGAGGGAAAAGTGTGACAAAAATAACTAAGACAGGAAAACAGAAGAAACAAAACACGAGCATTCGAGGAGAGATTATTTCGCATGTACTCCGTCTGATCGTAATTGCGGAACTGCTTTTGGGTATAGCAGGAATCGGAATGAACGTACTGAGTACCAACAACATTTTGGAGGATGCCATGTAGGAGACGGCGTTGATTACGGCAGAACGCGTGGAACAGCAGCTGCGTGCAGCTTCTAATGTTGCCTATGAATTGGGAAGCATTGCCCGGATGAGTAATCCGGAGGTTTCCCTGGAAGATAAAAAAACAATTATAGACCAAAAAGTCAACACCTACGGCTATAGCCGCGGCGATTTGTTAGATATGAGCGGTGTCAGTGTTTTTGATGGATTATCTTATGCTGAGCAGAAATTTTTCCAGAAAGCAAGTCAGGGTGAGACCTATATTACGGCGCCTGCTTTAAACAGCAAAAATGGAAAGACGGAGGTGATCATAGCTGCCCCTTTATGGGAGAATGGTATTCCGAACGGCAAGGTATGCGGCGTTGTCTATCTGGTGCCGGATGAGATGGCATTGGATAATATTGTAGCACAGATCAAGGTCAGCAGACATGGTTCTGCCTATATGCTGGACTCCGAAGGGTATACGATTGCCCATGCAAATCATGATGCAGTAGTAAATCGTGAAAATACCGGTCTGGATGCACAGAGTAATTTTTCTTTGAGAAAGTTAGCATCGATTGAAGCAAAGATGGCAGCCGGTGAAACCGGATTTGAAACTTACTGGTATGGGGGAAAGAATAAGTTTCTTGCTTATGCACCGGTTGGTGGTACGGATGGCTGGAGTGTTGGTGTCAATGCACCGGTATCTGATTTTATGGCAGCTACGGTCATCAGTATTATAGTTACTATTTTTATGATCTGCGGTGGACTTCTGGTGGCGATAAGAATAGTGCAAAGAATTGCAGACTTTATTGCAGGTCCGATTCAGCAGTGTAGTACCCGGATTGAGCTTTTGGCAGAGGGTGATCTCCATACGGAAATACCGGTTGTGAATCGGGAAGATGAGACGGGGATGTTAGCCACTGCGACTGGTAAGATTGTGAACAGCATGAATGATATTATTCAGGATATCACTTATCTGCTAAATGAAATGAGTCAGGGCAATTTCAATATTCATACACGGGCAGAAAAAAGTTATATAGGTGATTTTTCGCAGATCATTGTATCGATTCAGGAAATAAGTTCGAAGCTGAGTGAGGCAATGGCTCAGATTCGTGAGGCGGCAGAACAGGTCTCTCTTGGAGCAGCACAGCTGGCAGAGGGTGCACAGTCACTTGCAGAAGGCGCAACCGATCAGGCAAGCTCAGTGGAAGAGTTGTCTGCGACAGTAACGGATGTGACGGAACAGGTGATCCAGAATGCAGAAAGTGCAATGCAGGCAGGAAAAAATGCGCAGGCTATGAAGGTTGAAGTGGAAGACAGCATTGGTCAGATGAGTAAGATGACAGAGGCGATGAATCGTATCAGTGATACCTCGAAACAGATTGGAAATATTATACAGAGTATCGAGGACATTGCCAAGCAGACCAACCTGCTCTCGCTCAATGCGGCAATTGAAGCAGCCCGTGCGGGTGAAGCAGGAAAGGGTTTTGCCGTTGTAGCGGATGAAATCAGTGGACTGGCAAACCAGAGTGCCCAGGCTGTGGTCAATACAAGAAAGCTCATCGAATCTTCTCTGGATGAGGTGGCAAGAGGAAGCAATGTGGCTGAAACGACCGCCGAGGCTATTGCCCGTGTGGCTGCTGATCTGCGGCAGATGGTAGAGATTACGCAGAGTGCCGGCGAGGAGTCCATGCGTCAGGCAGATGAAATGCGTCAATTGGATGCAGGTATTGAACAGATTTCCAGCGTGGTACAGTCCAACTCCGCAACGGCGGAGGAAACCTCAGCGACGAGCGAAGAGCTGTCCGCCCAGGCATCAACTTTGAATCAGCTGGTAGAAAAATTCCGTCTGAAAGAAGAGTAAGCCGTTTGCAATTTTGTATAAAATGAGGTAAAATATAGTATATTTACAGCAAATGGAGGAGTCAGTGGATGATTTCAAATCAGGTTATTCAGAATAGTATAGATGAATTGAAATCCATTACAAAAGTGGATATATGCGTGATGGATCTGGAAGGGGTAAGTGCGGCATCCACATTTGGGGAGATGGAACTTGCGGCTGAATTGATTCTTGGTTTTGCCAATTCTCCGGCGGACAGTCAGGTCATTGCGGGGCATCATCTGTTAAAAATATTTGATGAGGGAGAGTTAAGCTATGTGCTGATTGCAAAGGGTTTTAATGATGATGTATATATGGTCGCCAAGATTGCAGTCAGCCAGATTCAAAACCTGATCGTAGCATATAAGGAACGTTTTGACCGAAACAATTTTATCCAGAATCTTCTGCTGGATAACCTTCTTTTGGTGGATATATACAATCGTGCAAAGAAACTGCATATTGAAGTGGAAATGTCTCGTGCGGTTTTTCTGGTTGAGGCAAAACTGGAAAAAGACAATAGCGCCATGGAGATGTTGAAGAGTCTGTTTTCCAATCAGAGTGGTGATTATATCACTGCAGTAGATGAAAAGAATATTATTCTGATCAAGGCATTGGAGCCGGGGGATGGTTATGACGAGCTGCAGAATACGGCAGAGATGATCGTGGATATGATGAATACGGAGGCTATGCTGAATGTCAGAGTATCCTATGGAACAATCGTGGGCGAGCTGAAAGAGGTATCCAAATCCTATAAGGAAGCCAAGATGGCACTGGATGTCGGCAAGATTTTCTATGCGGAAAAAAATGTAGTGTCATATAGTACGCTTGGGATTGGAAGATTGATCTACCAGCTTCCGATTAATCTGTGCAAGATTTTTATTCAGGAAATCTTTGGAGAGAATATACCGGAAGAGTTGGATGAAGAGACCCTGACTACCGTAAATAAATTTTTTGATAATAACCTGAATGTATCAGAGACTTCAAGGCAGTTATTTGTGCACCGAAATACACTGGTATACCGGATTGAGAAGCTTCAGAAAGCAACGGGACTGGATGTGAGAACTTTTGATGATGCACTGACATTCAAGATCGCGATTATGGTCGTAAACTATATGCGTTATTTGGAAAGCTTAGAGTATTAAAGGCTCTTGGAAATGAAAGCGGAATAAAAAGGGATTCCTTCGAATATATAATGAGTAGGACATACTGTGTGGTCTGCAAGTTATATGTTCGGAGGAATTTTTATGTATATAAGAAAGATATGTTATCTGGATTATCTGGAGCAAAATAATAGGATCAAAAACGCCGGGCATGTTAAAATCTGTCTGAATGAGAATAAATTTACCATTGAAATACAGGTAAAAGGCGTTCCGGGGGCAGAACAATATGAGACGTGGATTGAACTGAAAGGTATGGAGGGGAATCTGTCAACATTTCGGATAGAGCGGGGAAGTGGAACCTTTCGTGGAAATTATGATGCGGATAATATAAAAGGAAGCGGAACCGGCTTTAACGATCTGTCGGGAATCCGGATTCCGCTGTCAGGGGACAGGGAGCTGCATGCAGATTTTGATACAAAAAAGTGTCCGAAAAAGATACAGAAGGACGAAATCGTGAACATAGAAAGCAGTATAACTGAGAAACCGGAGAACAACAATGCAGGAGAGATTCGGGAGAATCAAATAAAGGAATTAGTACAGATCAGGGCACAGGAAAAGAAGCAGCCGGAAACTGAGCCGGAGCCGGAACACCCCGCCGAAAGCTTTGTGGCAGACCGGATGGCAGACAGGCTGGATGACAGTCTGTCTGTGGATAAGTGGGAACAGCTGTGCAGAACCTACAAAAGAGTGCAGCCTTTTGGGGATAAGTGCTATATCAGTCTGGCGCCCAAGGACTTTATCATTTTACGTAAAGAATATCAGCAGCTTGTAAACAATAGCTTTTTGCTGCATGGTTATTATAATTACAAGCATTTAATTTTGGGAAAAGAAAAGGTAAAGAATGAGGAAATTTTTTATCTTGGTGTACCGGGGGCATATTATGACCGTGAGAAAATGGTAGCGGTCATGTTTGGCTTTGAAGGTTTTGAAATTGCGGGAGATTTGGAAAAGGATATTCCATCCATTTACGAGATACCACAGGGAACCTTTGGCTATTATATGAAGAGAGTAGAAATATAGAGAACGTCAGGGGCAGGACTTTCAGTCTATGCCCCTTAGCAGCGTGTTTGGAATATACGGAGTGAGCAGAGTTTGAAAATGGAGCATTTCTTCTCTGGTGCAGGCGTGGAATCCGGGGCGCAGAACCTGTCCGCTGTCAACATAGCTTTGCAGAAAATAAGCAGAGCATCCTCCGATCAGTTCTGCAATCTGAAGAAAGTCAAAGTCACTGTGCAGTTCATGGACAACAGTGGTGCGAAATTCATAGGGAATGCCACACTGCATCAGAAAATGTGCGGATTCCTCAATGCGGGAAAAGTCGAAAGAGGAGATGCCGCAGGTTTGCGCATAGCCGTCTCTGCCGGATTTGATATCCATAGCGACATAGTCGACCAGCCGGTTATCTGCTAATTTTCTTAAAACATCCGGACGGTATCCGTTCGTATCCAGTTTAACCAGATATCCGAGTTCCCGTATTTTTTGAATAAATTCTGTAAGATCCGGCTGGAGTGTTGGTTCCCCTCCGGAGATACAGACTCCTGTTAATATATTTTTGCGTTTATTCAGAAAGGCAAAAATTTCGTCTTCGGATAAGGCGGGCTGTGATTCCGGACATATGACCAGATCACCGTTGTGGCAGAAAGGGCAGCGGAAATTACAGGTACCGGTAAAGAGTGTGGCAGCAACATGTCCGGGATAGTCTAAAAGAGTCGTTTTATTTAATCCGTGAATTTGCATGAGGGTTCCTTTCCTGTTATAATCGAGATAAAAGCAGGAGTGGCGCGTTCTGTCGGCAGAACGGTTGAAAGGCGTTACACTCTGCTATAAAATCATTATAACACATAGGGCAATGCTGCAGGGAAAATGTCGTTATGAAAAATAAAATGACCAATCATGAAAAATATATGACAGAGGCGATCAAACAGGCAAAAAAGGCATATGCGCTTGGGGAGGTGCCAATCGGATGTGTGATCGTATATCGTGACCGGATTATCGGCAGGGGATATAACAGACGCAACACGGATAAGAACACGCTGGCACATGCCGAAATTACGGCAATCCGTAAGGCAAGTAAGATCATTGGAGACTGGCGGTTAGAGGAGTGTACATTGTATGTGACGTTAGAGCCGTGCCAGATGTGCGCCGGAGCTATTGTGCAGGCAAGGATTCCTCAGGTGGTTATGGGAACGATGAATCCCAAAGCAGGCTGTGGAGGTTCTATTCTTAATATTCTGGAAATGCCGCAGTTCAATCATCAGGTTGAAGTAACAAGGGGGGTGCTTGAGGAGAAATGCAGCAGCATGCTCAAGGAGTTTTTCAAAGAGCTGCGCGAGAGAAACCGGATGGAAAAACTTTGGAAACGGGCACAGAATGAGAGTGCAGAGGCTGCCACGCAGGAGGAGAAAGCGAAGCTGGTCCCCATTGACAAAACCGAATCAAATACAGTATACTAAAAAAGACCGTGCAGCCGGGGCGTTAGCGGTGCCTTGTACCTGCAATCCGCTATAGCAGGGGTGATGTCTGACGGAGGGCTTTGGCTTTTGTGGCTGCCCTTTATAAGTGGCGTTGAAGTTCGGGTCTTACGCAATGGAAATCTACGAACCGTGTCAGGTTGGGAACAAAGCAGCACTAAGTAGAATCTTCCATGTGCCGTGAGGGTGCCTGGCGGAGCTAACTGTAAAGGTAACGCACAGGGGTGTCGTTCGAAGTTGGGACGCACGGTCTTTGCATGTCTAAAAATAGGAGGGAATTATGATGAAACCTTTAAAATTGGATCTGCATACGCATACGTTAGCGAGCGGTCATGCTTACGGAACGATTCAGGAAATGGCAAAAGAGGCAGCAGAAAAGCAGATAGAGGTTCTGGGTATTACAGAGCATGCGAAGGGAATTCCCGGAACATGTGAGGATATTTATTTTGCAAATCTGAAAGTAGTTCCAAGAAGAATAAATGGTGTACAGCTGCTGCTCGGATCAGAGATCAATATATTGGATTATGAAGGTCATTTAAGTCTGAAACCTAAGTATATGGAGCAGCTGGATATCTGTATCGCCGGAATTCACTGGCAGTGTTATACATTTGGCTCCAGAGAAGAAAATACAAGGGCTGTCATTGGTGCAATACGCAATCCTTTTATAGATGTGATCAGCCATCCGGATGACGGAAACTGTCCGCTTTATTATGAAGCGGTAGTAGCGGCAGCAAAGGAGCATCATACTTTGCTGGAAATTAACAACAACTCTCTTCGAATGAGCTCCAGAAAGGATGTACTGGAGAACGATCTTACGATTCTGCGTCTCTGTAAAGAATATGGACACCCGGTATTGGTCAGCAGTGATGCGCATTTCCCGACAGATATCGGCAATACGGATGAAGTAGAAAAAGTGTTTGCCCGGATAGATTTTCCTGAAGAACTGATTATAAACTATAATCCTCAAAAATTATTGGACTTTTTACATTGGAACAGGGAACATAGAAAGTAAAAAGCAGTTAAATTTAAAAATGAATCATGCTATAATGAGGCTATAGTATACTGCAAAGGAGGAATACACGTGAGAAGAACGATGAAGATGGCAGCGGCTGCATTGACTGCTCTGGCTCTTACTGCGTGTGGTACAGGCGATGCGGATTCCAACATGGCGGATGAGAGACAGCAGGCGGTCTCAAAAGAATCCGGTTCCGCAGAAGGAAAGGTGTCTCTTACGCTTTGGGGAGCGGAAGAAGATCAACAGCTGTTAGGGCAGATGGCAGAGAGCTTTTGTCAGCAATATGGGGGAGAGGCTGATCTGGATATTACAGTAGCGGTACAGGGAGAATCCCAGTGCAGAGATGTCCTGCTCGGAGATGTCCTGAATGGTGCGGATGTATTTGCATTTGCGGATGACCAGCTTTTAGCTCTGGCGGCATCCGGAGCACTTTTGCAGGTGGAAAATGCGGATGCAGTCAGGAGCGCCAATGTGGAGGAGGCATCGGCATCGGCAACGATTGGTGAAAGACTGTATGCCTTTCCGATGACAGCGGACAATGGCTATTTTATGTATTACAATAAACAGTACTATACAGACGAGGATGTGAAAACGCTGGATTCCATGCTGGATATTGCGGCGGCATCGGAGAAAAAGGTTACGATGGACTGGACTTCCGGCTGGTATCTGTATTCTTTTTTGGTAATACGGGAATGGACTTTGGATTGAATGAAGACGGTGTAACCAATTTTTGCAACTGGAATCGTACGGATGGCGGAGTCACAGGCAGGGATGTAGCGGAAGCCATGCTTGTAATTTCCAAGAATCCCGGATTCGCCAGCGCGACAGATGCAGAGTTTCTGGACGGGGTCAGAAGCGGAAATGTGATAGCCGGTGTCAGCGGTGTATGGAACGCAGCATCTATAAAGGAGATGTGGGGAAGTGACTATGGTGCGGTGAAACTTCCTACTTATACCTGTAATGGGCAGCAGATCCAGATGGCATCCTTCTCTGGTTATAAAATGGTAGGTGTCAACGCATATTCAGAACATACCGACTGGGCAATGAAGCTGGCGGATTGGATTACGAATGAAGAAAACCAGAAACTGAGATTTACTATGCGTGCACAGGGACCGTCCAATAAGAAGGCAGCCGATTCGGATGAGGTAAGACAGGAACCGGCGATTCAGGCGGTGCTTGCCCAATCAGAGCATGCGGTATTGCAGAGAGTGGGAAACAGCTATTGGGAGCCCGTTCAGAAATTTGGCGAGACCATGGCGGCAGGGAATCCGGAAGGTCAGGATATACAGGAAATGCTGGATAAGATGGTTGAGGGAATTACGGCATCTGTGGTTCGGTAAAAATGGAAGGAGCAACAACAGAGGATGAAGAAACAAAAGATCAGAGGACATGTCGGAATCAAAGCAAAGGTGTTAGTTCCGGTGCTGATACTTGGGCTGGTGTCCCTTTTTTCGAATATGCTGGCAGTGACGAATCTGCGAAGTGTAAATGCTGAGGCTGCAATGATCACGGATCATTACATGGTAAGTATTGAAAAACTCAGTGATATACAAAAAAAGGCACAAAACCTTCACAAAATGGCATTATCCCACATCATAGCAACAGATGTGGAGAATATGTTGGCGTTGGTGGATTCTGTACGGAGTGCAGAAACTGAGCTGGATGAGTGCCTGGAGGAGTACAAAGCCTATCTGACCGATGAGAGCAAGGCGGATTATCAGTCGCTGGTAGAAAATTATGAAAAACTAAAAGATGCAATGGCAAATGTCATGGCATACAGTGCTAACAATCAGAATGAACTGGCATATGATTATGCGAACAATGAGCTGGCATCTTTTGCAAGCGGTATGCAGACAAGCATAGACCATATGGTTGAAGAAGCGACCACGACCTCGGCGGAAGCGCGTGATCAGTTAGAAGAGGTGTACCGGGGAGCGGTGCTCAGCAATGGTATCTTTATGGTGGTTGGAATTTTGTCTATTCTGGCGGCTGCTTATACGGTAACCAGCCGTGTGATTCGTCCGATTAAATGTGCCGAGAAAGAGATTTCCACTATCATTTCAGACATTGACCGAAGGGAAGGTGATCTGACAAAACGAATTGCCATTATTTCCAATGATGAAGTGGCGGCGCTTGGAAAAGGAATTAATATTTTTATGGAAAAGCTGCAGTCCATTTTCCGCATTATTACGGATAATTCACAAAAGATGGATTTTGTGGTCAATGAGGTGCTTGGAAGTGTCGGTACTTCGAACAACAGCGTTTCCGATCTGTCTGCATTGACAGAGGAGCTGACGGCCACTATGGAAGAAATGTCCTCCAATGCGGCATTGATTAATGCCAATGCAGAAACGGTCCGTGATGAAGTGAACCAGATTGCACAGAGGACGGTAGAGATTGCACAGTATTCCAAGGAAATGAAGGCGCATGCAGACAATATGGAAGAAGCTGCACGAACCAATATGGAAACGACCGGTACGAAAGTGGAAGAAATTCTCAATGTATTAAACCAGGCGATTGAAGAGAGCAACAGCGTCAATCAGGTCAACAGTCTGACGGAAGACATTCTGAAGATTGCAAGTCAGACGAATCTTCTGGCGCTGAATGCCTCGATTGAAGCAGCCAGAGCAGGCGAGGCAGGTAAGGGCTTTGCAGTAGTAGCGGGTGAGATCAGCCAGCTGGCGGCTGCCAGCAGAGAAGCAGCGAACCGGATTCAGACGATCAATGCGGTGGTTATTCAGGCGGTGCATAATCTGGCAGAACATGCCAATAGTCTGGTTGGTTATATGACAGAATCGATTCTTCCAGAATTTGAAGGGTTTGTAGAGTCTGGCGGAGAGTATCGTAACAATGCAACCCATATTGAACAGATTATGATTGAGTTTTCTGAGAAAACGGATAATCTAAAACAGTCTATGTCAGAGATTGCTTCTTCGATCCAGACGATCACGAATGCCATCGAGGAAGGCGTAAATGTTATCAGCAGTGCGGCAGAGAGTACGCAGGTACTGGTAGAGGATATGGATAACATTTCTAACCATATGAATGAAAATGCCGAAATGGCAGGTACATTAAAAAAGGAAACAGAAGTGTTTGTCAAATTATAAGAAAGCCGGTAAAACAGAAGAGCTTCGAGATCATCCCGAAGCTCTTCTTTGTGTCTATGTATTACTTCAAAATTAAATTATACGTGAAATTAGTTTGTAAAATCCTTAGAATAGATTTCGGAACCGTCAGCATTTAAATATTCGATACGTAATACAACATCATCAATCTTTGTATCTTTTACTAACTGATCACGCATCTCTGTAAATACGCTTTCCTGTGCTGCAATCTGCTGATCGAAAGCTTCGACGATCATAGCTTTGGTATCTTCATCCGGGATGTCAAGCTGATCTGCAAAAGTGAACTGGAAGGATACTGTCTTGTCATCTACTGCTACTAATGCGATGGACATATCACTCTGGGAATCACTCATGGTCTTAACCATAGCCTGGATTTCTTTCTGGTTAACCCAGTCTGTTGTAGAAGTAGCTTTACCACATCCTGTTAATGCGAAAGCCATAGTGGAAATTAACATTACTGCAACTGCTAATAATTTAGAAACACTCTTTTTCATTCTCGTTTTTCTCCTCATAAATGTAAAATAGACACATTGGTAGTATAATGCCGAAACTTCTGGCTGTCAAATATTTCGTACTTATTTCGTGTATTCCTGGGAATAGATTTCGGAACCATCTGCATTTAAGTACTCGATACGAACGATCACGTCATCCATACCTGTTTCTTCTACGATCTGGTCACGCATCTCTGTAAACATGCTTTCCTGTGCAGCCATCTGTGACTCAAAAACAGATAACATAATCTCTTTGGATGATTCATCAGATAAGTCAAGCTGCTCTTTGTAAGAAAGGCTCATTACAACAGTGTCATCACCTTCTACCTTCAGTTCAATAGACATGTCATCCTGAGATTCGCTGACGGAAGCCATAGCTTCCTGGATTTCAGGGGTCTCAACAAATGCCTTTAAAGTATCTGCGCCAGAAGACTCCTCGGTTGTTGCTTCTTCGGTTACTACTTCTTCGGTTGCTGCTTCTTCGGTTGCTGCTTCTTCGGTTGCTGCTTCTTCCGTAGCTGCTTCTGTAGATACGGCAGCTGTCTCAGCCGGCGCTTCCTTTTTTGCGCCACAGCCTGTGAAAGTGAATGCCATAGCGGCAACTAAAGATACTGCTAATAAATTAGATAAATTTTTTTTCATTGTTATGAAATCCTCCTCAATAATAATGAAAATAAAACACGACATCTCGCAACTATATCATGTGCTTTTTCCCTGTGTCAATCTGCCAAAAGTACCAGTAATATCAGTTTTTCCATTATTTTTTATAAAAACGAGAAAAATTTTACCTGTGTTCTTCCAACCAACGCAATGCCGTATAAGCATAGACTGCACTGCCGGATGCAAGTACGGATTCGTCAAATTTTGCTTTAGGGTGGTGCTGTGGGTAGCAATAGCCATGGTCGGGATGTCCGGCGGCAAGTGCAAACATAATAGAAGGCACTTCCTGACTGATATATGCAAAATCCTCAGAACCGGTGCTTTTTGGCGCTTTGCCGGCACCTGACATAGCATTGAGCTGACCGGCGGTAAACGCTTTTGAAGGACCGAGCAGTTCCTTTATATATTGTGCAGTACAAACGGCAAGATCCTTGTCGTTTAAAAGAGTTGGACAGCCGCTGCCAAAGGATGTAAGCGCTGTTGCACGAAAAGCGGATGCAATGCCGGATGCAATTTCGGTGATCCGTTTTTTCAAAAAGGCACGGGTATCCTCGTCGTAGGTACGGATCGTGCCACCCATTTCTGCACTATCCGGAATGACATTCGCTGCATTGCCTGCTTGAATCGTACCGATCGTCAGTACAACACCGTCATCCAGACCGAGTTCTCTTGTCTGGATTTCCTGCAGACCTGTAATAATATGTGCACAAGCTGTGATCGGATCTACACCGTTATTGGGCATGGAGCCGTGGCAGCCTTTGCCTTTAATACGGATTGTGAAATAATCTGCAGCCGGGGCGCTGACACCGGCATCGCAGGAAATGACGGTACCTGCCTGCACGGGAAGTCCTGCCATCACATGAATCATGAGGGCGGCATCCACATCGGGATTTTTCAGGACACCGTTTTCGATCATATCGTGGGAGCCTTCGAAGATTTCTTCTGCTGCTTGAAACATCAGTTTGACAGTGCCTTCGATTTCATCCTCGTGTTCCTTTAAAAGCTTTGCGGCACCTAACAGCATGGTGGTGTGCATGTCATGACCGCAGGCGTGCATGTTACCATTAGTGGAAGGAAATTCCACATCGGCCTCTTCTTTGATCGGAAGCGCATCCATATCTGCGCGGAGCAAAAATGTTTTTCCGGGTTTTTGTCCTCCTGCCAGTGCAATAAGACCTGCCCTGCCGCATTCCTTTGGGGTATAACCCATTTGTATCAGTTCCTGCTTTACATAAGCTTTGGTATCTGCAATATCAAAACCTGTGCCGGGATGCGTATGCAGGTAACGTCTTATTTCTACCAGTTTCTGCTTAGAGTGTTCTGCTTCCTGTAATAATATTTCCGGTGTCATTCTGTGTCCTCCTTCTATGTAGGTTATTTTGTGCATTTAATGAAAATTCATACGTTTCTATCAAGTTGTCTGCTTCCGTGAAATAAAAAAACATCTCGGCAAAAACCCAGATGTTTTTAGCGGAGTCGGAGGGATTCGAACCCTCGTGCCCCGGAGGGCTAACGCATTTCGAGTGCGCCCCGTTATGACCACTTCGATACGACTCCGTGTTACAAAACAATATTATAAAGGTAATCCGGGTTCAAGTCAACCTAAATCAGTTTCGAACCGGGAAGCTGTCCAAACCGGAAGAAAGCTCCTGCCTGTACTGAGTGGGAGAAATTCCAAAGTAATTGCGGAATGCTTTGCTGAAGTAATGATTGTCGGCATAGCCGAGCCTCTGTGCAATGTCTATAATCTTATTTTCTTCTTTGGCAAGCAGTTCCCTGGCGCGTTCCATTCGAAGCTTTAATACATATTCGTAAATGCTGTAGCCATATTTACTTTTAAAAAGCTTTGTCAGGTATTCGATTGAGAAAAAATATTTTTCGGCAAACATTGTAATCTTTATATTTGTGCAATAATTGTTTTCGATGTAATCCTTTATGATGGCAACAACCTCTTCCGGTGTAATGTGTTCCGGTTGTGCATTGTCCTGCCCGAAGGTTTCAGAAGGATTCAGACTTAAAATAGCCTGCTCAATGGCGTGATTCAGCTCCTCTTCCACGATTGGCTTTAGCAGATAATCGGATGCACCGTAGCGGATCGCCTGCTGTGCGTAGGAAAAATCATCATAACCGCTGATCACGATATAGCGGCTTTGGGGAAATTCGACGGATGCTTTTTTCAGAAATTCACATCCGTTCATGACCGGCATATTCATATCCACAAAGACAAGATCGGGATGCAGTTCGCGCATGGAACTTAAGGCATCCATGCCGTTGCATGTCATTTCCGGAGTCTGGATGTGATAGTGGCTCCAGTGTCCCAGCTTGCTTATGGCAATACGGACGGGTTTTTCATCATCAATAATCAACGCTTTATACATGTCATAGTTCCTTTCTGCATCGCGGGCAGTGTCAATACAATTCTTGTATATTTATCTTCTTGTGTATCGATTGTCAGATCCGCAGGGGATTCATAGAGCAGAGTCAGGCGGGTATGCAGATTTACCAGACCGATTCCACCGTTGGCACCGCTTTTTTCCTGTTTTTTAAAATTTTCGTATAAAAGAGAGAGCTGGTCGTCGGAGATTCCGATACCGTCATCCTGTACACAGATAACAAGCTGTCTGCCGTTTAGCTGTGAAGATACCTTAATATGAATTGAGCCGGTTTGCGGACGTAATCCATGAATAATGGAGTTTTCTACCAGTGTCTGGATACTGACTTTGGGAATCAGATATTTTTCGGTGTCAGGATCAATATTCAGCTCTACAGATAATTTATCATCCATACGTATTTTTTGTAAATAAATATAATTTTTTACATATTCCATTTCCTGCCTTAAAGGTACCAGATCACCGCCTTTGATTGTGTAGCGAAGATTGGAGGCGAGAGAGGTGATCATCGTATTGATCTGTGGCTGATCGTTTAATAATGCTTCGGTTGCGATTGCCTGTAGGGTATTATAAAGGAAATGGGGATTTAACTGGGCTTCCAAAGCAGTCAGACGGGCATTTTTTTCACTGAGCTCTGCCAGATAAGTGCGCCGAATCAATTCATCAATATGTTTTACCATGGAATTAAAGCTGTTTGAGAGCTCTATTACCTCACGGCTTCCGTCCGTATGGATCCGGGTATGGAAATCCCCGTTTCCGGTCTGCTCCATTTGCTTGGAGAGCATTTTTAAAGGTTTGGTCAAGAAACGAAGGAACATATTGATTAAAAATATCGCACAAACCCAGATCAGAATCCCGCTGAAAATCAAAGAACCGCGTAGCTGACCAATCTGTGAGTCGATGTAGGACAGTGGAGTCAGAGAAATCAGCTGTATGGTGTCTGAAGCATTTCCGGAGGTAATAAAAAGATAGTCTTCGCCGCCCAGGCTGACCGTAGTATATTTGTGGCGTTCATTTTTCTGTGGTGTCAGAAGACTTTTTACATCAGAGCCGTAGGCGGGCAGAAGTTCGGTATTGGAATAAAGAATCCTGCCATTTGGGTCAGTTAGTAAAAAAAGTTCACCGTGATCGGAATGGTTGTCTAAAAGCTGTGTCAGAAATGACCGGTCCACTTGAAGTCTGACCAGAGCTAATGGCTCCTGGTTACGAATACGGATCAAGGTATGATAATAGGTAAAAAAGGAGGAAGTGCTATCAGCAGGATAGAGAGCATGGTTATTACGGCTTGCCGTACATGCTTCGAAAATATCCTCCATTTCGGACAGGTCGCAGGAGGAGGTAGTAATGCGTTGCTGGGCAGGACCGCGACCGATGGAAAGTTCCTGGTTTTTGAGATAAATATGATAATCGTCAATATCGCTTCGGGTGTAATAATAGTAGTACATCTGCTCTTTAATATAGTTCAACTGTTCTTCGGAAAAGGCATTTTTTGTTCCAGTATCTTGGTGAGTTTAAAGTCATAGCAGGGTAAAATACAGAAGTGCGCCAAATCGGAAAGATAGCTATCCAGATTTTCGGCTTCCAGTTCCAAAAGTTTTCCAGTGGTGTCTGTCAGATTTTGAATCGTGGTATTTCTGGTGGCTGTATATTCTTTATATATTAAAATAAAGGTAATCAGGGAAGTGAAAAGAGTCATAAAAAGAACAAGCTGAAACCCGAGGGTCAGTTTGCTTAAAAATCGTTTCAGGGTTCTCTTTTGTGTTTGTAAAACATGTCTGATATGGAATACATTCATTTAGCGTTCCTCCAAGATTAATATACAATATTTATAGAAATAACTCAATTGGGTGTAAAAATTTGTTCAAAATATTGCACCGGATTGTTCGGATATTTCCATTTTATAAAAAAGTGTCTAAATATATAATACAAATATAACATAAATAGCAAGATGAAACGGAGGGGAAAACGTGAAAAGGAAAACAAAAGCACAGATCGAAACCATATTGTTTTCTGCACCGGCAGTCATTCTGGTATGCCTGATGATGTACATTCCGTTCCTTATGAGCGGATATTATTCCATGACGGAGTGGAACGGTATTTCCAAAGATGCGACCTTTGTAGGATTGAAAAATTTCAAAACCATTTTTTGGAAAGCAGGGATTTTGCGGATTCACTCTGGTTTACAACAAAATATACTTTCTTCTTTGTTGTTTTTTCCAATGTGTTTGCGGTTGCTTTGGCTGTAATGCTGACTAAAAAGTTTAAAACAGCAAATTTTTTCCGGGGAATCTTTTTCATTCCTTATATTATGAGCATGACAATTGTCGGATTTATATGGAAGTTTATTTTTACGAGCGGTTTCGCAAAACTTTATGAAGTAACCGGCTGGGAAGCATGGAATTTAAGCTGGCTGGGCGATACGAAGCTTGTCTTTTTCTCGGTAGCATTTGTCGGTGTGTGGCAGTCGCTTGGTTTTTATATTGTACTGTATATTGCAGGACTGCAGGCGGTTCCGCAGGATGTTCTGGAGGCGGCGACCGTAGACGGAGCAAACGGAAGGCAGAAATTCTTTAAGGTAACATTACCACTTCTGGGACCGTCCTTTACAACCTGTATTTTCATGTCACTGACCAATGGACTGAAAGTATTTGATATTATTCTTGCATTGACAAAGGGAGGACCTGGTACGGCAACCAATAGTGTGACTATGCAGATTTATAAGGAAGCTTTTACCAATAATCATTATGGAACCGGTTCGGCACAGTCCATTGTTTATTTTCTGTTTGTACTGATTGTCACACAGCTGGTACTGAAGGGATTTAACAAAAAGGAGGTGGATCTGTAATGACAAGGAAACAGAAAAGACTGTTAAACAGAATGGTAATGATTGTCTGTCTGGTTGTCATCGCAGGAATTTATATTTATCCGGTTTATCTGATGTTTATGAACTCCTTTAAGCCGTTCGGA
This sequence comes from Clostridiales bacterium, assembly GCA_012520645.1. Lineage (GTDB taxonomy): Bacteria > Bacillota > Clostridia > Lachnospirales > Lachnospiraceae > JAAYNV01. The sequence goes on along the minus strand of JAAYNV010000001.1, from coordinate 15,317 downwards.
GAAATTATTGCAGATGTTCTGGCATTGCCGACGAAACCGGATCTTTCGAATTATTCTTATGTAATCAATAAAATGAAATATGTAAAACTGTTCCGAAATAATCTGGTCATTACGGCAACGGGTATTGCAGGAATCGTAGTTTTTTCCTCTATGGCGGCATACATACTGGATAGACGGCGGGGAAAATATTCGTCTATTGTTTATACGATTATTATTACCCCGATGCTGATTCCGTTTCAGACGATTATGATTACATTATTAAAGGCAATGAATGTAATTCATCTTTCCGGAAGCAAGTTGGGACTTGGCATACAGTACTGGGGCTTTGGTATTCCAATGGCGACTTTTATCTTTTATAATTTTATGAAGACCATTCCGAAAGAACTGGATGAAAGTGCAGTAATTGATGGGGCTTCTACTACCAGAACATTTATGTCTATTATTTTCCCACTGCTAAAGTCAGTCACGGTTACGGTAATCGTATTGGATGTTATGTGGATCTGGAATGATTTCCTGCTTCCACTTTTGATGGTCAACAGCAACAATGAAACAAAGACACTGGTACTTGCGGCATATACCTTCGTGGGGCAGATGAATACCAAGTGGAACTACGCACTGACTGCGATGGTTCTGGCAGTTGTTCCGTCTATCATCGTTTTTATCCTGTTACAAAAATATATCGTAGATGGTGTTGTAGCAGGTGCGGTAAAGGGATAAAAGAGTCTTATTTCCACTTCCTTGTGAGGCGGAGTAAAGCATAGGCAGCCCGCAGCCTTATGCGGGAAGAAAAGGAGGAAGTATATGAAGAAGAAACTGATCAGTATGCTGCTTTGCAGCACCATGGTATTGTCACTGCTTACGGGCTGTGGAAACAGCAGCGCAGGAGAGAGTGCAGGGACAGAAACAAAAGAGGCGGCTCCGGCGGCGGAGAAAACAGACGCAGCAGAGGCAGCATCTTCGGATGAGCCGTGTGAGATTTATATGTTTATTTCATCACCGGAATATGCGGATGCGATCAATGAGCTGGTTGAAGCATATAAAGAGGTTGCGCCGAATGTTACGATCAACTACGAGACTACACAGAATGATTACCCGACGCTGTTAAAAGCAAAGCTGAATTCAGGTGAGGTGCCGGATATCTTTTCTTCCACATCCGGTAAGGAAATTGATGTATACAAAGAGTATTCCTATGATCTGACCGGTCAGCCACTTGGTGAAACCATTCAGGACAGTGTGGCAGAGTCCATGAAATCCCCGTCTGAGGGCTCCGGTTTATATGGTATTGCAATTAAGGGTAACTATTTTGGTATCGTATATAATAAGGCAATCTTTGAAGAATGCGGTATCACAGAATTTCCGTCTACCGTAGCAGAGATGGAGAAGGCATGCGAGACCATTTCCGCAAAGGGCTATCAGCCGTTTACTACAGGCTTCAGTGAGTGGTGGGTATATAAGCATGTATGGCAGCACTATCTGGATGCGGCAGCAGCTAATGCAGGTGAGGATGTTGCAGAGGTGGTTACAAAATTCGAGAAGGGTGAAGCAAAGGTATCCGATTATCCGGAACTTTACAACAATTTCTTTAACTTTATCGATCTGGCAGTAAAATATGGCGATGACAAGCCGCTTGAAACAGCGCTGGATGGAGAACTTTCTGCATTTGGTACAGGTAAGGCGGCCATGGTAGTCGGACAGGGTGCCTGGATCGAGGCAGATGCTCTGGCGATCGATCCGGAATTACAGATCGGCTTTAATGGATATCCGGTAACAGATGATCCGGCAGCATGTCAGGTTATTTCCGGTTCTGACCAGTCCCTGCACGTTGCAAAAGATTCCAAGGTATTACAGCAGACACTGGATTTTGTAAACTGGTGGTATACTTCGGATTACGGCAAGGCATGGTTTAATGATGTAGCAGGTGTTGTTCCGCCGATCAAGACTACACAGGAGAGCGAGTTTGAAATTATTAAGCAGGGTGATGCACTGGCAGCAAGCGTCGGCACTGCACCGCTTGCAATCTGCTACTCCACAGACAGCTGGCATCAGACTTTTGGTGAGATCATGCAGTCCTATATTGCAGGAAGCGCAGATAAGGATGCAACCTGTGCGGCAATCGAAGCACAGTGGAAGGAAATTGAAGGAGCACAGTAGATCATATCCGGTTTATAGATTACTATAGATCAGGAAAAAGGGACACGGCATCAATCCGTGTCCCTTTGCGATATAGGAGAAGTGAATGGCGATATAATGCCGACGGAGGATAAGAATGTGATTACAGAGAAAATAAAAATTCAGGAGAATGGTATTTGTATTGTATTCGGTTTGACAGAAAAGCATCAGATCAAGCTGCTGCATTTTGGTGTCAGACCGTTTTGTGAGGAGGAACTTCCGTGGAACAATATGCAGGAAGAAGGTTTTCCGATCGTGCAGCTTGATATGGCAGGCTTTGACAGACCATATGAAAGACACGGAAATAAATATGTGGTAACGGCTCCGGGCTATCGTCTGGTTTATGACGGTATGGAGGATAGCAGAAACAAAGAAGGACGTTTGCTGGTCATCGGAGAAAAGGATGAAAAGTCCGGCGTGTATGTACAGAGCTTCTGGCAGTTCTATGACGGCACTTCGGTGGTTCGGATGCGTCATAAGGTCATCAACAGGGGGACACAGGAACAGACGCTGACTTATCTGTCTTCGTTTACTTATTCGGGACTGGAAAAGGAGGGGCATCTTCCTGCGGAACAGAAGTTAAGGCTTTTTGTGCCCCATAACAGCTGGCAGAAGGAATTAAACTGGCGCAGTTATACCCTGCCGGAGCTTGGATTTGGACAGACGCAGCACCGCTGCATGCCCAGAACGTCCAAGCCTGTCAGTATAGGCAATACCGGAAACTGGTCTGCCAAGGAATATCTGCCGATGGGATATCTGGAAAATACCGAAGCTGATACGGGGTTGGTCTGGCAGATTGAGCATAATGGTTCATGGTACTATGAAATAGCGGATCAGAATGGACATTTATTGTTAAATGTAAGCGGTCCGACAGAAATCCAGTCACACTGGTTCCAGACACTTAAGCCGGGAGAGGAGTTTGAAAGTGTTCCGGTGGGAGTCGGGGTCAGTGATGCGTGTATCGATCATGCGATAGACACACTGGTGTCCTACCGCAGGCGCATACGGCGGAAAAATAAGGATAATGAAGAACTTCCGGTTATATTTAATGATTATATGAACTGTCTTTTTGCAGATCCGACGACAGAAAAAGAACTGCCGCTCATTGATGCAGCGGCAGAGGCAGGCTGCGAATATTATGTGATTGATGCCGGCTGGTATGCGGAAGGTATTTGGTGGGACAGTGTCGGAGAGTGGCAGGAGTGCAGAAAACGATTCCCGAACGGTGTGCGAGAGGTGACTGACTATATACGGAAAAAAGGCATGGTACCGGGACTTTGGCTGGAACTGGAAGTCATGGGCATCTGCTGTAAAAAGGCGGCAGTTCTACCGGATGAATGTTTTTTTGTGCGGCATGGAAAAAGAGTTTATGACAGGAGCCGCTACCAGTTGGATTTCAGACATCCGCTTGTCATTGAGCATGTCAATGAGGTCATTGACCGGGTTGTAAGAGAGTATGGTGTAGGCTATATTAAAATGGACTATAATATTGAACCGGGTATCGGTACAGAGAATCATGCGTGCAGCGCCGGAGCCGGGCTGCTCGCACATGAGCGGGCATATCTGGCATGGCTGGATTCCGTGTTTGAGCGTTATCCTGAGCTGGTTATTGAAAACTGCTCCAGTGGTGGTCTGCGTATGGATTACGCGTTGCTGTCCCGCTGCAGTCTGCAGTCCACGAGTGATCAGGAGGAGTATAAAAATTATGCTATGATCGCAGCCAATGCACCAAGTGGTGTGAATCCTGAGCAGGCAGCAGTGTGGTCTTATCCGCTTCGAGACGGCGATCGGGAAGAGGTTATCTTTAATATGGTCAATGCCCTGCTGCTTCGTATTCACCAGAGCGGACATCTGGCAGAACTCTCCAGGGAACGTTTTGAACTGGTGGCAGAGGGAATTGCCTTTTACAAGAGCGTCCGCAGTGACATTGCAAGGGCGCTGCCTTATTGGCCGCTTGGACTGGCACAGACAGATTCTGAGTGGATGAGCCTTGGACTGGAGAGTGGAGCGGACGGTGCTTCGGCGAAAAGATTTTATCTGGCGGTCTGGAAAAAGCAGGGGGATTTGGAAGACAAAGAGCTTATTCCGTTTCCGAAGGGCTTTCAGGGCAGAACGGATCAGGTACAGATCAGGCAGGCTTATCCGGCAGAGGCGGAGTCCCATTTTGCATATGATACACAGACCGGAAAAATGACCGTGCATTTTCCAAAGGAAACAATGGCGAGAGTATTTGTAATAGAGTGTACGAAATAAAGTGTACGAAATAAAGGGTGAGTAATAGGATAGGAGGAAACCATGCAACACATTCCTGTTTATGGCAAAGAGCATACTTTTCTGGAGGAACGGACCGGATTATTGTTTCGCAATTCCAGCCTGAAAGAAACCGCTTCCATTCATACGCATACTTTTTATGAGTTTTTTATTGTTGCCGAAGGCAGTGCACTGCATCTGGTAAATAATTCAATTCAAACGATCACGCAGGGAGATCTTCTGTTTATACGCCCCAGTGATACGCACAGCTATGAATTTTATTATTCGGATGACTTTCGCATTGTCAATGTCGGCTTCAGCGAAGAGTTATTTCAGAATATCCGGTTGTTTCTGGATTCTACAGTTATGCTGCAGGCGTTGTTGGAATCAGAGCTTCCTGTCTGTATTCATACGGACGAGGCAGCAAGAGAAAGGATTATAGCCCGCTTTTTGGAAATTGGAATGTTTATGGATACAGATGCTTATAAACAGACAGCATTTGTTGCAAAATGCTGTCTGGCTGAAATATTTGTAAGATATTTTTTTACTTATTCGACAGACGGGCAACAGACGAAAAAGTGTCCGGTCTGGTTTTCCGCCATGCTCAAGGAAATGCAGAAGATTGATAATTTAAGAATTGGTTTTCCGAGAATGTTGGAACTATCGGCATGTTCTTCCGGTCATTTATGCAGGGTGTTTAAAGAGATTATGGAGGCTACGCCGACGGAGTATATCAATCATAAGCGGCTGGAATATTCGGTCTATTTGTTGACACAGACCCAGGAGGAAATTATGGAAATCAGTCTGCTTTGCGGGTTTGCTTCCCTGAGTCATTTTTATCATCTCTTTAAAAAGAAATATCAGTGTTCGCCGGCGAAATTCCGCAAGCTGAACGGAAAGGGCTTATGATAAAGAAGCGTATCTGGGATTGGCGGGTCTTATTTTGGAAGGATATTGCGCATTTAATTCCTCGAATGCTTGAGAAACCGCGGGAGGAATGACGACTTCGGCGATAAAATTTTTCCCATTCGGACCATAGCCGTCCGGTGTGTTTCTGAGTCGTGGAATTTCTCCCATCAGTAAAGTGATATAGGTATCCATGTCCCACATGCCCCACAAATCCTCGTGTTCAAATCTCAAGCTTTCTTGATCAGCAATCACTCTATTCGAGTAAGCGGCATAATTGATGATATGGATATTCGGTGCATGTCTGGCAAAACCTGCATTCATTCGCCGCTGCATCGTGGCATCCTGTATGATTATCATATCTCCTGCATGGATATGGTGTTCTTTCAGCACGGCAAGCGCATTGGTTATATTATTTCCGCAATTCGTGGAATGACGTTCCAGTATAATATCCTGCATTCCATATTGCAGGGTAATATAATCCCGCATGATATCTGCTTCGGAACGGTTTTGCACCGCAATACCGGGATGCTTTTCGTGTATTTTCTGTCGCAGGGAATCTGTTGTATGTCCTTCGCCCCCCACAATCATCAGTTTATCGGCAACGCCTGATAAAATTCCCAAGGCTGCTGTGTCACATCCGGCGGGAATGCTTCCACCGAATAGGATCAGAATATCTGCTTTATGGATTCCGTATGTCTGATACAAGGCATCCGGGGTCAGGGCTTTGAGATCCCGCATACCACAGAAGTCCGCCAGTGTGTTGATGTTTTCAGCAATCTTTTCCGGTTTCATAATGATTCTCCTTTGCTGTTTAAACCGAGCACGGTGCTCACTGCTTTATATCCGACGCCCATTCGGTCAATTCCCATGTCGATTAATTTCAGGAAGTGTTCTCTGGTGCGAATACAACCGCTTCCTTTGATCTTACAAGAGTCTCCAACTTCATCCATTATGATTTGGATGATTTCCGGTGCTGCACCCTGCAATTCATAGCCAGTTAAAAATCCGGTACTTGTTTTGATAAAATCGACTTTGGCAGTCATACAGCAATGACAGGCTTTTCGTATTTCTTTTTCTGTGAGTGCGTCAGTTTCAAGGATAACCTTCAAGTATTTCCCGTGTTTATGTACGGCATCTGAACAGGCGCATAATTCGTCCGTGGTTTCCTTGTATTTACCGGAACGGATCCAGCCGAAGTTTGCTACAATATCAATTTCTTTAACGGCATCATACTGTGTGGCAATCTCTAATTGTGCAATTTTGGATTTTGTAGAACTTGTTCCAAATGGAAAGTCGATTACGGGACAAAGACTGGTCCTTGTTCCTTTAACATAAGGAGTGCAAAGTTCAATATAGCCCGGATTAATAAAAATGGTGGCACATCCTAACTGTACACCGTCTTTGGTAAGCTCGATGATCTGCTCTTCCGTAAACTCCGGTTTTAATACGGAATAATCAATATATGAGGCTGATTCGCTGAGTGTCATTTCGACTGCTTTCTTGTGAATGGTTCTCATGGTTTTTCCTCCTTGATAGGTTATTTAGTATATTTGTAATATATCATCTTCCATTTTTATAATCTTGTGCTAAATAGATTTATTTTTGCTATATATTGATATTCTTGGATGCTGAGGAATATCCGACAAAGCAGGATGAGCGGTGATACACAGACTAAACCATGTCGCACTTCTAATTGAATAATAGGCTGCTGTTATGATATAATGTCGATAGACATTATATCTGTCCAATGGCATCCGCCGGAGGCATCGTGTGCAAAACACATGACATAATGTCAAAGTATTCAGCGTTAAGTCGTATACAGAAAGGGCAGAATACTATCAGAGAAGACACAAGGAGGACTATCGATGAAAAGAATTGGTATGTTGACAAGCGGCGGTGACTGTCAGGCGCTCAATACAGCGATGCGCGGCGTTGCCAAGACGATGATGAACAGTGCACAGGATGTGGAGATTTATGGATTTCTGGATGGTTACAAAGGTCTGATCTACGGAAATTTCAGAATCATGCAGAACTCGGATTTTTCGGGAATACTGACAAAGGGCGGTACGATTCTTGGTACATCGAGAACTCCTTTTAAACTGATTCGCGAACCGGACGAGAACGGACTCGATAAGGTTGAGGCAATGAAGCAGAATTATTATAAGCTGAAGCTGGACTGTCTTGTCATTCTTGGCGGAAACGGTACACACAAGACAGCCAATCTGTTAAGGGAAGAGGGGCTGAACGTTGTAACACTGCCTAAAACGATTGATAATGATCTCTGGGGTACGGATATGACTTTCGGTTTCCAGAGTGCAGTCAATATCGCAACCAATGCGATTGATTGTATCCATACTACCGCATCCTCTCATGGACGCGTCTTTATCGTGGAGGTTATGGGGCATAAGGTAGGATGGCTGACTTTAAATGCCGGTATTGCAGGCGGAGCGGATATTATTCTGTTACCGGAAATTCCATATGATATCAATAAGATAGTGGAGGCAATTCAGGCAAGAAATGCAAGAGGAAGTCATTTTACGATTCTTGCAGTGGCGGAGGGAGCAATTTCTAAGGAAGATGCCAAACTCTCCAAAAAAGAATATAAGGAAAAGATGAAAAACTACAAATATCCGAGTGTTTCCTATGAAATTGCGGAACAGATCCAGAAACGTACCGGTATTGAAGTACGTGTTACGGTTCCTGGACATACACAGCGTGGTGGCAGTCCATGTCCTTATGACAGAGTTTTTGCCAGCAGACTCGGTTCCGAGGCAGGCAAGCTGATCTTAGACGGAGAATATGGTTTTATGGTCGGTATCCGCAACAGGGAAATCGTAAAGGTTCCGTTAGAGGAGGTAGCAGGTAAGCTGAAAATGGTAGACCCGGATGCTTCCATTATACAGGAAGCAAAGATGCTCGGTATCAGTTTTGGTGATTAATTATGTCATATACAGCGCTATATAGAAAGTTCCGTCCAGCCAGCTTTTCGGATGTGAAGGGACAGGAGCATATTGTGACGACTCTCAAAAACCAGATTAGGGCGGAGAGAATCGGTCACGCTTATCTGTTCTGCGGTACGCGCGGAACGGGCAAGACGACGATTGCGAAGATCTTTGCAAAGGCAGTCAACTGTGAGAATCCGCAGGATGGGAATCCCTGCGGGGAGTGTGCGACCTGTAAGGCGATTGCGGCAGGGGTCAGCATGAATGTGATTGAAATCGACGCCGCTTCCAACAACGGCGTCGATAATATTCGTGAAATTGTGGATGAGGTATCCTATTCTCCGGCGGAGGGCAAGTATAAAGTCTATATTATAGACGAGGTGCATATGCTTTCCATCGGAGCTTTTAATGCGCTCTTAAAAACTCTGGAGGAACCGCCCTCCTACGTCATTTTTATTCTGGCGACGACAGAGGTGCATAAGATTCCGATTACTATTCTTTCGCGTTGTCAGCGTTATGATTTCAAAAGGATTACGATCGATACGATAGCAGACCGTATGCGGGAACTGGTGGATATCGAGCAGGTAGCGGTGGAAGATAAGGCACTCCGCTATATTGCCAAAACAGCAGATGGTTCCATGCGTGATGCCTTGAGTCTGCTGGATCAGTGCATTGCATTTCATTTCGGGCAGGAGCTGACCTATGACAAGGTACTGGATGTGCTCGGTGCTGTGGATACCGGTGTATTCAGCACCCTGCTTCGGAATGTGCTGGAACGGAATGTGCTTGACTGCATTGAGCTGTTGGAAGATATCGTTATGCAGGGGCGCGAGCTGACCCAGTTTGTATCGGATTTTACATGGTATCTGAGAAATCTCCTGCTTGCCGCAACGTCGGATGATATTGAGGATGTCATAGATATGTCCAGTGAAAATCTGGCGCGACTAAAGGAAGAGGCCAAACTTGCGGATATGAATACCATCATGCGGTATATCCGTATTTTTTCGGAACTTTCCGGGCAGATCCGGTATGCCTCGCAGAAACGGATCTTAATCGAGATTGCGATTATTAAGCTCTGTAAGCCCAGTATGGAAGCAGATGCAGGCTCTGTGCTGGAACGGGTGCGGGAGCTGGAGGACAAATTGGAAAGTGGTGTGCTGATGTCTGCGGATGCAGCGGCTGCTCTGCAAAATGGCGGCGGACTTCAGGGCGTAGCAGGAGCATTGAACGGAAGCGGCAGTCCATCCGGTACGGCTGTGAAAACGAAACCCGAGCTGCCGAAGGCGATTCCGGAGGACGTAAAGGAGGTAGTCGGACGCTGGGCGGGAATTGTAAATGAACTGGAACAGCCTATGAAGCAGTATATGAAGTCAGCGCGCTTAAGTCTTGGCGGGGATAATAAGCTGATGATGGTTTTAGAGGACGGACTTTCTTCGGATTATATGAAGATCCCTGAGAATAAGGAACGACTCGAGGCTGTTATTTCGAACAGCATTGGTAAGGAAGTGGAGGTAACGCTCCAGACAGTCGGCGGTGAGCGGGAATTCAGGCAGAATTATGTAGATTTATCCCAGATCATCCATATGGAGATTGAAGAGGAAGAATAAAAAAGATCATGAACGAAATTTTCACGCAAAAGTATCTTTTTTGAAGAGAACCTGTTAAAATAGAATACGAATTGAAAGAAAAAGAATCAAAAAAAGAAAACAAGGCAGGAGGATGTACCCATGGCAAAACGCGGAGGTTTTCCGGGAGGCGGAATGCCCGGAAATATGAACAATCTGATGAAACAGGCACAGCGTATGCAGCGTCAGATGGAGGAGAGCCAGAAGGAGCTTGAGGTAAAGGAATTTACTGCGGCAGCAGGAGGCGGAGCAGTAGAGGTTACCGTAACCGGCAAGAAAGAAATCGTGAAGGTGAAATTATCCGAAGAGGTTGTGGATCCGGACGATATTGAAATGCTGGAGGATCTGATCATGGCGGCAACCAATGAAGCACTGCGTCAGGCAGATGAGGCAAATGCAGAGGCAATGAATAAAATGACCGGAGGACTCGGTCTGGGCGGAGGATTTCCGTTCTAATGGACTTGTACAGCGGACATATCAATAAATTAATCGATGAACTGGCAGCGCTTCCCGGCATAGGCGGTAAGTCTGCCCAGCGTCTGGCCTTTCATATTATCAATATGCCGAAGGAGCGGGTACGCAGACTTTCGGAGGCGATTGTCCAGGCGCGGGAAAATGTACGCTACTGTAAGGTGTGCTGTACACTGACGGATAAAGAAGAGTGTCCGGTCTGTTCGAATCCTAAGAGGGATCACAGGACCATCATGGTTGTAGAAAATTCCAGAGACCTTGCTGCCTATGAGAAAATCGGAAAATTCGAAGGAGTTTATCATGTGCTGCACGGAGCCATTTCTCCGATGCTGGGAATAGGTCCGGGAGATATCCGGTTAAAAGAATTGATGGAACGGCTGCAGGGAGAGGTGGATGAGGTCATCATTGCCACCAACTCCAGCCTGGAGGGCGAAACGACAGCCATGTATATCAGTAAGCTGATCAAGCCGACCGGGGTAAAGGTTACAAGAATAGCAAGCGGCGTTCCGGTGGGAGGCGATCTGGAGTACATAGATGAGGTCACGCTGCTTAGGGCACTGGAAGGGCGCATAGAACTATAAATGTGAGGAGGAAAGGTTGTAAGTATGGAGAAGGAATTATTTGGAAAGACGAAAGACGGAAAAGAGGTCTATCTTTTCACGATGGAAAATTCCAGGGGAATGAAAGCTGCTGTCATGAATTACGGGGCGATTCTGGTCAATCTGATTGTGCCGGATAAGGATGGAAATATGGCAGATGTATGTCTTGGATACGACAAATTGGAAGACTATTTTGTAAACGGCTGCTTTTTCGGTGCAACGATCGGACCGAACGGAAACAGGATTGCAGATGCGAAGTTTACAATTGATGGAACCGAATATGCACTTAAGGTCAATGACGGACCAAACAATCTGCACAGTGATGAGGAAATTGGTTTTCATAAACGTGTGTGGGAGGCAAAAGAAGACGGTGATATGAGTGTCGTTTTTTATCTGGAAAGCCCGGATGGTGATATGGGCTTCCCGGGAAATAAGACGATTTCTGTGACTTATACGCTGACAGAAGATAATGCGATCAAAATCTCTTATGCCGGTTCCAGTGATAAGAAGACAGTTTTCAATATGACAAATCATTCTTATTTTAATTTGAAGGGACAGGGCAGGGGTTCTATTGAAGATCATATTCTGAGTATGAACTGTTCCAATTATACACCGACTAGAGAAGGTCTGATTCCGACAGGAGAAATCGCTCCGGTGGCCGGTACACCGATGGATTTTACGGCGCCGAAGGTCATTGGTGATGAAATTGATGCAGATTTTGAAGCACTGAAGATTGGCGGTGGCTACGACCACAACTGGGTCATTGATTGCTGGGATGGAAAACTCCGTCATTTTGCAACAGTAGAAGAGAAAACGAGCGGACGTATTATGAAGGTGTTTACGGATCTGCCCGGTGTGCAGTTTTATGCCGGCAATTTTATTACAAAGCAGACAGGAAAATCGGACGCGGAATATGACAAACGAAGCGGATTGTGTCTGGAAACACAGGATTTCCCGAATGCTGTCAATGAACCGTCCTTCCCGTCTCCGATATACGGTGAAGGCAGGGATTTTGTTTCTACGACGGTATATCAATTCGTATAGTTTCCGGAACACGGGTAGTTATTGCGATTCTTAATTTTATATCAGACAGTATGAAGACTGCCGGATTTTGTCGAGCGAAAAAGCGATGCAGACGACAAAATCCGGCAAATTTACGTTCTGTATCCTGTTATAGTTCATGGTAGATGACATGATAGATATAATCAGTTATAAATCAATAAGGAAGGCACGGCAGTCAGGTGCCGGTACTACGAAAGGAGCAGGATATGAGAATACAAATACCGAAAAATGTAAGACAGTGCGGGGCAGATATGGTGTCTTCGAAAGGCACGGCATCTACTGGTGACATAAAAGAAAAGATTTATGTGGAGGATTATGTATCCACTTTTTTAAGGCAGGCTAAGGACAATTGTGAGACGGATGCGCTTTTAATAGACTTATATGGAAAAAAGGAGAAGGAGGACGGAAAAACATGGTTCTTTGTCTACGCAGCCGGAATGCCGTCGGATGCACATTGTTTTCCGGATTATGAATGGCTGGGACAGGCACATTGGCAGAAGGGTACGGAACCGGAGGAACATATAGCGAAAATACAAAAAGAGGTAAATTCCATACATATGATATTGCCGGATGATCAGAGAGAACCGGTTTTCTTTACCAATGAGGAGGGATATGTCAGAATAGCAGATACATGGTTTGTTTTTTATGAGAAGAATGAACCGATGCAGAATTATCTGATTGAATGGTACCGCCGCAGTCTGAAACGTGGGGAATCGGAACAATCGGATCGTGCAGCACAGGATTTCCGAAGGCTGTATCAGGAAAGGCAGAGCGATATCCGTCAAAATAAAATCATTAGTCTGATGTACATGGCAAGTCTGATGTTGATGATACTTTGCTGCATTACCGGCATTTCTATGTTGAATCAATATGATAAAATGAAGCAGATGGGAGACTCTATCGATCATTTGGCAATTGCCATGGAGGAGAGAAGGCTGCCGGAACAGACTTATGCCGTACCGATACAATCCGGGACGGAAAGTGAGACGGAAGGTGATACAGAAATTGAGATGGAAAGTGAACGGCAAGATTCAGTCCCTGCCATGAGTAATGCGGTACAGACTGTCCTGCCGGATACCATTTCTGTAGAAGATTCAATGATAGACGAAACGGCAGAAAATCCGGATGCGGGGGAAAGATACTATATTGTAAAGGAAGGTGATACTCTGGCGGGAATCAGCCGGATGCTTTACGGTACCAGCACCCGGTTGGTAGATATCTGTGAACTGAATCAGATTCAAAATCCGAATAATATTGTAGTCGGTCAGAAAATACTTCTCCCCAATGACTAAAACATGTTATACTATAGGTCGGAACAAGGGCACGTCCTTTGATGATCAAACTGAAAAGAAAGAAAAGATTCATGTTCAACCTAAAAGATTACATAAACTCAAAAAAGAATGCACGGAAAAACAGGCAGACATACAAGACCACCTATACCACAGGAAGACTGACAGAGCGTATTATCCAGCACCGCCTGCGAATTTTTATGAGGACGGTCATTATCATCATAGCGGTTTCTGCTGTAGTATTGGCGACTGTTGTAAGCCTTAAAAACAGAACCTACAGCGGTTATGAAATTGTGGATACTGTGGAACGTAAGGAGGTTCTGGATGCTGCATGTATGGAGTATAACGGCAATATTCTGACTTACAGCCGTGACGGAGTGAGCTGCACGAATACGGATGGGGTGGTTTTATGGAACCAGACCTTTGAAATGCAGAGTCCCATTATGGATATGGAAGGGGATAAGGTGGCATTTGGAGATTATAACGGGAGTGTGATCTATGTCATGGATGCCAATGGTCCTGTTGGTCAGATTGATACAATGATGCCAATTAGAAACTTCTGTATTTCTTCCAGTGGAGTGGTTGCAGCTGTCCTGGATGAGGGGAATGTGACATGGATCTATCTTTTTGATGCAAAGGGCAATACGATTGCTTATTTTAAGACCACTATGAAGAAAAGCGGTTATCCGGTTTCAATAGCGATTTCGCCAAACGGACTTATGGTTCAGGTTTCTTATCTATATGTGGAAAGTGGATATATGAGATCCAGTGTGGCATTTTATAATTTCGGACCGGTTGGACAGAATGAAATTGATAATTTTGTTGGTGGTTATGATTATACGGATACGATCGTACCGTTTGTGCGATTTCTGGATGACCGTACAGCGTTTGCAGTAGGTGACAGCAGACTGATGATGTATGAAGGAGCACAAATTCCGACAAGTTCATGGGAAAATCTTCTGACAGAGGAAATACAGAAGATTTATTACAGTGAAAATTATATTGCGCTTGTTTATTATGATGTAACCGGAGAAACTACCTATCGGATGGATATCTATGGAAGGGATGGAAAAATTGTTGATACCGTAAAGTTTAATATAGAATATACGGACATAAAATTTCAGAAGGATAAAGTTATCATCTATGATGAAATGGAGTGTCTGATACATTATGTGGGAGGAGCGGATATCTTCTCTGCACAATTTGAGAAAGGAGTTCTGGCTGTGATCCCTACATCAGCATTTAACAGATATGTGTTGGTAACAGCGGATTCCATAGATACGATTGAACTGAAATAGGGGAGAGTAAAATGCAGATAAATCTGATTTTGATTATCGTCATATTTTTAATAGTAGGCGGAGCCGTAAAAGGATGGAAGAGAGGGATGGTGAAGGAACTTTCTTCTTTGATTGGTCTGGTTGGTGCGCTGGCTGCTATTATTTTATTTGTTTCAGCGATTCAGAACTACAGAGAAAAGGATAACAGGCAAATGCTCATTGCGGCTCTTGGATTTGTCATTGTGGTTCTGGCATATAAGATTATCGATTTTATTCTGACCTCTCTGAAACTGATTGCGAATCTCCCGGTTATCAGCTGGCTGAATCATCTGGCGGGTATTATCGTTGGGGCAGGGGAAAGTATTCTGCTTGTTTGGATTGTGTTTTTACTGATTACCGCATTTGATATTGCCGGACTGCGCAATTATCTTTTTGCAAGTGTGCAGGAAAATGAATGGTTGTTCTTTTTATTTTACAATAATTATGTTGCTGCATGGATTGCCGGTATGTAAATTACCGGAGGGCATTTCATATTGTGATTTACCGATTTAATAAAAATGTAAAAAGAGTGTTGACATTTGTAAAAGTCGGTGATAATATAAAATTCCACCGCGTAAAGCGGAGGCAAATTCCGGGTCGAGAGACAGGAAAAAGAATTTGAAAAAAATCAAAAAAAGTCTTGACAGACAAAACTGCACATGATATTATATCAGAGTTGCGTCTG
>JAAYNV010000009.1 GCA_012520645.1 Clostridiales bacterium | reverse complement strand
TTGATAGATATGTTGAAGATAATCCTCATTATGGACATAGATTTAAAGTGAATGGCAAGGAAACTTATGCCCGTATTCTTATTCGCAGAAAGGAAGGAAAATAATCATGGCAATGACAGTTACTCCATCACAAATCAAATTACGTGATTTGTTTGATGGTTATGTAAATTCAGAAGAAGATGGTGTTGTTGGATATCATGGCAGGCTCGATATTCGTCCTAAATATCAACGTGAATTTATTTATGCTGATAAAGAACAGGTAGCGGTTATCGAGACAATTAAGCAGGGTTTTCCGCTTAATACTATGTATTGGGCTATAGCCCGTGATGAAAAAGGCGAAAAGATTCTTGATGCCGATGGAAATGAAACCTATGAGCTGATGGATGGTCAGCAGAGAACAATATCAGCTTGCGAATTTCTTAATAATCACATTGTTGTAAACTTTCAGAAGTTTTTTAATATCCAAAAATCAACTCCTGATATAGCAGAAAAGATTTTGGATTATGAATTACAGGTGTACATCTGCGATGGAACTGTATCTGAAAAATTGGCTTGGTTCAAGACAATTAACATCGCAGGAAAACCTTTAACTGAGCAGGAATTATTAAATGCTCAGTATGTTGGAGAATGGCTCACAAAAGCAAAGGAATACTTCAGCAAGACAGGTTGTAATGCAGCTGAACTTATGGTTATTCGTGGTAAGAAGGCATCCGATTATCTAAATGGTAGTCCTATAAGACAGGATTATCTTTCAACTGTTCTTCAGTGGATTGCTGATTATCAAGGATTGCCTGCTCGTAGCGAGGATGGTGATGCTTATATGGCTAACCATCAAGGTGATGAAACTGCAACTGAAATCAAAAATTATTATGTTGCAGTATTAGAATGGGTTGGAAGCAAGTTCAAAACCTATCGCAAGGAAATGAAGGGTCTTCCTTGGGGTTATTGGTATAACAAATTTCAGCGTAATGAACTTGCTAACAATATTATCATGAAAAATGCTGATGAGATTGAAGCTGAAATTCAGAAGCTTATCGGTGATGATGAAGTAGAAACTGTTAAAGGTATCTACGAATACATTATGGATGGTGAGGAAAAGCATCTTTCACTTCGTACATTTGATGATAAGATTAAGCGAAAGATTTATGAAAAGCAGAATCACAAATGTCCTTACTGTGATAAGAGCATCGGTGGTCACACATATCCACAAGGTGTAACTGAGTACGATTATAAAGAAATGGAAGGTGACCATATTGTTCCTTGGAGCCAAGGTGGAAAGACAGAAGAAAATAACTGTCAAATGATTTGTAAATGGCACAATGGTCATAAATCAGATAACTAATGAGGGGTATTGATATGGCAAGAGCAAATAAAGAGTACAAAAATCTTAACTGTAAGATTGATAAAGAAGTTAGTGATTTGCTTGAGCAGTTCATCGAAAAGACCCGCATGAGTAAAACAGCAACTGTTGAACAGGCTCTAAAAGAGTATATTGAAAAATATAATAAGACAGGTAAGATTTAAAAGAAAAGACCACTCTTTCTCTTAGAGATTGAGTGGTCTTTATTGTTATTCAATCATATTGAAATGCTTCAA
This sequence comes from Clostridiales bacterium, assembly GCA_012520645.1. GTDB lineage: Bacteria > Bacillota > Clostridia > Lachnospirales > Lachnospiraceae > JAAYNV01. The sequence goes on along the minus strand of JAAYNV010000009.1, from coordinate 72,504 downwards.
AGCATCTATGATGGCAGCACGCTTTTCAGGTGTTACCTCTCTAGGCTCATAATCGTCCGATTTAGACAAGTTATAGTTCTCTCCCATTTCTATACCACATTCACGCTTAACTTGTGCTATAAAGGCTGAATGAAGCTTAAAACCATACTTTTCTTCAACATATTCGTTGATTTCTTTATATGTGGCATGTCTGTTGACATCCTTCATGTAGCTTCCATCAGGCGTATAATCAACAGTTTTATACTTGTCGATTTGTTGGTGGGACAAGAGGACGCACGTCTCCACATGCACCGTATGTGGGAACTGATCCACAGCCCTCACCCGCTTCAACTCATATCCGCCCGCACACAGAATCTTCAAATCTCTTGCAAGCGTAGCAGAATCGCAACTGACATAAACAATTCGCTCCGGTTTCATTTGAAGCATAGTCTCCAGACATTTTTCATCGCATCCCTTTCTGGGCGGGTCTACCACGATCACATCCGCATAGACACCATTCTTTTCGTATTCCCGCGGCAGAACCTCCTCTGCCTTTCCGACAAAAAACTGTGCATTGTAAATCCCATTGATTCTTGCATTTTCTTTTGCATCCTCAATTGCCTGCGGAATGATTTCTACCCCATATACTTGTTTGGCATATCCTGCCAGAAAAAGGGAGATCGTGCCGATTCCACAATAAAGATCCCACACCGTTTCCCTGCCGGTGAGACCTGCATATTCCAAAGCAAGACTGTAAAGTTTCTCTGTCTGCACGGGATTGACCTGATAAAAGGAAAGTGGCGAAATGTGAAAAGTCACCTGCTCTCCAGTCATATAAAATTTTTCAATATTCTTCTCTTCAATCCGGTATCTCTCCAGCGTATCCACAATCCGATCCTTTCCCCGGATCGTACGGACAGTTTTTCCCATAATGACATTCGTATGCTCCGTATTAATACTGATGGAAATGGACGTCATACCTTCTATCTTAGTTAATTCTTGAATTAATTTTTCTTCTTTTGGCAGCTTCTGTCCATTGATGACCAGACATACCATCAACTGCCCCGAACGGAAACCCTTGCGGATCAATACATGACGTACCAGACCGCTGTGTTTTTTTTCGTCATACGCTCTGACTCTGTACTGCTTCATATAAGACAGCACCGTTTCCAGCACGGTCTGATTTTCCGACACACCTAAAGCACAATCTGTATTGGCAATAATCGAATGAGTCCTCCCTGCATAAAAACCCGTGATAATATTGCCATCCCGGTCATAACCAAACGGGAACTGCGCCTTATTCCGGTAATAATATGGATTTTCCATACCAACCACAGGCTCCATAATACGGTCGATCAGCTCTACTGCAAATCCGCCCAGACGTATCAGATTATTTCTCACCTTATTGCTTTTAAATAACAGTTGTTTCTCATAGGAAAGTGCCTGAATCTGACAGCCTCCGCACTGTCTTGCATACATACATCTTGTCTCTGCACGAAAAGAAGAAGGTGCAAGCACCTTCTCCAATCTGGCATAGGCATAGGATTTCTTTGCCTTCATGATTTTAGCCTGTACGGTATCTCCGATGACAGCATCCTTAATAAACAAAGTATAGCCGTCCACTTTGCCGATACCCTCTCCATCGTTTCCGATATCCTCTATCGTCACAGTCACCAAATCGTCCTTTTGATATTGCTTCACTTTATCCATTACTTCATCCATGATTCTGTCCCTGCTTCTTTCAGCGGTTATTCCATTCTGGTCATGCGCAGATTCGATTCAAATAATCTGTTGTAGCCAAGCCAGCCCTGCTCAGTTGTATTCTGCAGTATCTCTGTAAAGGTCTGCATTTTTGCATCCGTATTGTCTGCAAAGTTAAGCGCCGCAGCCTCCATCAGTGCCGGTTTTTTTGGCGATCCATATTCAAATTCTCCATGGTGGGCCAGTATGCAATGTTTCAATTCACCGGCAAGCACCTTCGGAAATCCGGGAATGTCACGGATTTTTTCACCAACCATCTCTGCACCAATTACAATATGTCCCAACAGCTGTCCGTCATCTGTATAATCGTTTTCCGGAAACAGAGAAAGTTCTCTGGTTTTTCCGATATCGTGGCATAGTGCTGCGCTCAAAAGCAAATCACGTTTTAACAACGGGTATGTTTTGCAGTAGTAATCACACAGCTTTGCCACACTCAGCGTATGTTCCAGTAAACCACCTACAAAGCCATGATGCACCGTCTTTGCCGCAGAAGACTGGCAAAATGCCTTTACAAAAGCCTGATCCTCTACAAACAGCATTTCCAGAAGCCGCTTCAAACAGGAGTTCTCAATGCTTCCAATTATTTCCTTCACTTCCGCATACATTCCGTCAATGCTTTTACTGCTTACCGGCAGATAGTCTGCCGGGTCATATTCACCCTCCCTGCAGAGACGCACCCGTTTTACGTTGACCTGCAGCGCTCCCTGAAAGCTGTTGACCTCTCCATATACTTCTATGTAATTCAGGGAATCAAAATCATCAATTCCCGCACTGTTCGGATCCCATATTTTGGCATCCAGTGTACCGGTCTTATCCTGCAAAATGACATTCTCATATGGTTTTCCATTCTTCGTCACAGCTGCCTGCTTATGCTTACACAAATAAATGTCAAATATCCTGTCTCCCTCTCTATAATCCTTAATATATTTCATAACACTTGCTATTCCTTTCTCTATTCTGCTGTTCTGGTCGTTACTTCGATGTCAAGTTCCCGATACTCCTTCTGTCCCTGACGCATCACAGTGACTGTCACGGTATTCCCTGCCGTCACACGTCCCAGCTGACTGATATAATCTGCATACGAGCCTACATCCTCGCCGCCCAGTTTTATAATAATATCACCACTTTGTATACCCGCCTGCATCGCCGGAGAATCCAGTGCGATTTCCGTCACATAGGCACCCTGCGGTACCTTCAGTTCCTTCTGCGCCTCTGTCGTTACATCCGTACCGTATATGCCGAGATACGCCTGCTCCTGCCCATTGGACAACCGTTCAATCGTATTTTTCAGCTCTGAGATTCCAATGGCATTCACTTGATTCTCCATTCCTTCCTCATTAAAGCTGCCATTTACCATACCGATGACCTGTCCGCGCATATTGAGCACAACCCCGCTGGCATCCGGGCTTCCGTATACATCCGTCTTCAGCAGTTTGTAGACTGCATCCGGCAAATGCAGAACATTCCCCATAGAAGTGACCATTCCATATGCTATGGAATTTCCGGCACCATACGGACTTCCCAGTATTAAAACCGGACTGCCAAGCACATTTGGATTGTTGGAACTTCCCAGTGTTGCCACCATAAGCTGTCCTTTCGCTTCATGATCCAGCAGCTCCTGTTCCACTCCTATAATAGCCAGACCTGTGACCGGATCGATCTTTTTTAAGACCGCCTGCGCCTGTGCACCATCGCGAAATGTCACCTGTATCGTCTCAACCGTTTCAATCGGTTTCTTATCCACCAGGATCAAATATTCCTTTCCGGTATCCGCCACGATCACACCAGATGTCCTGCCCCGGTTCTCATACGGATTGTTGAACCAGTCCCGATCAGACGTAACGCCCGTTACCGTTACAATAGCCTTGCTGTTTTCCTGCGCCAGCACATACAGCTTATCATAAATCGTCTGATAATCCTCAACCTCAAGCTCTACCTCGGCAGGTACCGGAAACATCTCTGCCGGCATGTTTTCTTCCTCTGTCTGTGTCTCCCCTGCCAGCATATCCTCCGGAAGCATCTCATCCTCTTCCGCCGGAAAAGTCACCTGCTGTGGCTCCTCCTGCGGGTAGAGCCAGTTGCTGAACAAGGGCTCCAGAACAAGAAAAGTCAGACATGCCACAAGACCAAATATTACTGCCATGGATGCGGTAATAATCGTACGCCTGAGCAGCTTCTTTTTGTTGACCGGACGTTCCTTGATCTTTTCTTTCATAAAATCAAAGTCCTGTACAGGATCTTTGTGTTCCATTCTCTTTTACCCCTTCTGTTTTCTTTTCGCTTATAGTATATCCGATACGAAATCGGTTGTAAAGTTGTTGCTGACACCACCGGAAAATGATATGATTAAATATAATACCCAAAAGACAGGAAGCAGAATTATGAATGAAAAAGCATTACAAAAACTGGAATTTGATAAAATAATAAACATACTAACCGAACATGCCACTTCGCAGCCCGGAAAGAAGTTATGTCGTGATTTAACTCCATATACTTCTCTATCAGAAATCGAACAATCGCAGTTAGAAACCGGCTGTGCCCTGACACGTATGTTTCAAAAGGGGACCCTTCGTTTTGCAGGAAATACGGACCTCCACAATATTTTACGTGCTCTGGAAGTCGGAAGTATACTGTCTTCCTCCGAACTTTTGCAGATTGCTTCTTCTCTGGAATGCACCGGACGCGTGAAGGCATATGGGCGCAAGGAAAAGGAGAGTGTCCCGGAAGACGCGCTGACCGACTACTTTGAGCAGCTTGAACCCCTTACTCCTCTTTCCTCCGAAATCCGGCGCTGTATTCTGTCCGAAGAGGAAATTGCCGATGATGCAAGCAGTGCCCTGAAATCAATCCGCCGTCATCTGGTTCTCACCGGCGAAAAAATTCACAGCCAGTTAACTTCCATGCTCAACGGTTCCTGTCGTACCTACTTGCAGGATGCCGTAATTACAATGCGTAACAATCGTTATTGTATCCCGGTAAAATCCGAATATAAAAGCCAGGTCCCCGGCATGGTACACGATCAGTCTTCCACCGGCTCTACTCTCTTTATTGAGCCCTCCGCTATTGTCAGCCTGAACAATGAGATCAAAGAGCTGTCTTTAAAAGAAAAGGAGGAGATAGAACGCATTCTTGCCGAACTGAGCGCGCGTACAGCAGAGCATACGGAAATCCTTAAGGAAAATGCCAAGCTGCTCGCTTTACTGGACTTTATTTTTGCCAAGGCATCCCTCGCCATGGAGCAGAATGCCACTCGTCCTGTGTTCAATACCGATCATATGATCCAGATCCGAAAGGGACGGCATCCGCTGCTTGATAAAAAAGAGGTCGTTCCCATCGACATTCATCTGGGCAGGGACTTCGACCTTTTAATCGTGACCGGTCCCAACACAGGCGGTAAGACCGTTTCCTTAAAGACAGTAGGTCTTCTCACTTTGATGGGACAGGCAGGACTCCATATTCCCGCTTTGGATCGCTCGGAGCTTTCCGTTTTCCAGGATGTCTATGCAGATATCGGCGATGAACAGAGTATCGAACAGAGTCTTAGTACCTTTTCCTCCCATATGGTTAATATCGTTTCCATTCTAAAGAATGCGGATGCAGACTCTCTTTGTTTGTTTGATGAACTTGGAGCGGGAACCGATCCCACGGAAGGTGCTGCGCTGGCAATTGCTATTCTGAACCACCTGCATGACAGGGGGATCCGTACTATGGCAACTACCCACTACAGTGAATTAAAGGTCTACGCGCTTTCCACTTCCTTTGTGGAAAATGCCTGCTGTGAATTTAATGTGGAAACACTCCGCCCTACCTACCGACTGTTAATCGGCATTCCGGGTAAGAGCAACGCTTTTGCCATTTCTTCCAAACTCGGACTTCCGGATTCTATTATCGAAGCGGCAAAGACACAGATCAGTGAAGCGGACGAAAGCTTTGAGGATCTTCTGGCGGATCTGGAACAGAGCCGCATTACGATTGAAAAGGAACAGGAGGAAATTTCCCGTTATAAGGCAGAAATCGCATCCTTAAAAGAACAGCTGACCCGCAAACAGGAAAAGCTGGAGGAAAGTCGTGACCGTATTCTGCGCGAGGCAAATGAGCAGGCACGTGATATTCTGCAGGAAGCTAAGGAAGTGGCAGATGAGACGATCCGCAGCTTCCAGAAGGCCGGACCGGGCGCATCCATGAAGGATTTGGAAAAGGCACGCCAGAAGGTTCGTGGCAAAATAGGTGAAAAAAATGAAAAACTAACTTTGAAATCTGCACAGACTGACAATACCCCCCGAGTTAACCCCAATACACTAAAATTGGGGGATTCCGTAAAAATCGTATCCATGGGCTTAAAAGGAACGGTCAGTTCCAAACCGGATCATAAGGGTAATCTGTTTGTACAATGCGGCATTATGCGCTCTCAGGTCAATATCAAGGATCTCGTTCTGATCGAAGACGAACCGGTAACCGCAAAGACCCTGAAGCGTACCGGATCCGGCAAAATCAAGATGTCCAAATCCTTTGGTGTCTCTCCGGAAATCAATCTGCTTGGCAGAACCGTAGATGAAGCGATTGCTGAACTGGACAAATATCTGGATGATGCCTATCTGGCTCATCTGCCCAGTGTACGCATTGTCCACGGTAAGGGCACCGGCACTCTCCGTAAGGCAGTGCAGCAGCATCTGAAACGTGTTAAATTCATTGATTCCTACCGCCTTGGCGAGTTTGGTGAGGGTGACGCCGGCGTCACGATTGCAACATTTAAATAAAATTATATCTGCTTTTAATAATCGAAAGGGGAGTATATATGGTAAACAAACAAAAAATTCTAATCGTAGATGATGACAACAATATTGCAGAACTGATTTCCCTGTATCTGACGAAGGAATGCTTTGAAACCATGATCGTCAATGATGGGGAATCCGCCCTGTCTGCAGTGGACAGCTTTACCCCGAACCTCATCCTGCTTGATCTGATGCTTCCGGGTATCGATGGCTATCAGGTCTGCCGCGAGGTACGCGCAAAATCCCAGACTCCGATTATCATGCTTTCCGCAAAAGGTGAAATCTTCGATAAAGTGCTCGGACTGGAGCTGGGCGCCGACGACTATATGGAAAAGCCTTTTGATTCCAAAGAACTGGTTGCCCGTGTCAAGGCTGTACTCAGACGTTATAAACAGGCTCCTGTCGCCGCTGCCAAGGAGGATGTCAAGGTTGTGGAATATCCCGACCTGATCATCAACCAGACAAACTATTCTGTTGTATATATGGGCAAAAATATTGACATGCCTCCCAAGGAACTGGAACTGCTCTATTTCCTGGCCTCCTCACCCAACCACGTCTTTACAAGAGAGCAGCTTTTAGACCAGATCTGGGGCTATGAATATATCGGAGATACACGCACCGTCGACGTACATATCAAGCGTCTTCGTGAAAAGATCAAAGACCACGAATCCTGGAAACTCTCCACCATCTGGGGAATCGGCTATAAATTTGAGGTGAGACAGTCATGAGGAAGACCCTCTATCTGAAATTTATTCTGGCATACCTGATCTTTGGTTTTTTTGGTTTTGTGGTGGTAGCCACATTCGTATCCGGTATGACCCTGGAACATCTAAAACGTGAAAAGGCGGATTCCCTTTATCGCGAGGCGACTTTGATCGCCAATACCTACGCATCCGATCTGTATGACAGCAAGACCACACTGGATACGGTAAAGACCCAGTTAGAAGCACTGGATACCTATCTGGATTCCAGCATCTGGATCATTAATCCTTCAGGGCTTTTGATTCTGGATTCCAGTTCACCTGTGGAAATCGAAAATGCCAAAACCGTGGAAAACTTTGACCCAACCATTACAGCCGGCTCCTATTATACCATTGGCAATTTCTTTAATATGTTCGATGAAGAAATGCTCAGCGTATTTGCACCGATTACTTCCAATTTCAAGGTAAACGGTTATGTTGTCATCCATACATCCATGCAGGATCTGAAAGAATCATCAGAAAGTCTGTTGAACATTTCATACATAATGCTTGTTATTTTATTTTTATTGTCGTTGATTATTTTAATTTTCTTTACCGAAATGGTATATCTGCCGCTTCGTAAGATCACCTACGCAACGGAACAGTATGCAAGCGGTAATATGCACTATGAATTTCAGGTGGAAAGCGACGATGAGATCGGCTATCTGGCGGCATCCTTAAACTATATGGCAAACGAAGTCGCCAAGGGTGAGGACAATCAAAAGAAATTTGTTGCCAATGTCTCCCACGATTTCCGTTCTCCCCTCACCTCCATCAAAGGCTATCTGGAAGCTATGTTAGACGGTACGATTCCACCGGAAATGCACGAAAAATATTTAACGATTGTCTTAAATGAAACAGACCGCCTCACTAAGCTTACCAACAGTCTGCTGACCTTAAATAACCTGAATACAAAAGGCATGATGTTAAAAAAGACCAATTTTGACTTAAATCAGATTATCCGCAATACCGTTGCCTCTTTTGAAGGTACCTGCAAGCAGAAAAAAATTGGAATCGAACTGGTACTGACCGGTGATCAGATGTATGTTACTGCTGATATGGGAAAAATCCAACAGGTGCTCTATAACCTGTTAGACAATGCCATCAAATTCAGCCACAATGATTCTGTTATTAAAATTGAAACGACCGAACGGAAAAGCAAAGTCTTTGTCTCTGTAAAAGATCATGGGATCGGCATTCCCAAAGACAGCCTGAAGCTGATCTGGGATCGTTTTTACAAGTCCGATCTTTCCCGCGGCAAAGACAAAAAGGGGACCGGTCTCGGTCTTTCGATTACAAAAGAAATCATTCACTCCCATGGAGAGCATATCAATGTAGTCAGTACGGAGGGCGTCGGAACCGAATTTATTTTCTCCCTTCCGGTCATGGATCTGGATGACGAAATCTAGAGTTTGCCAAATAAATCAAAGGAACGCAGATTGCCGTAACAATCTGCGTTCCTTTCACATTGCTCTACTCTTTCTTTCAGGCCGTTCTCTCCTATTCCTTCCAGTGAAGCCTGTGGAGTTCTCCCTGACACTGCATATGCGCAAATCCATTCTGGCGAAGTGCTTCATATAACACAACTGCCACGGAATTGGAAAGATTCAGCGACCGAATCTGTGGAAGCATTGGAATCCGGATACAGCTTTCCTCATAATCCACTAAAATTTCTTCCGGTATTCCTGCACTTTCCTTACCAAACATAATAAAATCATCCGGCCCAAAATTCACATCCGAATAGACATGTTTCGCTTTTGTGGTCGCCATCCAGATTTTCGCACCGGGATTTTTTTCTTTAAATTCCTCAAAATTGATATAACGGGTCACATCCAGATGCTCCCAATAGTCCATCCCCGCTCTTTTGATGGATTTCTCATCCAGGCGGAATCCGAGCGGCTCGATCAGGTGGAGTCTTGTCCCTGTGGCTACACAGGTTCTCCCGATGTTCCCGGTATTTGCCGGAATCTCCGGCTGATGCAGTACAATATTAAGCATTGTCTCTCTTCTCTTCCTTCAGGCGTTTTACAAAGTCTCCCAGTCTTCCAATTGCGATTTTCAGATTTTCCAGAGAATACGCATAGGAAATACGCACAAATCCCTCTCCACTCTCTCCAAAAGCAGTTCCTGGTACGACAGCCACCTTTTCTTCCTCCAGAAAACGGGTCGCAAACTCATCACTGGTCATGCCAAATTCCTTAATACATGGGAAAACATAAAATGCGCCATACGGCTCAAAGCAGGGAAGCCCCATCTCTTTAAAAGCATGAAGCAGATAACGTCTTCTCTGATTATATGCCTCACGCATCTCTGCCACATCCTCATCACCGTTCTTTAATGCCTCTACTGCAGCATACTGGCTGGTTGTCGGCGCACACATAATAGCAAACTGATGAATTTTGGTCATCTGCTCAATAATCGCACGCGGTCCACACGCATAACCCAGACGCCAGCCTGTCATAGCATATGCCTTTGAAAAACCATTAATCAGTATCGTTCTCTCCTGCATGCCCGGCAGAGCTGCAATGGAAACATGATCCCCGTGATAGGACAGTTCCGAATAAATCTCATCTGATATTACGAAAATATCTTTTTCAATAATCACCTTTGCAATCGCTTCAAGGTCTTCTCTTTCCATAACAGCCCCGGTCGGGTTATTCGGAAACGGCAGAATTAGTACCTTTGTCTTATCTGTAATCGCATCTTCCAGTTCCTTTGCCGTCAGACGGAATTCATTCTCTGCCTTCAGATCGATAATGACCGGAACACCGCCCGCCAACACAGCACAGGGCTCGTAGGAAACGTAACTGGGCTGCGGAATCAGAACCTCATCTCCCGGATTTAACATGGCACGCAGACCGATATCGATGGCTTCTGAACCTCCCACCGTTACAATAACCTCATGGTTTGGATCATAGTCCACCTGAACCCTTCTATGTAAATAATTGGAAATTTCCACCTTCAGTTCCTTTAAACCGGCATTGGAAGTATAAAAGGTACGTCCCTTTTCCAGAGAATAAATTCCCTCATCACGAATATGCCATGGCGTATCAAAATCCGGTTCACCCACACCGAGAGAAATAGCATCCTCCATTTCACTTGCGATGTCAAAAAATTTACGGATTCCGGACGGCTTTATTTCAACTACTTTATCTGCTAACGGATTTCTCATGGTGTAATCTTCATCCTTTCATCATCATATTTTTTCGACAGAATCGTACCGTGATCCTTATATTTTTTCAGGATGAAATGTGTAGCGGTACTTAAGATTGACTCCTGGGTAGACAGCTTATCGGATACAAACTGTGAAATCTCCTTTAAGCTCTTTCCTTCCAGAGTGACAAGCAGATCAAAGCCGCCGGAAATCAGATAAACCGAGTTTACCTCCGGATACTTATAAATACGTTCTGCAATCGAATCAAAGCCCTGCCCTCTCTGCGGTGTCACACGCACCTCAATCAGTGCGGATACCTTTTCAATACTTGTTTTTTCCCAGTCAATCAGTGTATGATAGCCGCAGATCACACCTTCGGCTTCCATGGCAGCCATTTCATTTACGACATCAATTTCTTCCACACCCAGAATGACAGCCAGCTCCTTAATATCCACACGACTGTTCTTCTCGATGATTCCTAAAATTTTTTCTCTCATAATCCCTTACTCCTGTCTTTTTTCTTCGTCTTATAATGCCTTATACAAAGCATCTGCCTTCGGTGGTTCCAGAAAACGCCGTTCCTCACCATTTATGACGACCCTGTCATTACCATCCGTCACCTTCCCGATAACGCTTGCATGGATTCCGTCCTTATCAAGAGCCCTGACCAGATCATATCCATTATCCGCCGCCATCAGCATGGCGCCACTGGATATCAGCTCATACGGATTGATATCCAGATAGTTACATATTTCAATCGTTTCCTGTTTTACCGGAATTTTTTTTAAATCAATTTCCAGTCCGACGCCCGAGCTTTCTGCCAGTTCCCAAAGAGCTCCGAAAATACCGCCCTCCGTTACGTCATGCATTGCACAAACGCCGGACTTAATGGCGGTGGCAGCCTCCGGTATAACCGACAAAAACCGGTCAAAATTCTTTGCTTCTCTTACAAGATATGCCGGAAACTTCTGTAACAGAAGTGCTTCCTTTTCCTTGGCCAGTATAGAGGTTCCCTCTAACGCAATCCATTTGCTTACGACTACATCCTGCCCCGGTCTTGCGCCTCCGGTACGGATAATCTGATCCTTATGTACCTTTCCAACTCCGGTCGCCGTCAGAACCGGCCTGTTGACTGCATCAGTCACTTCCGTATGTCCTCCACACACCTGCATATGGAGACCTGCGCAGGTCTCCTCCACCTGCCCCATTATATAACGTATCTCTTCTTCGGTTATGCTTTCCGGAAACAGGGCTGAAATCATGACTGCCACCGGTTCTGCTCCGGCAGAAGCAATATCATTTGCTGTAATCTGCACCGCCAGCCGCCCGATATCCTGTACGGTTCCGGTAATCGGATCGGTGGACATTACAAATGCTTCATCCTCTTTAAATGCTAAAATGGCGCAGTCTTCCCCTACGTCTGCGCCAAGTAATACTTCTTCCCTTTTTGTATGAATCTGCTTTAAGATAGAGCGTTTTAATACACTCTCCGGTACTTTTCCTATTTTCATAGTAATCGCTGCCGTCCTTTTCTTATCCGGATCAGGGTGCTGCCTGTTCTACCGACTGTGCCGCCTGAGCTGCTGCCTCCTGCTGTGCTGCCTCTGCCTGAGCTGCCAGCTGCTGATTTGCCGCTACAATCGCTCCTGCTACCGCCTTTACATGATCGATACTTCCGGTTGCAATTGCCGCATCAATAGCTCCCTTCGCTGCCGGATCCGCAGTTGCTGTACCAACTGTCGCGGTACGCGGAGTCATTTTATAAGAACTGGAATTAACCTGTTCTCTGCTGACCTCTACTCCATCCTCTTCCACAATCTTCCAAAGCTGTGCTTTATAACCGATATGCGCACTCTGTACATCGATAAATCCGATCGGTTGGGAAGCGCTGGCAATAATCGTCTCGGTCGTCGGCTCAATCCGCTCTAAAACCTCACTCTCATATTTTACAGTACGGTTCTCCGGTCTGGTTTCCACACCGTAAATCGTAAATGTAATTTTCTTATCCTCTGTATGTCCTTCAATATAAATCGGATAATTGGTGTTATTTACAAACTTGAAATCCTTACCGGAGGATTCTGCAATCGCCGCATCCGCCGACGGATCCACGTAACTTACAATCATAGAATGATTATGGCGTTCCGTCACCTCAAGCTCGGAAAGAAGCACCGCATTGTAAAGGGTCGTGGATACCTGACAGATACCGCCGCCCAGACTGTCCACTACCATACCATTCAAATAAGAGCCTGCCATATAGTATCCATTGTCTTCCGAAAACGGACTGACTGTTTCATACATGGAAAATTCCTCTCCCGGAAACAGCGTCGTACCGTTTACCAGACTGCAGCCATTTGCCACATTGCCGCTTCTGGAAGATCCCGAAGTCCGGTAGCTGGTTGTAAAAGTCCCAAGTACATCCTTAACCTGAGCCAGGTCTTCTTTGCTTGCCTTGGGCTCATCCACTTCCACATTCAGGGCAATCTGGCATTCATCACGATTCCAGTCGTCTGTCAGATAGGAAATCACTGTATTCACGGATGAATCCACATCCACCACAGTACCTGCCTGCCCTTCCTGTATGATGAATCCGTTTCCGTCACGTACCAAAGTCGCTTCGATACATTCTTTATTAAAAGGCTCACTCTTCTCTGCAATCACATTTTTGACAGTTTCTTTATCAAAAGCAAGCTGAATCGGAAATACCTGATTTTCATGCTCCAGATCCCTGACTGCCTTATAACGCTGCACAATATTGCCCTCTTTGCCGAGTGCACATGCTGTATTTACAACCTCCGGATTTGCCCATGCAATTCCAAGTTCTGCCGCAGTCACCGTAATCTCCTGATCATCAACTGCTTTTAAATGGATCGGCTTATCCTTCAGCCCTTCCACATACTGTTCTGCTGCCGCTTTGGCCTCCTCCGGAGTCATCCCCGATACATCCAGATTTTCCAGATATACACCCGAATGGATGGTATCCACACTGCTCTGTGCCTTGGCATACAGCTTTGTGTGCGTTCCTGCCATGAAAAGCACTGCAAAAAGTGCAAAAACCGACAGAACTGCTGCCGCTGTTTTTTTCATAATATTCCTCCCGCCCGCCTCGGGCAAACTGCTGTTTATTGACATTCCATGTCAAAATATGTATAATTTTTTAATAAAATACAGACATCACCATTGGTACTACCATGGCAAGAATCAAGATGATAATAATGATGGATGAAATAATTCTCTGTGTTTTCTTTTTATGAAAGTCAAACATTTAACCTCCTCTTTATGAAATATCTATTATTCTACTGAAAGGATATTATATATGAAATTCCCTGTTTTGGCAAGTTTAATCCTTTTCATCTTCCTAATGCAGTTTCGGCTTCACAGGCACTCCAGACATGCCTCTGACGAAGAATCCTCCTTCTGGGAAAAAGAAGCAAAAGCAAACTCCACCAGACGGAAATCATTGGATTCCTTAGATTATATTATCATACCCACAAAAAAACTTCCCATGCATATTCTGGAAGAAAATGAGGAAATATGTGACGTACTTGAGACAATCCACCGTCTCACGCAAAATAAGATTGTCAATTTTACCGGCATTTCCAACACGGATCTGAAATTAAAATACGGTGCACCCAATCTCCCCCTTTTAATGCAGTACGACCAGAACTACACTTTGCTTGCACGTACCCTGCAGAAATGGGCATCTCTTTTATACGAAGCGCAATATACAAAGGAAGCAAAACAGATATTGGAATTTGCCATGGAAACCAGAACAGATGTAAAGGCAAGCTATATTCTGTTAGCCCGCATCTACCAAAAGGAAGACTGTCCTGAAAAAATCGAAGAATTAAAGGCCCTGGCAGAGACATTACAGTCTGCTTCCAAGACCTTGATTTTAAGAAATTTAAATGAAATTGCCTAGACTCTCTGCATATGGTTACGACTTGCGACCATATTTCTCCAATAATTTATCGGTATAACGGCTGGCCTGATTACGGGTCAGCTTTTCAATATCATAATCTACATTTAACCCATGCATCAAAATCAGTTCCCTTAGTCTTTCCTTCTGATGCTTCGTTGCGGGTGTCTCCCTTTTCACCTTATAAATAAGCGGTACCGGAGCAAATACAGCCGCAGTTTCTTTGGTCCAAAACTGCTCCTTCAGTTTCTCATACAATTCCGATGCAGCTCTGGCATCTTCCAGCGCACGGTGCGCCCGATGTCTGATCTGAAAATGTCTGGTAAGATCCTCCAGCCTTTTGCTCGGAAGTTCGGGCAAAAATAAACGTGCAATACGAAGCGTATCAATTCCTTTCTTTTCAAAAGAAAGCTTCCGATTGACTGCTTCTCTTTTTAAGAAAGAAAAATCAAACAGGATACTGTGCCCTAAAAGCGGAGCTTCTCCGACAAATTCTATAATGTTTGCAATCGCCTGCCACGGTTCGATTGCATGCTCCAAATCCTTCTCTGTAATTCCGGTAAGCTTTGTCACCCTTTCTGAAAGCTGTTTTGCCGGAATCACAAATGTCGAATAAGTGTCCGTTATCTTTCCATCCGTTACTTTAACTGCGCCGATTTCAAAAATGCTGTCCTCCTTTGGATTCAGTCCTGTAGTCTCCAGATCCAAAGCAACATATGTGTCATTTCTTTCTATCTCTGTCATCCGGGGGACTGCACTCCCTTCTTTTTCATCCGTTTCTGATAATCTGCGCAATATTCCGTCAAAAAGCATTCTTCACACTTCGGTGTCGGCGCTTTGCAGATTTCCCTTCCGAATGTGATCATCTGGATATTGTACAAGATCCAATGATCTTTCGGAAGTTTTTTCATCAGATCCAATTCCACCTTTGTAGGATCCTCTTCCTTTGTAATACCCAGTTTTCTGGAAATTCTTTTGACATGTGTGTCAACTACAATGCTCGGATCATCATAAATATTTCCCCGTATGACATTCGCTGTTTTTCTGCCAACTCCTGCAAGAGATGTCAGTTCCTCGAGGCTTCGCGGCACCTCGCCCTGATATTCATCCCTTAACATTTTACAGCACGCAATAATATTTTTTGCCTTGTTGTGATAAAAACCAGTGGAATGAATATCCTGCTCCGGCTCCTTCAAATCCGCTTCTGCAAAAGCTTCCACACTCGTATATTTCCGAAAAAGCTCTCTTGTCACAATATTGACACGTGCGTCAGTACACTGTGCACTTAACATCGTGGCGATCAACAGCTGCCATGGGGTCTCATACTCCAGAGAACAGCGGTATTCCGTACCATATTGTTGATCCAGAAGTTCCAGTATCGGTGGAATTTTTTTCATTTGTTTCGTCTATCCTTTCCATCATTCTAAGACTTGATCTCTCCTGCCAGTTCAAATCCCTTCTTCGCCATGATAACTGCAATAATTTCATTAATGACCGCTGCTGCTGCAATGGTACCCTTTACAATCACAGCCAGTTCCGAATCCCCGCCTTCCAGCACGGAGCAGACAATTCCGGTAAACACCAGGGAAACTCCGGAATGCGGTAACAGGGTAAAGCCAAGATACTTCTGGACCGTTTCCGGTCTCTTTGTCAGCTTTGCGCCAAACCGCGCACCAAAATATTTTCCGCATGCCCTGAAAAAAATATAGAGGAATGTATAAAAACCTGCACCAACGATCAGATGATAATCCAACGGCGCTCCAAGGTCCACGATTGCTCCCAGCAGACATATCCCCAAAATCGGATGAAACCAGCCTACTGCTTTCTCCAGCATTTCCTCTGTCAGCATATTAGAAAATATAGCAGAAAATGCAACTCCCATCAACATGTAATTCAATGTGATTCCAGTAAAAACTTTTGTATTCAGCCAATAACCAATTATAACTGTAGCAGTAATTCCCACAATCAAAATTGCAAGCGTACCTGCCTTGCCATTTGTTCTTTTTAACACCATACCTGCCAAAAATCCCGTAACCGCTCCAACCACAATCGGCAGAAATATCATAACCGGAATCATCAAAAGAGAAACACTGCCTCCTGACACAGTTCTTGTAACAAAGGCATTTACCGTAAAAAATACTGCAATTCCAACAATATCATCTAACACCGCCATCGGAAGCAGGGTATCCGTAACCGGTCCCTTCGTATGAAATTCGCTGACGATAGACAATGCCGGTGCCGGCGCCGTGGCAAGCGCAATACCTCCAAATACGAAGGCAAGAAATACCGGAATGCCAACACATTGAAAAGCGATCCCAAAAACAAGAGATACCAGTACAAATGTACCAAGGGACTGTGTCAGCGTTGTAACGATTAATGCCGTTCCGTAATTTTTTATCTTATTCCAAACAAGTTCCGTACCAAGCATCAGACCAAATGCACACTGCATCCACATGATAATATTCTTATACCATGCCGCATCCAGCACCTGCTGTGAAAGAAGACCGACCGCATTCGGTCCGAGCAGAATTCCTGCAATCAGCCATCCAAGGATAGCCGGCAGCTTCATTCTGCTGACCGCCTTTCCGACAAAAAAGCAATTACAAGTACCAACAACCAAAAGCCTACATTCATTATCACCTTTCATTACCTCCTTTTGCAATACCATAAAGCATGAGATCAAACATCCTGTGTATATTCATTTCATGTAAAGCCAGCTGATCATGCGGCGACATTTTGCTGCTGAAACGACTGACAAAATTTAAATTATATATTTTCTGTATTTCTGCAAAATAATTTATCACTTCTTCTCTGGTTACGCCGCTACGAAGTTCGTGCCTGGAAAGTTCCTTTTCATATACCGCCATATTCAGTTTATCCAGCTTTGTGTATATTATCTGAATCTGATTTTTCAGGTGTTTGGGCGGGCTGGAACGTGCTTCCAAAAAAATATACGCTTCCAGCTCGTTTTCCTCAAAAAACGTCATGCGTGCACTCATATAATCCACAAAACTTACATCCGCTTTTTGGTTGATAATATATTCAATCAAATCTTCGCAGCTCTTTCTCACACATTCCAGATACAGTTCATCCTTATCTTTATAGTTATGGTAAACCAATCCTTTATTGATACCGGTCTTGCATATATTGTTGATCGAACCGCCCGCATATCCGTTTGTTCCGAACTCTTCGATAGCCGCTAAAAAAATTTTGCTCTTTGTAATTCTGGTTCGTTCCTCTCTCTTCATTTTATATCCATGCACCTCTTCAAAATTGACCTCAGAGTCAATAATATATTTATTTATTCCGAAAGTCAACCAATTTGATTACTGCAGGCTGCAGCACAGAACAAAGAGTTCGCAAAAAAGGACGAACCGGATTTTTAAACCAGCCGTCCTTTCCTGTAGATTTTTCAATACGTTTGTGCCGTCGTTACAAGACAGCACTCCTTTATCCCCATCATCTCCACCGCGTCACACGATATAAAATGCTGCACTGTAGTCTAATGGATTCCGGTTCTTATAATCAAACAGTACAAGCTCCGGTTCTGCCAGCCGCTCCGCCCCAGGACAGCGCCGCGGGTCCCATACCGGATAGAAGAAGGCTTCCATATGCGTCTGCTTCATCATCTGCTTTGCCTGTAATCCGTCATATTCTGACAAGAATGTCGGTTTCTCTTCCTCTCCGTGATAAAACAAACGTATCCGGTCATAATAGGGATGCAGATTTGCCGCAAATTCAGGTCGGCTCTTTAAATTCTCCCGCAAATACAGATCAAACAGACACAGTTCCCGGTATAACTCCATATGTTCCGCGTCGTACCTTTCTGCAAAAGCAAGCAGCACCTGATAACGGTATGCTCTCGCCGGAGCTGCCGTAAAATATCCCTTTTCCTCATAAAAATCCGCCAGTTCCTCAAACATCCGGAATGGAGACGCAAATACCTGCTGCAGAACCGGAAGTACATGCGTAAACTGATTACTGTTATAATACAGTTCTACCATTTCCTCCACCTGCTTCAGCCGAAGCACCTTTTCAAACGGGAGAAATTTGGTATACAGTACTTCGTAGGGTGGTCTCTCCGTACAACAGATGCCATATTGCTCCGCCTCCGCATACATCTGCGAGCCTTTTAAGACCTTTAAAAACCCAAGCTGAAGCTGCTCCGGTTCCATGGCATACACCTCATCGAAGGAATGCGCAAATGAATCATAATCCTCATAAGGAAGCCCTGCAATCAGATCCAGATGAATATGAATATTCTGTCCTTTCTTTAGCTGCGCCACGGTCCTTTTCAGCTTATCGATATTCATATGCCTGTTGATTGCACGAAGCGTCGCCTCATTCGTCGTCTGCACACCGATTTCCAGCTGGACAAGCCCCGGACGAAATTGGGCTAAAAGCTCCAGTTCATCCTCCCGCAGAATGTCCGCCGCAATCTCAAAATGAAAATTTGTGACACCATTGTCATGTTCTCTGATATACCGCCAGATTCCCATGGCGTGCTCATGATTGCAGTTAAAGGTCCGGTCAATAAACTTGACCTGCGGTACCTTTTGATCCAGAAAGAACTGCAATTCCTCCCGCACCAGATCCAGACTTCTTAACCGCACCGATTTGTCAATCGAGGAAAGACAATAGCTGCACCGGAACGGGCAGCCACGGCTCGATTCGTAATAGACGATCCGGTTTTCAAAACAGTCCAGATTCTTGTATAAAAACGGAAGCTCATCCATGGAAAGACACTCTCTGCCTCCGGTAAAACCATCCGCAAGATACAGCCCCGGTATTTTCTCTATCCCGGATTCTGCTTCCCATTTCCGCAGTCTGCCATAATACAAAAGCAGTTCCAGAAAGGTCTGCTCCCCCTCTCCTACCATGATTCCGGCAAGAAAAGGCAATCTCCCCATGACAAGCTGAGGTTCATAGGATACCTCCGGTCCCCCCAGCCATACAGGCACCTGCGGCATCAGCTTCTGTATTTCTACCGCTACGCGCTCCACCATGTCCATATTCCAGATATAGCAGGAAATCCCGATTACATCCGGTTTTCTTTTATAAATATCCGCCCAGATCTGCTCTGGGCGGTGATTGATCGTATACTCCGCAATTTCAATTTTTATGCTTTGTATATTGTTCTGCACTTCATTCCGTTCATAATCCGACATCCCATCACACATATCATCCTGCTGCTTCATATGCCAAAGCCTGCTCTCCGCATACGCCTTTAAGCTGTACACCGCCGGATTGGAATGGATATATTTTGCATTGACTGCTACTAACAAAAATTTCATTTTATAAGCTCTCTATAAACCGGTCAAATGCCGCCTTTCCTTCCTCGGTCCGCTTGTACACACCGGCATCCTCCAATACCTGCATGAAGACAATACCGATTTCCTTTTTCAGAATGTCCATGACATTCTCCACATTAAGCGCATCCTTACTGCCAAACTCCGGATATTTCGGTGTAAACTCAGCCACCCACTCTGCATGCTTGGAAAGCACTTCATCCTTGCTGTAATCCTCACCATTGACAATCGCCTCTGCCAGCGCCTCCATCTCATTTTTCAACCGGGCGGGCAGTACGGCAAGTCCCATAACCTCAATAAGTCCGATATTTTCCTTCTTGATATGATGAAGCTTTGCGTGCGGATGGTATACACCAAGCGGATGCTCTTTTGTCGTAATATTGTTGCGCAATACCAGATCCAGCTCATATTTTCCATCGCGCTTTCTGGCAATGGGCGTAATTGTATTGTGCGGTTCCCCGTCTGTTTCTGCAAAAATAAATGCCGCCTCATCCGTATAGCCGCGCCATGCTTCAAGAATCTTATCTGCCAGCGCAATAATGCGTTCCGTATTCTCTCCGCTCAGGCGGATAACGGACATCGGCCACTTTACGATTCCCGCCTTTACATCTTCAAAGCCCCCGACCGTAAAAGCACGCTCCACCTCTGCTCTTGCCATGGCAAACGTATAATGTCCGCCCTGGAAATGATCATGGCTCAAGATCGAACCGCCAACGATCGGCAGATCGGCATTGGAGCCCACAAAATAGTGGGGAAACTGTTTTACAAAATCAAACAGCTTGCAGAAGGTATCATGCTCAATCTTCATCGGTACATGTTTACTGTTAAATACGATACAGTGCTCATTGTAATACACATACGGAGAATACTGGAAGCCCCAGTCACTTCCGTTGATCGTTACCGGAATGATACGGTGGTTTTGTCTTGCCGGATGATTCACGCGGCCTGCATAGCCTTCATTTTCCCGACAGAGAAGGCATTTCGGATAACCACTCTGCTTCGCATTTCTGGCTGCCGCAATCGCTTTCGGATCCTTTTCGGGCTTGGACAGATTAATCGTGATATCCAGCTCGCCATAGGGGGTCTCAGCCACCCATTTTAAATCTTTTTTGATACGGTAGCGGCGGATATAATCACTGTCCTGACTCAATTTATAAAAATAGTCCGTTGCCGCCTGTGCCGATTCTTTTTCATACAGGCTCTGAAACGTTCTGATGACCTCACCCGGACGGGGCATCAGCACACTCATAATCTTTGTATCAAACAGATCACGGTATACCACACCGTTTTCTTTCAAAATGCCTTTTTCAAAAGCATAATCCAACATTCCGGAAAGAACCGCTTCCAATTCCTCCGTTTTCATTGTGACGTTAGTGTCACTTTCTTCCAGTTCATCCAGCTCGAATAATTCAAGAAGCCTGTTCGTCGTATAAATTTTATCCTCCGGTGCAATCAGTCCGGTATTCAAACCATACTGCACCAGTTTTTTGATATATGTCTGTATCATAATCTTCTTCTCCCGATTGTCTGCTTCCCGGAATCCACACACAGTTCTCTGTCAAAGGACTCCTTTTGCTCTCCATCCTTATCAAAAACCGTTCTTTATAAAATGACCGGTCCGTCACCAATTTCTACCACATAGAAATCCGCCGCATAGCCGATTTTCTTCTCATAGGCAGTTCCTACCTGCTCGATAAAACGGTCAATGGCTTCTTCCTTCACAATGCTGACCGTACAGCCGCCGAAGCCCGCGCCGGTCATACGGGAACCGATCACGCCGTCTACCTTCCATGCCTCTTCTACTAAAGTATCCAGTTCCTCTCCGGTCACCTCATAATCATCTCTGAGGGATACGTGGGATTCATTCATCAGTTTTCCAAACAACTCCACATCATTGTTTTTCAAAGCTTCTACTGCCTTGATCGTGCGCTGGTTCTCATAGACCGCATGCTTTGCACGTCTGACGCGCACTTCATCCTGAATGGCTGCCTTATAAGTCTCAAACTGTTCTTCTGTCAGATCGCCCAGAGAATTAATACCGACAACCTGCTGAATTTCAGAAAGTGCCGTCTCGCATTCGCTTCTTCTTTCATTGTATTTGGAATCGCCCAGTCCCCGCTTCTTATTGCTGCAGGAAATAACGATCTTTGCATTTTCCAGCTTCATCGGTGCATATTCGTAGGAAAGATCTGCTGTATCCAGAAAGATTGCATTGTCTTTCTTTCCCATGGCGATTGCAAACTGATCCATAATACCGCAGTTCACACCATTAAACTTGTTTTCGGAATACTGACCGATCAGTGCCAGATCCGTATTGGTTACATCAAAGCCAAACAGATCTCTCAAAATAAATCCGGTTACGACCTCTACCGAAGCAGAAGAAGAAAGTCCCGAACCATTTGGAATATTGCCATTTAACAAAATATCCATACCGTTTGGAATCTCAAATCCCTTTTCCCCGAATGCCCACATAACCCCCTTCGGATAATTCGTCCAGCCCGCTTCCTTTTCCGGCTTTAAATTTTCAAGCGAGGATTCCAATACCCCAAGCGCATCAAAATTCATAGAATAAAAACGCAGCTTCCTGTCATCCCGCTTACGTGCCACCGCATAAGTACCGATTGTCAATGCGCAGGGAAATACATGTCCACCGTTATAGTCCGTGTGTTCTCCGATCATATTCACACGTCCCGGGGCAAAATATACCTTCACGCCCTCACTGTCACCAAATACCTCTGCAAATTTCTCCAATACAGTTTCCTTCATACCCATCTTGCTCATTCCTCCTTATTAAAATGTTATTTATGCTTCCTTTTCCATTTTCTTTGAAACACCTTTTGCGCTACCGGTTGTTCTATAGTCATATTATGCACACATTTTATCTCATAATAAAATATTCCCATGTTACATTTACCTGTCAAAATGTTAAATCAGTCTGTTGTACAGACTGATTTAGCATTTTGTGTGTCAAAGCGCGCTTCCCGTTCTCTCCAGAAATTCCTCTACCTGCTTCAGCTGTTCTCTGTCCCGCCTTCTGGTTCCACTCTGAATTTCTTTGCGATACGCCGATGGCGATATACCTTTTACCTGCCGGAATGCCTTCGTAAACACAAGCGGATTCTGATAACCGCAGGAAAGCGCAATTCCTTCTATGGAAAGTTCCGTAACCTGCAAAAGTTCCATCGCCTTGGTAATCCGGTATACCGTCAAAAACTGTTGCGGAGACATCTGAATCGAATTTTGAAACAGCGTATACAAATAGCTGCGGTTGATACACGCATAATCCGCTACATCCGTCACCTTGATGGGATTACAGTAATTTGTCTGGATAAATTCCACCGCCTTACGGACATACTGATTCGCCCGGTCATCATCACTGCGCGCACTCACCTGTGCACTCTCCGAAATGACAGACAAAAACATATGCAACAGCCCATTCCGCCGCAGATCATCCGTAAGTCCAAAAGTATTGTGCTCCATCATATCATGTACAATACGATAAAGCTCCTCCGACTTTGTCGAACAAAAAACCGGACTTGCCACCGACAGACCGATGCTTTCCATATACTCTGCTGCCTTCGTGCCTGTAAAACCGATCCATACATAGGTCCACGGTTCCTTTTCATCCGCCTGATAAAAAGCCAGCTCATCCGGCGTAATCAAAAAACCGTAGCCCTCCTCCAGACGGTATTCCTTTCCGCCCATTTTCAGCATTCCTTTTCCATTTAATATATAATGAATCAGGTAATGCGGTTTCAGTGCCGGACCAAAGCTGTGAAGCGGCTCTGTTCTGGAACAGCCACAACAATTTACAGACAAACTTCCGGGCTGCTCATTTCGGAATTCCAGCTTATATGCCTTTTCCATATCCTTTTCCTTTCAAGGCAGACCTGCAATAGTTATCTGCACAGTGCAAAATCAGCATAACTGCCACATCCGCTATTCCCAAAATCCACATGACCATTTCTACCGGAAGCAACACGAACAATCCCACAAACCCACCCAGCAGACTGGACACGGAAATAACAAGGTAGACAATCCCTTTCTTTTTTTCATTGTTATAAAAATGATGCGCTCCAAAAGCCCCCAGAAAAAAAGCAAGAACAAAATACAGTCCGATGCTCTTCGGTCTTCTGACCTGCTCCCTCTGCGCCCAGTTCATCTCAAAATAACGCAGCCGGATTTTCCTGCCAAGATAATACAGATGACCCGCCATTAGTAACACGCCCGCAAACTGCACCAGACAGTATAGCCCAAAATAATAATCCGGTATATTCATCTCCGAAATCGCCCACAGCATGAGCGGCGGAAAAACAACTCCCAGAAGTCCCACCAGACATGCTTCAAAATTCATCAGTACAAGTATCACTATAAATATACACGGAATCAGCCAAAATACTCCTACTGACTCAATCGTAAAAAAAGTCTTAAAAATTGTGTCTCTTCCCCTCATAGGTCCATTTTCCACTCCTTCAACTCCTGGCGTTACTGTTCACATGTAAACCATAACCTTATTGTTTTATTATAACAGATTTATTTACAAAAGTAATTGACAATCTCTAATGATTCATATAAAATACAACTTGTGTCCGACACATTCTGACATGCCCAGATAGCTCAGTTGGTAGAGCAGAGGACTGAAAATCCTCGTGTCGCTGGTTCGATTCCGGCTCTGGGCATTCAAACAACAAGGGGCTGTCGCACTAAGTAATTAGTGCGCAGCTCCTTTTTTTACCTACCCTTGCAAAAAGTAATACCGACACCACAAATAATAATATAACAAAAAGAAGCCGATATTTCGGCTTCTTTCGAGAGCGATAGACGGGGCTCGAACCCGCGGTCTCGACCTTGGCAAGGTCGCGCGTTACCAACTACGCCACTATCGCATCAATTTAACTGTACTCAGCAATGCCCCGCACTATCCTTCTTACGACGCCGTGCGCATAGCACACAAACCGGACACGCATCTTGTACAGGAGAGCGGGTGATGGGAATCGAACCCACGTATCTAGCTTGGAAGGCTAGTGTTCTACCATTGAACTACACCCGCAAACTGTCTCGCTGCTAATTTAGCGGCTCAACAGTTGATATATTACCATATCTTTTTTTAATACGCAAGTATTTTTTTCATTTTTTTTACTTTTTTGTTCGCTTCCTCAATGCGGCAACCTGTGGCTTCCATTTCAAAGAATATTCTCTATCACATCCGCTATGGCATCATGATCACAGTCAGCACACACTCGGTCGGCACAATTTATGACCTCCTGTGGAGCATTTTTTACGGCGATGCCAACATCTGCACATTGCAGCATTTCTTTATCATTGTAATAATCACCCACCGCATATATGACACTACCGTCACTTATATACTTTTTAAGCTGTCCCAGCATATACCCTTTGCTGCTGCCTGCCGGCAATAATTCATAATACTTATCTGCGGATCTCACACGGCTCACACAATTCTCCGCTTCCAGATATGCCGTTTGTGTTATGAGCCAGTCAATCTCCTCCGGCTTTGCAGAAAACAGGATCTTTAACCATGTTTTATCCCGAATGTCTTCCATGTCTGCAAACTCTACTGGGATGTGATCCCGCACCACCTCCGGGTCCGCATACTGTCTGGATGAAACATAAAATCCCATATTCTTCGTATATACCTGTATATTAATCCCAGGCTGTTCCCTCAGACATCTTTTCAGAAATTTCTCTACTGCCTCCCGGTTCAGTCCTCTTTCCTCCAGATAGCTTCCACTCCCGCAATCATACAGCAGACTTCCGTTTGCCAGAATACAGCAGCCGTTAAGCTTCAGCCCTTTTAAAAACCTTTCTGCATTATCCAGATTCCTGCCGGTCGCTATTCCAAATTTTCCCCCCTCTTCCATAAATCCTTCAATTGCCATCCTGTTTCTTTTACTGACACAGCTGTCAGAATCAAGCAGGGTTCCGTCCATATCACTCAATAATATTTTTCCACTATATTTTCCCATTTTTAACCTCGCTTACCTGTTTTACAAAACTGGTAGGCGACATCAGCGCATATTTCTTGAACACACTGCAAAAATGCTTATAGTCACTAAAACCGGTCCTATCCGAAATCTCATATACCTTGTACTGCCCCTCATTCAAAAGCTGTACCGCCTTCTGCACCCTGTATTTATTCAGGAAATCCAGGAATGTATGACCTGTGATTTCCTTGAACTTTCTGCTTAAATAGCTGGCACTGATTCCCTGCTTTTCCGCAATATTTTCAATGCTGATCTTCTCCGCATAGCTTTCCCTTATACTCCGGATCGCCGCTGCAACATACTGGTTTTCGGTCTGTGCAAGCTGCGCATAATATTCCATATCCAGACTGCTCTCGCGGTTTTCCGATACCAGCTCATTTTCCCGCTTCTTCATGATTTCATCATGCAGTTCAAGCATCCTCGCCTTCAGCTTTTCTTCATCCACCGGCTTTAAAATATAATCCGACACCTGTAGAAGAATCGCCTGTCTGGCATACTCAAATTCCGTATAGCTGGTCAGGATCAGGCTCTTAAACTGCACCTGTTTCCCTGCCTCCTGCAGCATGGTAATGCCATCCATCTTCGGCATTCTGATATCGGCAAGCACCACATCCGGCTGCAACTCCAGAATCATCTGAAGTCCTTCTTCTCCGTTTGCCGCTTCACCCGCTACCACATATCCCATCGCCACCCAGTCAATCATATAGGCAAGACCTTTTCGGATAATATCCTCATCCTCTACAATGACTATTTTCAGCATTCTGCTCATACTCTGTTGTCACCTTTCTCCGGTTTTTCTGTTTTCCTGCCGCCTTTGGGATTTGCCGGCAGCCGAAGTGTCAGAGTTGTACCATTTCCCTCTTCACTTTCAATGGTCATACCGTAATCTCCCTGATATTTTAAATGAATCCTCTTATGTATATTGTACAGCCCCAGATGATTGCTGCGATTTTTCGGCTGCGTCAATGTATACTGCAGTTCCTTCAGTGTATCGGCATCAATTCCCACTCCGTCATCCCGGCAGATAAAAATCAAATCTTTTCCTTCCTGATATCCCTTGATTTCCACCGTCAGCTTTTCTCTGTCCCCAAAACCGTATTTGATGGCATTCTCGATCATCGGCTGGATGATAAGCTTTGGAATAACCAGATTCATCGTATCCTCTTCTATGTCCAGACTGTACTGCAGTCTGCGGTTGAACCGTATCTTCAAAATGCTGAGGTAACTTTCTGTAATATCCACATCCTCTCTCACCGTCACATCCTCTTCCGCATTGCTGATGCTGTATCGCAAAATAGCAGAAAGACTGACGATCATTTTATCCACCTTCGCCGCATCCATCTTACACATCACCCGGATATTTTCCAGCGTATTAAATAAAAAGTGCGGATTGATCTGCGACTCCAGCTGTTTGATCTGCGCAAATGCCATATGTGCAATCATTTCCCTGTTTTTCTCGATCTGTTCCTTTAAACTGTCCAGCATCAGATTGTAGGACTCTCCGATGCTCTGAAATTCCCGGCTGCTGCATATGGAAATATAGTTGTCCAGATTCCCTTTTTTGACCTGCTCAAATGCCTCCGTAATGCTGTCAATATCCTGCGTACTCCTGATGGAAACTCTCTCCGCTCCTTTCATCAGACTCAACAGAATAATTGCAAACAAAAAGAAAACCAAAAGCACAATCCATTTAAAAGCCGAAAGCTGACCGCTCATGTCCGAAACGGAATAAATCCATATCCTGTCCTCCAGAATTCTGGAGCATGTCATGTAAAATCTCTTTCCGTTTTGTTGTACACAGCCTCTGCACCCTTCATATTTTCTGTCCATCCGCTCCAAATTATCGCAGAAATCATAGTTATTTGCAGAATAAATCCATCCATACGCATCGGTAATGATCGTCTGTGACTGGCCTTTTGCCAACAGTGTCCGAAATTCCATACTGTCTAACACAAAAACTGCATATCCCTTGATGTCTCCCTCTTCTTCCATCGCCTTTCCCAGATAAAGTCCGGAAGACCGCTTTTCCATATCCTGTACAACTTTAAGGACCATCTTTTCCGGGTTCTGGTTCATCTGCCGGAAGATCCCCCAGTTTGCCAGAGAATCTCCCTTCAGATCTGCCGGCAGCTCTCTGGTTCCCGACAGAACAACCTCCATATCCTTGTTAAAGACATACAGCTTTGCACGATATCCCATACTGTTTGAAAGGTTGTAAATATCCTCGTACACCTCCACCTGCATTGTCTTATCCAGCGGTTTCGTCACCAGAGAAGTCCTTGACGCAACCATCATCAGGGCGTCCTCATAGCCTTCAAACACAAATCTCAATTCTTCTGCAATTTCTTCATTGGAAGTATCCGTGGCATCTATTGTACTGTATCCCCACAGTCCGAAGGTCAGCACAACTCCTGCAAACACCATGGAAAAGGCGGGTACAATCGCATATTTCAAAAACATCCGGTAAATATTATCTTTAAACGATATTGTTCTGTCCTTCAATCGCTTTATCCCCTTACATCGTTTTTGGTAATTTGATTGTACCATGACTTACCGATTTCTTACAGACTGACTTCCTTCTTTCCCGATACCTTAAAGAAGATTAATAGTGACACAACTGTCGTTAATGTCAGAATACTGGAAAGAGCCGCCGCCGTACCGTAGCTGGCACGAATGACCTCTGTATAAATGGATACCGACATCGTTCTGGTACTGCCTGTATACAGAATAACCGAAGCACTCAGCTCATTGATGATCGTGATCCAGCTTAAAATCGCGCCGGACATAACCCCCGGCATCATCATCACCGCTGTCACCTTAAAAAAGGTCTTTAACGGCGAATCCCCCAGACTGATCGCAGCCTCTTCCATGCTGGGACTGAGCTGGTAAAGAATCGCTGCACTGGAACGCAGTGTATAGGGCAGACGCCTTACCACAAAGGCGAGTATGATAATAAATGCTGTACCGCTTAAAAGCAGCGGCTTTTTATTAAATGCCAACAGCAAAGTAATACCAAGCACAGAACCCGGAATAATGTACGGGAACATCGTCATGGAGTCAATCACATTGGAAATCCAGCTCTTTCTGCGGATCGTCACATAAGCGATCAGCATGGATACGATAATGACAATGACAATGGCAATCAGACCGAACAGGTACGTGTTACGGATCGCTGTTCCCAGACTGTGGAAGATCGAGCGATAGCTGTCCAGACTATAGCCGTCTACAAAAATGGCACCGTTGGTTGCCTTAAAGGAGGTGTAGATTACCGTAATCTGCGGAATGATCGCTAAAAAAACTACCAGATAGATAAATATGTGCATCAGCACATTCGGCACACCTTTGATTTTCTTTGCCTGAATCGGTCTTAAGGAGCTCATGGTAAAAGATTTTTTATTCACCACATATTTCTGTCCCAAAAACATGACCGCCGTAATGACCACCATAATGACCGCAAGCGCTGCTGCAAAGTTTGCCTGACCGCCCATCTCACTGATAAATTCGTTGTAAATAAGCACCGGCATAACCGTGTAGCCCTCTCCAATCAACATCGGTGTACCGAAGTCTGCCAGTGCATTCATAAACACGATCAGCGAACCCGCCAGAATGGTCGGCGCAATCAACGGCAGTACAATGGTTCCCACCTTTCTTACCGCATTACAGCCCAGACTTTCCGCCGCTTCACTTAAGGAAGCATCCACCTTTTTGAGTGCACCACATGTATACAGGTAAATATACGGATAGAGCTTTAATGTCAGCACGAGCAGAATACCTCCGAAGCCGTAAATAGAAGGTGTCTCTATGCCGAACACATTGGCAAAAAATTTTGTAATGATACCGCTTCGTCCTCCCAGAACAATCCAGGAATACGCTCCGATAAACGGCGGGGACAGCATGGATATAATGACAAGAATGTCAATTAATCCTTTTCCCTTCACCTTAAATGCCGTAGTCAGATAAGCTAACGGCGCTCCGATCAACACCGCAAGTATTGTGGTACAGGTGGTCACCAGAAAGCTGTGTCCCAGTGTCCGGTAGTAATATTTCTTGGAAAAGAACTTGGCAAAATTCGACAGTGTATATTCTCCGGTCGCTGCATCCCGAAAGCCGCTCAAAAACAGCGAAAATAACGGGTATACCAAAAACACGGCAAAAACCAGCACAATGACAATTGTCACCACGTTCCAGAAATCCAGTTTTATTCCTTTTCTTTTACTCATACCGTTTCACATCCTTTATCAGACTTCTTTCCCCATCCTCTGTGAAGACATTGATCTTCTGCGAATTGGGTTTTAACAAGACTTTATCTCCCGGCTGCATGATCCTCTCTGCCTGACCCACATCCTGGCTGAACTCAATATCCATGGCAAGCGGACCGTCACCCGTAAATCTTAAGTCATAATTCACATATTTTCCGAGGAAGGTTCTTGTCCGTATCTCCGCCTTAAGCCCTTCACTGCCCAGACAAAATTCCTCCGGTCTGACTGCGATCATGACCTTCTGTCCGTCCTTACATTCCTCACACAGATTATTCATAAGAAGCTTATAGCCGTTACCGAACACCACATACAAACCGTCCTTTTCCCTATGAAGCGTTCCATGGAAGCAGTTGGAATGCCCGATAAAGGTAGACACAAAGACATTGTACGGTCTGGTATAAATGTTTTCCGGCGCTCCGATCTGCTGGATCACACCATCCTTCATAACCGCAA
The DNA here is from genome assembly GCA_012520645.1 of Clostridiales bacterium. Taxonomy (GTDB): domain Bacteria; phylum Bacillota; class Clostridia; order Lachnospirales; family Lachnospiraceae; genus JAAYNV01. The sequence goes on along the minus strand of JAAYNV010000009.1, from coordinate 42,156 downwards.
TCCGGTCGGAAATGGCAAGTGCCTCTTCCTGGTCATGGGTGACATAGACCGTTGTGATTCCGACCTGCTTCTGCACCTCACGAATTGCCGTCCGCATCTCCACACGCAGCTTGGCATCCAGATTGGACAACGGTTCATCCATCAAAAGCACACTCGGATGGATCACGATCGCTCTGGCTAATGCAACGCGCTGCTGCTGTCCGCCGGAGAGCCGTTCCGGAAGCCGGTCCTGATAGTCCGTGATCTTCACCACATCCAGTATCTCATCCACCTTCTTTTTCATTTCCGCCTTATTCATCTTTCTCAGCTTCAGACCGTACTCCACATTCTGCCGTACGGTCAGATGCGGAAAAATCGCATAATTCTGAAATACCATACCGATGTTTCTCTTATGCGCAGAGATATGATTGATGACCTGATCATCAAATTTAATCTCTCCACCCTCAATGGAATTAAATCCTGCGATCATACGAAGCAGCGTGGTCTTTCCACAGCCGGACGGACCTAAGAGTGTAAAAAACTCTCCGTTTTTGATTCTCATGCTCATATCCGGTATGATCGTTACGTCATCATATTTTTTCACTACATTTTCTACATTAATTGCTACACTCATTTTGTTTCCCTTCTTTCTTATGATTCCCATCCTATGAAGAAAGTGTCCTGTCTTATCGGCGTTACACCTTAAAGCTCAGGACACTTTTTCTACTTCAAATTAGAAGCTGGTAAAAATATCGTTAAAGTGGGTCAACCATTCTTCCTTCATTTCCACTACCAGCTCCGGATCATCATAGATAATATTGATGTCCTCCTTCGGCGTCAAGTAGGACGGCGCCGGCACATCCGTTCTGACGGAACGGCGATTCAGCTGGGAGGTGATGATAGTCTGCGCATCCCTGCCTGTAATAAAGTCAATAAATGCCCTGGCATTTTCCATGTTCTTCGCATCCTTGATAATATAGACACCGTCCGGCTTGGAAATAACGCCCTCTTCCATGTACACGATCTTCACCGGGGCACCGTCTGCCACATATTTTGCTGCTCCTTCTTCAAAAGTCAGACCAACAACATATTCTCCGTCTGCTACCCCCTTATAAACCGCCGAAGAACCGCTTAACAGCTTGCCATCCAGATTCTCACAGAATTTCTCCACATAGTCCCAGCCTTCCTCCGGATTGCCGTTTCCCATTGCATAGAGCATATTGATCAGATGCTCATAGGAGGATGAAGACTTGGAAGGATCACAGTGTGCAATCTTACCCTTTAACTCCGGATTGAGCAGGTCTTCATAACCATTCACCTCAATATCACCAATCAGATCCGTATTGACCATGATCACACTCGGAATATCCGTAAAACGGGTCAGCGGACCCTCTACATTTTTCATATCTTCCTGTACAAATTCTTCATTGACAGACTGATAACTTTCAAATAGATCCATCTGCGGTTTCATTGTGGAAAGAGAACCGCCCCAGAAAATGTCTCCCAAAGGATTACCCTGTTCGGATTCCACACGTTTTAACAGCTCACCTGTACCGGCTGCCACAACCTCCACCTTAACCCCGGTCTGATTCTCAAATTCACTGACCAACGGGTTGATGAACTCTAACGGATGTGGACAATAAATCACCAGATCCCCTGAAAGCTGTGACGTCTCTTTGTCCGCCGCTGTCGTCTCCTCCTGTCCTACAGTGGTCTCCTGCACTTCTGTACCACCCTCTGCCGGTGCTGTCGCCTGCTTTTCTGCACCACATGCAGCCAGTCCCGTCACCATAACAGCTGCCATAAACATTGCCGCCAATTTTCTCTTCATCCCTTATATCCTCCTTATTCGCTATATGCCGGATGCTTTGTTCACATCCGTTATGTATCTTGTAATAATATAATATTCTGTCTGCCCGATTGGAAAAACCTAAAATACAGTAAAAATATCCGAAAAAATGAACTGCCCTGAACAAGTTCATCTTCCGGACACACAAAACCGCCGGACCATATACATACCCGGTCCGGCGGTCATTGCCTGCATTTTGTTACTATTTTTTCTTATTTCAAAAATCCATTGACGATCTGCGCTTCCGCCTCTTCTTCCGTCAACCCTAACGTCATCAGCTTAATGATCTGTTCTCCTGCAATCTTGCCGATTGCAGCCTCATGAATCAGGCTGGCTTCCAGATGATTTGCTGTGATTTCCGGAATCGCACTGACGCTTCCGTTGTCCATCAGAATCGCATCGCATTCGGAATGTCCCATGCACTTGTTATTTCCGTTAATTTTAGATAAAAAGAGCTGTCTGGAATCCCCCTTTGCAACGGAACGGGAAATCACATTTGCTCCGCAGCCTTCTCCGTTTAAATCCACCTCAAAATCCGTCCGTGCATACTGCGTTCCATGGGTCATAATCTTTTCATGAATCACTAATGTCGCATCCTCTGCAAGATCCGCCTTCGTAATGCGGTCCGTGGAGTCCACACCCTTAATCTGGGCCGTATCCATCTCCATATAGCTTCCCTGTTCCATATGAATAATGGTCTGGGGATTCATGACACGTTCTCCGTTACCATCCCCGCTTCCGTAGTGCTTTTCAATATATTTTACTTTCGCATTCTTCGCCAGATAAAAGGTATGAATACCGTCATGCTTCGTGCGTTCGCTTCCCGCATTGTGGATGCCGCAGCCTGCCACGATCGTCACATCCGCATCCTCACCTACATAAAAATCATTGTATACAAGATCATCCAGTCCGGTCTGACTAAGCAGCACCGGAATATGCAGACTCTCGTTTTTTGTACCGGGTTGAATATGAATATCAATTCCCGGCTTATCCGTTTTTGTCACAATATCAATGTGCTCCGTTGTATTCCTGCCGGCGCCTTCTCCGTTGATGCGCAGATTATAGGCTCCCTGCGGCACCTCGTGTATACCGGCTACCTGTTCTAACAATGTCTTCTGTATGCTATCCATGGTCAAACCCTACCTTTCCGTCTTTTCCTGCAAAACACTGCATGCCGGTGCCGAAGCGTCAAGCAGCTTGGGAAGGATGTCCTCTCTTTTCCCTTCCTCTGCAATCCTGCCGTCTGCAATGACAACGATACGGTCTGCCGTATTTAAAATTCTTTCCTGATGGGAAATGATCACAATGGAACCGGTTCGTTCCTCCTGCATCTTCTCAAATACGCGAATCAGATTCTGGAAACTCCACAGATCGATTCCAGCCTCCGGTTCATCAAATACCGAAAGCTTTGCCTTTCTTGCAATAATCGTTGCAATCTCGATCCGCTTTAACTCACCACCGGACAGACTGGCATTGACCTCACGGTTAATATAATCCCGCGCACAAAGCCCGACCTCCGACAGGTAGGCACAGGCATCCGTCGTACTGATCTTATCTCCGGTCGCAAGCGTAATGAGATCCTTCACCGTGATTCCTTTAAAGCGCACCGGCTGCTGAAATGCAAATGCCACGCCTGCCTTTGCACGCTCCGTAATGCTCCAGTCTGTGATATCCTCGCCCCGGTAAAATATTTTTCCCTCGGTAGGTTTTTCGATTCCTGCAATAATCTTGGCAAGCGTCGATTTTCCGCCTCCGTTCGGTCCTGTGATCGCCACAAATTCACCCTCGGCTATTTTCAAACTCACATCATGTATAATTCCCTTATCTGCGTCAGGTTCCTTTACGATATATGATATATTTTTTAATTCCAGCATTTTATTACCATGCCCTTTCTCCGTAGCCGTATTCATACGTCTACTATCATAAAGCATTCCGCAGAACTTGTAAAGTATACCAATCTTTGGAAAGTAGTGTTTCTAAATCAGGCAAAATTATGCGTCTTTCGTACAATTCAACAGTACAATCGAACAAAAAATTGCCGCTACACCGACCGCTCCCATAAGAGTCATCTGCTCATGCAGCACAAACACACTGATCAGTGTCGCCACCATCGGCTCCACAAATGCCATGACCGAAGCACGCCCCGGTTCGGTTGTTTCCAGTCCCTTCGTATATAGCAAAAACGGAGTCAGTGTGGAAACCACACCGATCAGCAAGGTATTCCATGCCACAGCACCATTGTGCATCAGGAGGGGAGCCGTTCCCGCAATTCCAAACGGCAGAAGTACAACGGATGATATCAGAAACGTATACGCCGTCACAGTCATCGTATGATATTTTTTAAGCGCAATATTTCCAAAAATCGTATAAAGGGCGTAACCAAAACCCGAACCGATTCCGGTCAGTATGCCGGTCAGACTGATCTTTCCGGCTCCCCCGCCATCAAACAGTCCTGTCGTACAGGCACAGCCTGCCAGCGCAAGCACCAGTGCCGCCGCCTTTTTCGCCGTAAATTTTTCTCCGAATAAAAACACGGATAAAAGCAATACAAAGCAGGGCGCCGTATACAGTAAAATTGCCGCTACTGACAGTGTTGTCAGTTCTATCGTAATGAAGTAAAAGATATTGAACATCACTATGCTGAGCATTCCCGTACCCAGAAACATCCAGATGTCCTTTCCTCGTATTTTCAGTTTTTCCCTGTCTTTCCAAAACAGATATGCCCACAGGCAGACTGCCGTAACCGCACTTCTCAAAAAGGTAATCTCTACCGCACTGCAGCCTGCATCGGACAGCTTTGCAGAAAACAGACCGATCATACCCCAGCAGATGCCTGCAGCTATAATAAAAAGTGAACCCTTTCGCGTCTTCATCTATTCCATTTTCCTCGCTCATTGCCTGTCTTCTATACATTTTCTTTTCCTATTATAATCTTTTTCCCCAAAAACGCACGAAAAATATGAAGGTTTTCTGAAATTTTGTATTAATACTGCCTTTTTTATCCGATATATATTATAATGGACTTATCAATGGAATGAACCGTAAGCTCAGGATGAGGGGGACGAAAATATGATATGGAAAAAAATAGGAAAAATACTTTTAACCGGTATGCTTATACTTGGCTGCTCTGTAATTGCAGCACCTGCCAAAACAGCACTGGCAGACAACAAGACACCGGATTACAGTCTGATTTTTGATTATAATTATTATTATGACAAATATCCGGATCTGCACAGTACCTGCGGTAAAAATCCTTTTAAGCTGTTCCAGCACTTCCTGACCAATGGAATGCGGGAAGGCAGACAGGGAAACGAAGATTTTAATGTATATAATTATGCAGCAAACAATCTCGATCTGATCGTTCGCTATGGCACCGCTGATCTTTCCCTGTACTATATGGAATACATTACCGAGGGCTATGAAGACGGTCGAAACTGTCTGCACCCCTATGATCCGGAGGACGACGATGATGAGGATGAAAAGAAATTAAGTGATGCTGCACTGAACGGTTATGTAGAGAGTATGACCACCTCTCTCAATCAGGTACGTACCTCTTCGGATCTGGATCGTTTTGCCGTATCTTCTTCCTTAAAAAATGCGGCCAATGCAAGGGCAAAGGAGCTTGTGACGCTTTACTCCCATAACAGACCGAACGGTCAGAGTTATACTTCTGCACTCAATCAATATGGCGTTACCTACACAAACTCTTATGAAATCATTTCCAACGATCAGTCGGCAGTCGGCACACTGCTTGGCTATTGGCTGGGCGACAGCGGAATGGGACCGGTACTGACCAGCAAGGAATACAAATACATTGGTATCGGCTGTGCTTCTGACGACAAGGGCAACCGATACTGGGATGTGATCGTCACCTACTAAATCTGTGACCTGCAAAAACTGCAAAGGGGAGCAGCCGTTTTCATTCGGCTGCCCCCCCCCTTTTTCTGGTATCGGCTGTTCTTTACACTGCCGTTTCATGCTCCCTGTCCGATATTCCATCATTCCACGAAAATCTGCTCCAGCAGATAGACTCGGTTAAACGGAATCGAAAAATAATAGCCATCCACAAATTCCCTGGTCAGCTCTATCATTTCACGGGCGATGGAAACGCCCACCTCTTCTCCTTCCGCACGGCTCATATCTTCCCGGTATCGTTCCACGATTTTCTCCGTCACCTGAATACCTGCCATCTCATTTCGAATAAATACTGCATTTTTCCGGCTGATAAGCGGCATAATACCGCACAGTATCCTCGCCTCAGGAACTGCTTCCTTCACTTCCCGAAGTCGTTTAGCCTCCTCTTTGGTAAAAGCAGGCTGTGTGAGGAAAAAGGAGGCTCCCGCTTCCATCTTCTTTCTCATACGGCCGATTTCCACATCCAGATTTCTCCGGTTGTGATTCAATGCCCCGCCGTATACGATCGGGTCACCTGCAAATTCCTCCGCATTCATTTCCTGTATAATCTTCATAAGTCCCACAGAATCAAAATTAAATACGCTTCGGATATCCCCCCGCATCATGGACGGAATCGGATCTCCGGTCACAACCAGCAAATTGCGGATGCCGTTCAAATATCCTCCCAAAAGCTGGGCACGTATTGCAATCGCATTTTTATCACGGCAGCAAATATGCGGCATGACACATAATCCGGTACTCTGTGCCGCCTTAATGCCTGTCATGACCGAGTCTGCCCTCGTTCTGCCGGAGGGTGAATCCGGGAAGGTCACCACATCCGCTCCATGCGCTTTCAGATAGTGGGAGGCATCCATAATCTTTTCATCATCCGCATGAAACGGCGGTGCAATTTCCACAGCCAACAGCTTCCCGTCTGTACGATTTCCCATACCGCAGCCCGCCTGCCCGGCCGCATAGAAGGCACTGTTTTTTACAGTCTCTTTTCTTTCGTGCCGTTTCTGTATATACTTTGGTCTTCCCGGACGCTGTTTCCAATCTACGGTCTCCAATGTCTTTCTGATATAGGAAGGATTTGTTCCACAGCATCCTCCCAGAATATCCACTCCCAAATCTGACATATCTGTCATTTTTTCAGAGAAATATTCCTGATTTTCTAAGAAGACAACACGATTTTTCTGAATTTTCGGATAGCTTGCATTCGGCAATGCCGTAATAAACTTTCCTTGCGGCAAAGTAAGACCTTCCAGAATCTGACACATATGTCCCGGACCCACCCCGCAGTTAAAGCCAATTGCATCCACCAGCCTGCAGTCGGAAAGTTCCTCCATAATACGTCTGGCGCTGATACCGGCCGCAGTATAGCCGTGCTGGTTGACACTGAACTGCATTATGACAAATATGTCATCTTTCTTTGAAGCATTTCCGGAAAGCAATTCTTCCTCCAGCACCTCCATCAAAAGATCATAATCAGAGAAAGTCTCAAAAACCAGAATATCGATTCCTTCCTCTAAAAATGTCCGTACCATGCGGCTGTATTCATCCTTTGCCCGTTGTCTGCCCGCTTCCTGTGAAAAGCCGCCCGTTACCGGTCCGATATCTCCTGCAAGGAAAACTTCTTTCCCGCTTTCTTCTATCGCTTCTCCTGCAAGGCGCACTGCTGCACGGATATTTTCCTTTTGTTCTGCTTTTGTACATGCTAATGCCGCCGTATTGGATGCAAAGGTATTTGTACGGATCAGCTTTGCACCAGCTTCGATATATTCCTTATGAATCTCCTTGACAAGCTCCGGTGCAGAAAGATTTGCCTTCTCCGGAATCTCCCCCGTATTTTCCGCACTGACTGCATCGACATGGCTCTGACCCGTAAACAGCTTCTCCGAAAACCACGTACCAAATGCTCCATCGCACAAAAGCTTATGCTCTTTCAAATATTCCCTTATGTTCATTTTTATCCTCTTTCCTGCCCGGTCTGAAATCCTCGTAGCCAGAATATTTCTTCTGTATATCTTTTCTTTTACTCACTGGATCCTGCCGCATACACCGGCTTTTTATGTAAAATGAATGATCTGCATCCAATGATGATCCACGGGAAGCCGTCCCTTGGTCCGCTCCACGATCTGCATCGGATCATAATCCGAAAGACCGAGCTCTTTGAGCCTCTCTCCCACATCCGCTTCCTCTCTGGAAAAACATCTGCTTTCCAGAAACCATTCAAAAGCGTCCCATGGCGGATTCTCCAATGCACCAAAAGCACATTTCGAGTAATCCGCCACCCGGTTTGTGACAGACACCTTCCTGTGCTCCTCATCCACATCAATCGTACTGCATACCGTGTACTTTTCCATATAATTAATCCGCAGCGTGATATGCCGCTCCACCGCTTCCATATAAGACGCCAGATATTTGTAGATTGTCTGCCTGCTTGTATGAAACTTTGCCGCAATCTTCTGTACACTTACTCCATCCTCATGCAGCCGGTACATCTCCTCCAGCTCCTCTGCTGAGAATTTTGCCTTGCGCCCCGCCTTCCTCAGATTTCCCGGATGTGAAGTCTGCAGAATCAGGTCATATTTCCGCGCCTTCTCCGCAATCTGCTTCAATTCTTCCATCTGATCGGTTCCAAAAATTTCTCTGCAAAGCTGCAGACCGGCATTCCGGTATTGTCTGTCGTATATATTTTCCCTGTGTCTCATTTTCGTTCTCTTTTTCTGACCGTATTGCCATTTACCGTCAGGCTCTTAATACTTCTTAAGAAGCTGGAAAGTCTGCTGTATCCGTAATCCTTCAGATCAAAATTCGGATGCTTTCCCTTAAGCTGTTCCAGCACAACGGAAAGATTATCAATCACGCCCCCGTTCTTTTCGATCATGTGAATGATTTCCTGAATTATGACACTCTTGTCAGCTTCATCCCTTTTCCGCACATAACACTGTTTATCCTTTTGAATGACCTCCAGCTTGGGAAATTCCTCGCTGACAAATACTCTGAGTTTCGTATAGCCATAGTTTCTGACATCAAAGTCAGAAAATTTCTCATTCAGCCGGCTTCCGATTCCTGCAAGCTCTGCCGGTTCATCGCCCTTTTCATTGATGTAGGCATTGATGGCACTTCCGATTTCCTGTATCGGTGTCACATTTTCTCTGCTGTCTAATGTACCATATACCATACTTTCTGCGGTTCCATAAACGATGCTGTCTGCATGCTTCGTCTTTCCAGGAACTGCCGTATGGGAAAGACTTCCCTCTGCCTCCGACTGCTCTGCGATCAGGTTCAGATGAATAAAACGGTTACATGCTTTGGTAAGTGAAATCGGTGTCTTGGACTCTCCCATACCAATCACATACATCTTCTCTTCCCGAAGCCGCATCGCCAGTCTCGTAAAATCACTGTCGCTCGTCACCAGACAAAATCCATCCACCTTCTTACTGTATAATAGATCCATTGCGTCTATGACCATTGCCATATCCGTTGAATTTTTTCCGGATGTATAAGAAAACTGCTGAATCGGAATAATGGAATTTTCCAATAAGATCTCCTCACTCCAGCCATTCGATTTGGACCAGTTTCCGTAAATACGGCGGCAGGATGCAAAGCCATACGCATCCAGTTCATTGAAAATACTTGCCGCATATTTGGAACTGATGTTATCTGCGTCGATCAGAACCGCAAACTGTTTCTTTTCTTCTTCCACACCTTCACTCCTCTCTTTCCGTCCATTCTAACACATTTTACATATGCTTACCAATAGGATAAGAAAAGATGAAGATATTTTTTCTCGGTAACTTTCGTCTATACTGCTGCTCCTTTAGTCATCCTGCTTCATACCGGAAGGACATCCGCAGCTGCATTCTACATGGTCACTGTTTCCTCCGGCGCAATGACAGCCGGAAGGACACCCAATACATTTCGCACCGCTTTTCTTTGCCTTTATTATATAGCGGACTGCCCAGATCACAATCAGGATCAAAATTCCTGCAATTATAAAATTTGCCATAGTATTCTCCTCTCCCGAAGAATGAAGCTGCTCTGTTACTCCATATCCTGCAATGTATACTTTGCACTGAATGCTCTATTCGTTCTATTAATTAATACCACAACAACCACTCCCATGGCAATCACTGCAATCAGTCCCGGAACAAATCCGGTACCCAGGCCGCCTGTGGTAATCAAGGTGCCGATCTGGTAAACCAAGAAGGCTGCCGTATAGCCCATTCCGAGCTGTAATGCGATACCTCCCCAAAGCCACTTTTTACTCTGCATTTCAGAGTTCATTGCGCCTAATGCTGCAAAGCACGGCGGCGTAAACAGGTTGAACATCAAATACGCTAATGCTGCAGTCTTAGTAATCGCCATGGTTGTGGCAACGACATTTCCATCTCCGATCAGCGCCAGCTCCTGCGTATCGATAAAAGCGTTTAAACCATAGCAGACTGCCAGTGTCCCAACCACATTTTCTTTTGCAATAAATCCGGTAACCGCCGCTGCCGCAAGCTGCCATGCTGTAATACCGACAATGGGAACCAAAATTACCGCAATCGGGGAAGCAATGGCTGCAAGAATCGAAGTATTTTCCATGCCTTCCTCTACCACCTGAAGTTTCCAGTTAAAGGACTGCATAATCTGTACTATAGTATTGCACACAAGGATAATGGTTCCTGCTTTGATAATGTATGCCTTACCACGTCCCAGCATGGAAATCACCGCCCTCTTTAAGCTCGGAAGCTTATATTCCGGCAGCTCCATAATAAAGAACGACTTTCTGAATTTATATCCTGTAATTGCATTGACTAACAGAGCACCGACTAAGATCAGAACAATACCTGCAAAATACATCAGCGTTCCAACCCATGGAGTTTCTGAGAAAAAGGCTCCTACAAAGAGCGCAATCACCGGAAGCTTTGCACCGCAGGGCATGAACGGTGTCAGCATGGCTGTCGTCCGGCGTTCTCTTTCGTTACGGATCGTACGACATGCCATAATGCCGGGAATCGCACAACCGGTACCGATTACCATCGGGATAACCGATTTGCCGGAAAGGCCTGCTCTTTTGAAAATGGGATCCAGCACGACCGTCGCACGCGCCATATAACCGCAATCCTCTAACAAAGCGATCAGAAAGTACATGACCATGACAAGCGGTAAAAAACCTACCACAGCACCTACGCCGCCAATGATACCATCCACTAACAGAGATTGTAAAAACGGATTCGCATCTTCTGCCAGACCTGCTGCCCACTCCTGAAACATCTCAATCCAGCCTACTAACCAATCAGCGATCCATGTACCAACAGTCGACTGGGAAATATAAAATACAAGAAACATCACCAATGCAAAGATCGGAATTCCGAACCATGGACTGGTAAGAACTGCGTCCATCTGATCCTGACTGCGTTTCTCCTTTGTCAGAACCTTACGTTTTTCAACGGCACTTACAATGCCCTTCACAAACTCAAACCTCTTTCTGTCCGCAGCCTCCACCGCTGACTTATCATGAAGATCAATATTCTCCTGCACATACGCAGCTTTTTGTATACAGCCCTTTAAGGATACCGCCTTTTTCACAACAGCCTTTAACCCGGTATGATTGACTGATGTGGAAACAGTCTGAATAACGGGACATCCCAGTTTTTGTGCCAAAAGCGCTGCGTCGATCTGCGTATCCTTCTTTTCATTGATATCGCTTTTATTCAAAGCAACCACTACCGGAATTCCAAGTTCCAAAAGCTGTGTCGTGAAGAACAGGCTCCGGCTGAGATTGGTCGCATCCACAATATTGATGATGACATCGGGGTTTTCATTCTTCACGTATGCGCTTGTGATGCTTTCTTCGGATGTAAAAGGCGACATGGAATATGCACCCGGCAAATCTACCGCAATCAGCTCTTCCTTTCCATCATAGTAAGCCTTCCTGATCGGACTTTCTTTCCTTTCTACGGTAACGCCTGCCCAGTTACCAACCTTTTCGTTCCTTCCGGTCAGCGCATTGTACATTGTAGTCTTTCCACTGTTCGGATTACCTGTTAATGCAATTCTCATCTTTCATTCTCCTCATTTTTTATGATTTAGATTCGTTTTTCATAACTTATGTTAGTTTTCACTAACTATAGCCGTACAAAAAACAGTACGCAGTTATACTGAAATAGCTTCCGCTAAATCATGATCAATATTATATCTGGCATCCTTAATAGAAACGACACATCCACCCTTCATATGAGAAATTACCGTAATAGGTTCTCCGCTGTAACAACCCAATGAAAACAGGAAAGATTTTAACTCTTCATCCTCTGCCGTAATATTTTTGATGATATATTCTTCTCCTACATTCGCATTTCCTAAATTCATACACTTCACCCATTCTTTCCTATATCATTTGTCAGTTAGCGTCCACTAACTAGTATGAGTTTAATGCAACTTGTTCCTTTTGTCAATATGTTTCTTTTCCACAATCGCATAGAGCCAGTCTCCCATTCCGGGATACTGGCTCTGAACAGTTACCGTTTATTTATCAATAATTCTCTTCACTGATTTCAAAATAGCTCTGCGGATGTGCACATACCGGGCAGATCTCCGGAGCTTTTGTTCCAACCACGATATGACCGCAGTTTCTGCATTCCCATACCTTTACTTCACTCTTTGCAAATACCTCAGCCATCTCGACATTCTTAAGCAGGGCACGATAACGCTCCTCATGATGCTTCTCGATCGCGCCAACCATACGGAATTTCTCTGCCAGTTCAGGGAAGCCCTCTTCCTGTGCCGTTTTAGCAAATCCCTCGTACATATCTGTCCACTCATGGTTTTCACCATCAGCAGCCGAATTTAAGTTTGCTATCGTATCACCGATACCGTTCAATTCCTGAAACCACATTTTCGCATGTTCTTTTTCATTTTCTGCTGTTTTTAAAAACAGGGCAGCAATTTGTTCATATCCTTCTCTTTTTGCTACAGAAGCGAAATAGGTGTATTTATTCCGGGCACCCGATTCACCTGCAAATGCTGCCTCCAGATTTTTCTTAGTCTGGGTTCCGGCATACTTATCGTTCTGTTCTGCCAATACCGGCTCAAGCTTTTCACCTGGTATCGCTGTATCGTATTCCATTGCATCACCGATATGCCTGATCTGCGTATATTTCGCAATATCATGATCTGTCGTCACAAGATTCTCCAAAGACAGATCATGTACCGAATGATTTCCGGTAATTCTGGCAAAGGTTTCCAGTTCGTTTCTCGAAACATTCAGGAAATTGGCAACTCTCATTGCAGCCGTGTCAATTTTCAGTCTTGCACGAAGTTCAGGATCCTGCGTGGCAATACCGACCGGACAGTTGCCGCTTCCACAAATGCGATATTGCTGACAGGCTGCTGCGATCAGTCCCGCACTTGCAATCGCAACCGCATCTGCTCCCATCGCCAGTGCTTTTGCAAAATCCGCAGAAACGCGAAGCCCGCCCGTAATGACAAGTGAAATATCCGAATGCACGGAATCCAGATATTTTCTTGCACGATACAAGGCATAGATGGTTGGAATCGTTGTTGCTTCTCTCAAAAAGAGCGGACTGGAGCCGGTCGCTCCTCCTCTTCCATCAATCGTAATAAAATCCGGACGGGCAAATACACAGTATTCCAGATCCTGTTCCACTCTTCCGGCTGCGATTTTGATACCGATCGGTCTTCCGTCCGAGCGTTCACGGAGCATATCCACCATGGCACGCAGATCCTCTCTGGACTGAAGCTCCGGAAACTTGCTGGGACTTTGAATGTCTTCGCCCTGCTTTTTACCCCGGATAGCGGCAATTTCTTCCGTCACTTTCTCACCGGGCAGATGTCCTCCCATGCCGGGCTTTGTACCCTGTCCGATTTTGATCTCGATGGCATCGGAGGTTTTAAGATTTTCATCTGTGACACTATATTTATTTGGAATGTATTCAAATATGTATTTATAGGCTGCCGCCTTCTCCTCCGGCAAGATGCCGCCTTCGCCACTGCACATAGCCGTTTTTGCCAGTGCAGAACCCTTTGCAAGCGCTACCTTTATTTCTTTGGATAATGCTCCAAATGACATATGGGAAATGTAAACCGGACTGTCAAGTACCATCGGCTTCTTTGCATGCTTTCCAATGATCGTCGTTGTATCTACCGGATCTCCGTCATTCAGTGGCGGGGGATTAAGCTGTGCACCAAGAATTAAAATATCATCCCAGTTTGGTACAGGCATCCGGGTGCTCATTGCAGCTCCGACCGACTTTCCGGTAACTGCCATTTGATGAATTTCTGCCATATACCGTTCAGACGGATCATGTCTTGCTGTAGCCGGATCATAGTCTAATTTTCCGTGAAAGGTTTTCTTTTCTTCCTGTTTTTTCTCCTCCATCAGAACGAACTTTGATACAGGCTGTTTGCAGACCGGACATTCTGTAAGCTCTGTAATCGGCTTTCCACTCTTTTCTTCATCATAAACTGCTCCACATACACTACATTTGTACACCGCCATAAAATATACCTCCGTTCTTTATTCTTTTGCCATCAATTCCGAAAGTTCCTTCTTACGTTTTATTATGACTTTTTTTTCGACATAAATCAAGACGCACATATAACGAAAAAGCAGGTTATCAAAGATAACCCGCTTCCTTCGCATATTCTTTAATTTCATCCGCATAGGCACTGTCCGCTACGCAGTAAAGCAATGTATTGTCTATGTACGATATCAGAAAAACCCGGTCATCCACCACCCGGTAATAATAGCCGTAGTTTCCAAGAGTGACCGATACATGGCTGGATTTTGCACCCTGTACATTTTCAAAAGAGGTTCTGTTTTGCTCATACGCACCCGCCGCCTGTTCCTTGCTCGGAAGCACATAAAACTCAAGCTGATAGTTTTCGCACATGGCAAGCGTGACGCTCTCTACCTCTCCTTCCGCAAACTGTCCGGTAGCATCCTGAATGTCAAAGCCTGCACTCTCCATCTGATTTGTAAAATCCGCCGCCGTAATTGGTGTTTTGGACTTACCGCACGCAGTACAACACAACATCAATACTGCCGCATAAACCAAAAATAATCTTTTTTTCATGTTTTTAACCCCTCATAATATTTTATTTTTATCTAAGATATTATGCTTTATACGGCATGAATTGTCAAGATAATCTCCTGCATCCGTCCTTGATGTTTCTCTCATACACCACTGTTTCATAGGGCTTTAACCGCACAATATTATGTGTATTTATCTTTCTTTCTTCGGCTTCGCACTCCGTCTCCTCATAATTACCAAGAATCCGTTTGCAGCCGCAGATATCCAGCTCTATTTCCCTGTATTCCGATGTCAGATTATTCACCGCAAACAGTTCCGTTTCCGCATCATATCTGCGATAAGCAAAGATACCGGGAGCCTGGCTGCACAGCGCTTCTATTCTGCCCTCTGCGATTACCGGCTTTTCCTTTCGCAGGGCAATCAGCTTTTTATAAAAGGCAAGAACGGAAGTCTCGTCGCAAAGTTCCTGCTCCACGTTAATTTCCTTATAGTTCTTCGACACACCAATCCACGGCTCTGCATCCGAAAAGCCTGCATGTGCACCGGCCGACCACTGCATCGGAGTACGTCCGTTGTCGCGGGAACGCTCTGACAAAATATGCAGTGCCTCCGCCTCACTCTTTCCTGACTCTCTTGAAATTTCATAATAATTCAGGCTTTCCACATCACGATACTCCTCAATGGAAGTAAAATATGCGTTCGTCATGCCGATTTCTTCCCCTTGAAAAATATAAGGTGTACCACGCAGCAGATGGATACAGGCTGCCAGCATTTTGGCTGATTCCTTCAGGTAACATTTATCATCTCCCAGCCGGGATACGATACGTGGCTGGTCATGGTTACACCAGAAGACCGCATTCCATCCTCCATGCTCCTGCATTCCAATCTGCCAGGAGAAAAGCAGCTTTTTTAGCTGGTCCAGATCCGGTTCCATGAGCTCCCACTTATTGCCGTCCTTATAATCCACCTTCAGGTGATGGAAATTAAAGCACATGGACAGTTCTTTTTCCTTTGGGTTAGAATAGCGGATACATTGATCCATGCTGGTAGAGGACATTTCTCCGACCGTAACCATATCTCCGATTTCCGCATCCTTCACCAGTTCCTTTAAAAATTCATGTACATGTCTGCCATCCGTATAAAACCGTCTGCCATCACCTTCCGTATCATCTTCAAAAACTGCTGGTTTGGAAATCAGATTGACCACATCAAAGCGAAAACCCTTTATTCCTTTCTTTTTCCAAAATCGCAGTATATCCTTAAGTTCTTCCCGCACTTCCGGATTCTCCCAATTCAAATCCGCCTGCGTCACATCGAACAAATGCAGATACCACTTTTTCAATGCCGGAACATACTCCCACGCATTCCCGCCAAACTTGGATTCCCAGTTGGTAGGCGGCAAATCCGGCGCTCCGTCTTTGAATATATAATAGTCTATATATTTCTGTTCGCCCTGCATAGCACGCCTGAACCACTCATGCTCCGTAGAGGTGTGGTTAAAGACCATATCAAGCATCAGACCGATTCCCCTTTTTTCCGCTTCTGCTATCAGCTCCTCCAGCTCCTCCATCGTTCCGAACCGGGCATCAATCTTTCGATAATCGGCCACATCATAGCCATTGTCCCGCTGCGGAGATACAAAAAACGGCGTCAGCCACATATAATCGACTCCCAGCTCCTTCAGATAATCCAGTCGCTCTGTAATTCCCTTAAGATCCCCGATTCCATCTCCATTGGAATCCTGAAAGGACTTCGGATAAATCTGGTAAATTACTTTATTTTGAAAGTTCATAGTCCACTGCTCCCGTCTGCACTTTTATACAATCTATCACTCAATTCCTTTTTTCTTTCCTACTGCTACAGTCAGTAAAAACGGCACTGCAATCGCAACCACCATACTGATGGCAAAGGTCAGCATATACTGCGGCTGAATCGAAAGAATCCCCGGCAGGCCGCCGACACCGATTGCATTCGCTGTTGTTCCGGTCGCAACGCATACGACCGCTGCTGCCGCAGAACCTACCATTCCACAGACAAATGGAAATACATGTTTCAGATTCACACCAAAGATGGCCGGTTCTGTAGCTCCCAGATAACAGGAGATGCAGGAAGGTACATTAACTTCCTGAGCTGCCGTATTCTTTTTCTGCAGCAGCATCATACCAAGTACCGCAGAACCCTGGGCAATATTGGAAAGTGCAATCATAGGCCACAGCATTGTTCCGCCGTAATCTGCAATGAGCTGCAGATCAATGGCATTCGTCATATGGTGAAGTCCCGTAATCACAAGCGGAGCATATACAAATCCGAAAATGGCTCCAAAAATAACCTTAAGCGGCCCGGTAATACCTGCATAAACCACAGCAGAAATCGCAGAACCGATCTTCCATCCAATCGGCCCAAGTACAAAATGAGCTGCCACTACTGCAAGAACAAGCGAGCAGAACGGTACAACAATCATGGATACTGCCTGCGGTGTAATTTTACGGAAGAATTTTTCCAGATACACCAGAGTGAAAGCAGCCAGAATGGCCGGGATAACCTGTGCCTGATAACCAATCATATTGACCTTGAAAAATCCGAAGTCCCAGGCCGGAATATCTGCTGCTGCCGTAGAAGCCACACCATAAGCATTCAGCAGCTGTCCTGACACAAGTGTCAGACCTAGTACAATTCCCAACATCTGTGTCGTACCCATCTTTTTCGTTACCGACCAACAGATACCTACCGGAAGCATATGGAACACTGCCTCACCTATCAGCCACAAAAAGCTGTCCACTCCACTCCAGAACTGGCTGATATCGCACAATGTCTTAGTGCCGTTTTCAAACAGATATATACTGTCTATGCAATTTCGAAATCCCAGAATCAGACCGCCTACGATAATCGCCGGAATGAGCGGTGCAAAAATCTCTGCAATCGCCGATACCGCACGCTGCAGCGGATTCTGGTTTTGTTTCGCCGCCTGTTTCACCTGATCCTTGGAAACACCCTCTACTCCTGCAATTTTTGTAAACTCATTATAAAAATCTGCCACAGTATTTCCGATAATGACCTGAAACTGTCCGGATTGCGTAAAGCTTCCTTTGACAGATTTGAGTGCTTCAATCCCTGCTACATCCGCCTTTGCCGGATCATTTAATACAAAACGCATTCTTGTCATACAGTGGGAAACCGCTGCAATATTTTCCTTTCCCCCGACGAGCTTCAACAATGCGCCCGCGTCCTTTTCATACTTACCCATATGTATCCTCCTTTTTTCAAGCACTTCTCCCATGCTTTTTAACTTGTTTAAACATCTTGTATCTATTTTATAACATACTTGTTTAAACAAGTCAATAGCGTTTCTTGATTTTTTTTAGAATACAATATATTATAATGATAATGTGGACAGATTGTCTCTTCCAACTGTCCGGCAAAATAATGTACTTCAAATTCGATTGACGGAGAACCTCAAATGCCAAAAGCTATTTTTCAGACTATTTATCAGGATTTAAAGATTAAAATAGAAGAGCAGCAATATCCATTCCAACAGCTGCTCCCCTCAGAAAATGCCCTTGTCGAGCACTATCACTGCTCACGCAATACGATACGCCGTGCCATTTCTATGCTGGCAGAAGAAGGCTATGTACAATCCATGCACGGCATCGGAGTACGTGTGATATATCAACCGGTGAGACAGACCTCCTTTACCATCGGCGGTATCGAATCCTTTCAGGAATCCGCCTGCCGGAACGGACTGACTGCTTCTACCCGGGTCGTTCAGTTTACAGAGCTTGTTTCCGATGAACATATTGCAGAAAAAACGGGCTTTCCCATCGGCTCTGAGCTGTATTACATACAGCGTGTGCGATACCTGAACGGAAAAGCCCTTATTTTTGATATCAATATGTTTTTGAAAGCCTGCGTACCCGGACTGACACCGGAAATCGCTGCCCATTCCATTTACGATTATATCGAAAATACGCTCGGAATGACGATTGTAACCAGTAAGCGTATCATGACTGTGGAACGGATTACACAGGCTGATGAAAAATATCTGGATTTGAATGATTTTAACTGCATGGCTGTTGTCAGCGGCCATACCTATAATGCTGATGGTCTGATGTTTGAGTATACACAATCCAGACACCGCCCGGATTTTTTCTGTTTTCAGGATACTGCTACCAGAAAGCAGGGATATCCGAAATAGCCTGATAGCCGCAATCAAAGACTGCGAAAGCTATGAAGAGGGCTTTGAAGATGGCTACAACGACGGTTCCAGAAAGGGGGAGCTGACAAAGCTAATCCCAACAGGTCTGCCACAAGCTGCCAAAAAGAAAATTTACGGAAGTAATCTATTCCATAATAGCTGATAAAACAGAATAAGCCTCCGGTTATGAATCGAATTGCCAAAAACAATTCGTAACCGAAGGCTCACACTATGAATAAAAGCAGAACACAAACTAAAGTCTATGTGAGAAATTCTAATCAATAAAATATCTGTGCAATCGCAGAATCCTTATCCAGTATAATCGTCTTATCATCTCCCTGAATGGAATTCTTCAGTGCATCCAGACTGCGGATATAAGAATAAAAATCCGCCTTACTTTCATCATTATAAGCCTCCGCCAGCTTCTTCATGTATTCGGACTCACCCTCTGCTTCCAAAACTGCGGCCTGCTTCTTAGCCTCGGCTAACATCACCGATACATTCTTATCTGTTTCATTGCGGATCTTCTGTGCCTCTGAATTTCCGGCTGCTGCATAGGATGCTGCAATATTATTTCTCTCGGAAATCATACGCTCATATACCGCTTCCTTATTATCGTCCGGCAGATCTAACAGCTTAATCTCTGTTTTCACAATTTCGATGCCATACTGGCCGATGGAAGCAT
This sequence comes from Clostridiales bacterium, assembly GCA_012520645.1. Lineage (GTDB taxonomy): Bacteria > Bacillota > Clostridia > Lachnospirales > Lachnospiraceae > JAAYNV01. The sequence goes on along the minus strand of JAAYNV010000009.1, from coordinate 22,510 downwards.
TGGCACTTTTCGTAATCATCTCTGTCAGCTTCGTACCCCTTGTCGCAATGATCTCATCCTGTGTCATAGAACTGATAACATTTTTGGTCGCATTATAAGCGGCAACACTGCTTCTGTCCTCCGCACTGGAAATGGAGTAATTCAGTGTCTGTGCAAATTTTACCGGATCCGTAATACGCCATAAAATATAATCATCCGCAATCATGGATTTTTTATCGCTTGTAATGACATCCGACTGTGCAATATCATAAATCTTCAGTTCTTTCGGAATATATCGCACCGTCTGGATAAAAGGAACCTTGAAATTGGCACCCGGCTCAGATACCACATACTGTATTTTACCAAACTGTGTGATCACTGCATACTCATTTTCTGCCACCGTATAAAAGGAAGCTCCGGCAAGGATGATGGCAGCTGCTGCGATTACTGCTGCAAATATTTTTGTCTTTTTCATCGTTCCTACTCCTCCCCTGCATCCTGCTTATCAGAAGCCTTCTTTTGTTCGGTTGTGACATTTGTGTCATTTGTATTATCTGCCCGGCTGTTTTCGGAACTTTCCATTCCGGCAAAGGGCTCTAAAGGAAGTACCTTCTGTGTACCGCCATTGTCAATGACCACCTTCGCTCCCGGAAGCACCTCTTCCATCGTTTCATAAAAGATACGCTGCTTGGTAATAAGCGGATTCTTGATATATTCCGCATACATTTCATTGAATCTGGCTACCTGACCTTCCGCTTCGCTGATACGTGCCGCCTTCGCTGCTTCTGCCTGCTGTACAATCCGGTCCGCATCCGCCTCTGCCTGCGGTACCTTTTCGCTCTGATATTTTCTGGCATTGTTAATTGCAGTTTCCTTGCCCTGTTTTGCCGTTTCCACAGACTTAAATGCCTGCATGATCTCATCGGTGGGCGGCTCTGCATCCTGAATCGTCAGGTTCACAAGCTGCAGTCCGATATCATTGCTGTTCAGTTCCTCATTCAGCATATCCCTGATATCTGCCTGAATCTGGTTTTTTCCGGTTGTAATAACATCATCTACTGTATAATTGCTGATGATCGTACGAATACATGCCTGTGCCGTATTGCGCAGAATTCCGACCGGATCGCTTGATGCGTACAGATATTTCTCCGGATTGCTTACACGGTACTCCAGATAAAAGTCTACGTCGACAAAATTAAAGTCAGACGTAATCATCAGTGCTTCATCCGGCACGGTCTGTGCCGTACCATCTTCTAAAGTCCGGTAGCCGATCTGCAGCCCATGCGTCGTAGTATCAACTCTGTGCACTTTCTGTACGAACGGAACTTTTGCATATAGTCCGGCACCCTTCGTATCTACTACCTTTCCAAACATGGTAATGACCGCCTGCTGTTGTTCCCCTACCTTGTAAAAGGTATTGAACAGAAGGAACATTGCCACAATGACCAGTGCTGCAATCTTAATGCCTTTTCCAATGCCTCCTGCCGTCTTCTTCAGTTTCTCCTTCACATTTCCTTCTTCGCAGTCCCGGAAATGTTCAAATTCCTCAGCCGGACCGCCTTGAAAGGTCTTCCACTGCTTTTTCATTCGTTCTCCCTCTCGTCTGTTTTTCTAAACAATATTTGTTTGATTTTATGACATAACGTTATTATAAACATAAATATTTTGACGGTCAAATAAAGTTTATATTAAATATCGTTCCGAAAAGTCCATCGAGATTTCCTAACACTCTTCAAAAATTGCCATTCCCCACGGCTCCAGTACAAAACACTCTCCCGTTGTCATACTTCGGCACGAAAGCAGTTCTTGCGCATCGGCATGGAGATATTCCTGTTCTCTTGTATCAGAGGAAAAATTAAAATAGTAGTGAATCTGTTTTCCCCTCTGATTTCTGCCGCTTCGGATCACAACCGGAAATTCTGCCTGCTGTGCCGGTTCCTGAATACCCGCTTCCTTTACCGCATACCGCATCAGCTCTTTTGTATATTCCGGCGTAATATGACAGCCCACATAAATTGCCGTTCCTTTTCCATAGGCATGCTTTGTAATGGCACTGTACGCTCCCCAATACGGATGCTCATACACCGCCAGGCTTTCTGCCCCTGCCGGCATCAGAAGCTCCATCCATACCGTGCAGTCCCTGCCCTCCTTAGAAACCTCAAACAGATCATCCTTTAGGGAAACCTTTTGCGGAATCGTGTACTCCTGATAACGCATGCCAAAGCATTTATGCAGAATATGGGGCTTCGTATCAGGATAGACGGTCAGATATTCATTCGCATATCCGCCCTTGTAGCTCATGACCAGATGTCCGCCGTTTTCCACATACTGTTCCAATGCCCGAAGCACCTCCTCCGGTACACTGTATAATGCCGGAGCCACTACCAGATCATATCCGGCAAGCAGTTCTGACACTCCGGACTCTGACACGGAAACCACATCACACTCCACATTCAGTTCATACAACGCATCATGGTACTCCCGCACAACGTCATTATACAGTACCTCACCGCCCGGCAGCGGAAACATCGGAAGCCTGGAAAGTGCCGTCAAAGCTTCATTGGAAACCAGAATCGCCGCACGATTGTGTTTCTTTAAATGCAGCAAACTTGGACTTAACCGCGCAAAATCCGCACCGATGGTCATGGCTTCCCGGTATGGTCTGTTCTCCTGCATATCATGTCCAAGCAGGCCTCTCCAGTAAGTCTCAAAGGAATTATGAATGGAATGCCAGTGCCAGTAGAGCACACTGTCCGCACCATTCGCCAGATGAGAAAAAGCCTGTAATCTGAGCTGACCGTCATAAGGCGTCCAACCCACATGCCCCTGTGCCTCCGTTTCCAATATAAAATAATTGTCCTTTTTCAGGGAACGATTGATCGCACCACAGAAAGAGGCTTCCTTTCCGGTCAGTTCATCCTGCGTGCGATGATAAATGTCACAGCCCGCCGTCGTTACAGCCTGCGCCGCTTTCCACTGATCCACCTCCGGCTGAACGCCAAAAGAATAATCCCGCCATTCAAAGTCAAAATTATGGGTCACAAACTGATCCGGTCTGCGGTACTCATCTACAATCTTTCTCTGCCACAGCAGAAATTCCGTAACCAGCCCCCGTCTGAACTTTTCAAACTCCGCCAGGAAGCTTCCATTGATCGTTCCGGTCACGTCCGGCACATTTTCCCAGCAGTCCACCCGGTTACTCCAATAGTTGAACCCAAATTCCCTGTTCATCTCCTCTACCGTGCCGAATTCCTGTTTCAAATGCCGGACAAACAACTCCTGCACATGCTTTCCCGCAGTATGATAATGTTTCGTCTCATTGTCCAGCTGAAAACCGACAACATTGTCATATTTCTGAACTGTTTCCATCAGCTTACGGATCACACGCTCCGCATAAAAACGATAGTGTGGATTGGTAATATCCATATTCTGTCTGGCGCCATATTTGCCCGGTCCATCCTCGGTCACCGCAATGATTTCCGGATATTTTGCAGCTAACCATGGCGGAATCGCATAGGTCGGTGTTCCGACTATGACATAGATATCATGGTCTGCCGCAGCTTTTATTGCCCGCTCCACATGGCTGAAATCAAATACGCCCTCTTCCGGCTCCTCGCTCGCCCAGGTTGATTCTGCGATGCGGATGACATTCATCCCCGCCGCCTGCATCATCTGCATATCCTTTTCCAGCCGCTCCTTCGGCATGTACTCATCATAATATGCTGCCCCATACAACAGTTTTTCCATACGCTTTACCCTCCGTATTTTTTACAACAATTTTTCTTCTCTTTATTTCTTACATTTCCTATTGTATCAAAAAACGGGAAACAAAGCACCTCTGCTATGTTTCCCGTTTTTTTCCTGACTGCCGATGGCCGGACTCGAACCGGCACGGAGTTGCCCCCGAGGGATTTTAAGTCCCTTGCGTCTGCCAATTCCGCCACATCGGCATGGCGGTAGCGAGCGGCACACATTAGATCTAACATAACCTGTGTGCGTCTCTTCATTTGATTTGCCTTAACAAACCGAATGGATGGAGGTGGATTCGAACCACCGAAGCAATTTGCAGCAGATTTACAGTCTGTCCCCTTTGGCCACTCGGGAATCCATCCATATTTCAGGTCCGGTTTCGACCAGACCTGACAACATTAAATTTATATCACAAATTCAGTATAATTGCAAGATATTTTCACATTTTTACCGATTCCTTGTCACATCAGACTTCATCCTCTTTTGCATGCTTCAGCACCACCGCCGAAACAGGCGGCAAAGTAATCATCACTTTGCCTGACAAAACCGGATATTCCTTTGGCTCGGTTGTAAAGCCATCCCGCGTAGTCAGAATCAGCTGCTCCAGTACTGCGGTCCTGGGAATACCAAGCTCCCAGACCTGAATTTCTTTTGTCACTTCCTGCTCTGCGTTATTTACCAGAATGACCGACTGCTCTTCTCTATTAAAGCGTCCGTAACCGATCATCTGATATTCCGATACCAGCTCTTTCAGGGAACCGTTACGGATTTCCGGATTCTCCTTATGAATCCGTATCATCTGCTTATGGAACTCAATCAGGTCTTTATCCTCATGCCCCCACGGATAAGTACGTCTGTTATCCGGATCCGTAAAACCACAGACACCCGCCTCATCTCCGTAATAGACCGTCGGTGCTCCGATCCACGTCATCTGTATCAAAACAGCTTCTCTGAAGACCGCCTTGTTAACTCCCTGATTAGCAGCCTCCGGACCATAGGTATTAACCCTTCCTACCACCTTATTTGTTCTGGTCAGGAAACGGGAATGATCGTGGTTGGACAGCTCGTTCATCGCTACCTGTATGGACGGTCTTGCAAAGCTTGCGCTGAAATGCCTCATTGCTCCCCAGAAAGCATCTGCATTTCCATACAGTTCTTCTCTGTAATCATCACTATGCTTCTGCATACCGGTCAAAAACCAGGTAACCGGCTCCATGAACGCATCATAGTTCATAACCGTATCCCATTCATCCCCCTGTAGCCATGCCCCCGGATCACCATAATGCTCTGCAATAATGATGGCATTGGGATTTGCCATTTTGACATTGCGTCTGAAATCCTTCCAGAATCTATGATTAAATTCCGGAGTGTGACCCAGATCCGCCGCCACATCCAGACGCCATCCATCCACATTGAACGGCGGAGATACCCATTTCCTTGCAATATACATCACATAATCATATAAATGTCTCGAGTTCTCATAATTCAGCTTGGGCAGCGTATCATGTCCCCACCATCCGTCATAGGATGGATTGTACGGCCACTGATCCTTCTGGAAAAAATCAAAATAATCCCGATAAGGACTGTCCGCCGACACATAGGCTCCCTTTTCGTAACCATCAGCGTCCTCATAAATGCGCTCCCTGTCCATCCATTTATTAAAGGAGCCACAGTGATTGAATACACCATCCAGAATCACCCGTATACCACGTTTGTGTGCCTCAGCGACCACTTTTGCAAACAGCGCATCACTCGCCTCCAGATTCCGTCTGTCCGACACTCTTCGGATATAACGGGAAGCCTGCCGGTTCTCTTTCTCCCCATCCTTTAAAAGTTCACCCTCATCCACTACGATTTTTCCAATGTGCGGATCAATATGGTCATAATCCTGAATGTCATATTTATGATTGGAGGGAGATACAAACAGCGGATTAAAATAAATGACCTCAATCCCCAGTTCCTGCAGATAATCCAGCTTATCTAACACCCCCTGCAGATCCCCGCCGTAAAATTCACGCACACCCATGGTTGCCGGGTATTTATTCCAATCCTCCACATGCTGGGAATAGTCTCCAATATAGTGATACTCGCCTGTCAGTACATCATTGGAAGGATCCCCATTGTAGAAACGGTCAATATAAATCTGATACATGACCGCTCCCTTGGCCCAGTCCGGCGTTTTAAATCCCGGAATCAAAGTAAACTCATATTCATTTCTCAGTTCCCTTGCTACACCTCTGGCATCATAAAAGCAGGTAATCTTACCGGTTCGGATCTCGAAATGATACCTTAAAACCTCATCCTCCAACTGAACCGACAACTCATAATAATCAAAGGTTTCATCCGATTCTGCTTTTATCATCAGATTCTTTTCATAGTTGTGTACAAAATAGACCCGGTCCACGTTATTGACTGCTGTCCGGAAACGTATCTTCACCTCATCATAAGCTCTTGGCTCGCTCGGAGTAAGATAGTCCTCCGACATATCACTGAACAGTGCCTTTTTGTTCAGGACAGGGCGAATGCCCGTAATATATAACTGATTCTGTTCTGCTTTGGAATAAAGACTGAAATCCACAATATAGTCTCCCGTCTGTCACATCAAATTTTCTTTTATTTTATACTATATCATTTCCTCATTCAAGTAAAAAAACCGCCCGAAGCATTTATCTCCGGGCAGTAAAAAAGATAGTCTGTCGATCAACTGTCTTTTTTAGAGAAGGTATTTCTTTCTTATGGGGTATAGCAAAAAACTATATAATGTATTGGGGGGGTTACGAGTATTATAATATCAAACGTTCCTCCCAAAGTCCATACTCAGGATTCACAAAATATACAAATCCCATTGTTTGTTTTTGTGCATTTTTACTAAATCCATTTGATTTTAAACGGAAAACAGAGCTTCAAACTCGTCTCTGGTTATCTTTTCCTTTTCCAAAAGAAGCTGCGCACAGCTCTCCAGAACCTCTTTGTTCTCCAGAATGATCTGTTTTGCCTTGTTATAACATTCATCTATAATATGCTTGACTTCTTTGTCAATCTCACCGGAAACAGCCTCACTGTGGCTCTTGGCATGTGCCAGATCTCTGCCGATAAAAACCTCATCGTCATCATCATCATAATTGATGACACCGATATTCTCAGACATACCGAAACGGGTTACCATCCTTCTGGCTGTCTTTGTTGCCTTCTTAATATCGCTGGATGCCCCGGTCGTAATGTCATCGAATACAATTTCCTCTGCGATACGTCCGCCCAGTGATACCATGATGTCCTGCAGCATCTTGCCTTTGGTTAAAAACATCTCATCCTTTTCCGGCAGAGGCATCGTATAGCCCGCTGCACCGATACCGGTCGGAATAATGGACACCGTGTAAACCGGTCCCACATCCGGCAGCACATGGAACAAAATTGCATGACCGGCCTCATGGTATGCCGTGATCTTCTTTTCCTTGTCGGAAATGATACGGCTCTTCTTCTCCGCACCGATACCGACTTTAATAAACGCATGTTTGATATCAGCCTGTTTCACAAAGCTCCGGTTGTCCCTTGCGGCACAAATTGCCGCCTCATTTAACAGATTCTCCAGATCCGCACCGGTAAATCCGGCTGTCGTCTGCGCGATCTGCTTAAGATCCACATCATCGCCTAACGGCTTATTTTTGGCATGCACATTTAAAATCTCTTCTCTGCCGCCCACATCCGGTGTTCCTACCGTAATCTTCCGGTCAAAACGTCCCGGACGTAAAATAGCCGGATCCAGAATATCCACACGGTTTGTTGCCGCCATGACGATAATTCCCTCATTGATGCCAAAACCATCCATTTCCACAAGCAGCTGGTTTAACGTCTGCTCTCTCTCATCATGACCGCCGCCCATGCCGGTTCCTCTCCGTCTTGCGACAGCATCAATCTCGTCGATAAAAACAATACAGGGAGAATTTTTCTTTGCCTCCGAAAACAGATCCCGTACACGCGATGCACCGACACCGACAAACATCTCTACAAAGTCCGAACCGGAAATGCTGAAAAACGGCACATTGGCTTCTCCTGCGATTGCCTTTGCAAGCAGCGTCTTACCGGTTCCCGGAGGTCCCTCTAATAAAACGCCTTTCGGAATTCTGGCTCCCACCTTTGTAAACTTGGCAGGCTCTTTTAAAAATTCAATGATTTCCTCCAGTTCTTCCTTTTCCTCACGCAGTCCTGCAACATCCTTTAATGTTGTCTTTCCGTTTCCCAGAGAAAGTTTTGCCCGGCTCTTTCCGAAATTCATCATCTTGCTGCCGTTTCCGCCGGAATTCTGTGCATTCATCATTACAAAAAAGAACACCGCAATGATCACTACCACCAGAATCGGAAGCACATAAGCCAGAAACCAGTTTTCCTGCGGTACATTTTCCATACTTGCTTCTATGCCATAACCGGAAAGCAGCTGCTCAATCTCTTTCACATCCGAAACATAGAGCACCTTTTCCGCACCCTGTTTCAGTTCCACATAAACGGCACCCGTAGGTGTCTCCTTATTGGGTCGGATCATAACCTCCGCTACATTGTTCTGCTCCAGATCCTGTTTCAGTCCGCTTTTTGAATAATAGTCATGCGGCTCCCGCAGTGTGCTGAACCATACGGTAAACAAAAGCAGTGCTATGATGACCACAAAGTAAGCATTAAATCCTTTGTTTCTGTTCAATCCTAAACCTCCATGTTCCTTATAAACTGATGTATATATTTTACTTTTTATTCAAATTCCACTACTCCGATATACGGCAGATTACGGTATCTCTGGTCATAGTCTAACCCATAGCCTACCACAAACTCATCCGGTATATTAAAGCCTGTATAATCCACATCGACATCAATCACCCTGCGCTCCGGCTTATCTAAAAGCGTACAGAGTGCAAGACTCTCCGGCTCTCTCTTTTTTAACATTTCCAAAAGATAACTGAGGGTTCTTCCCGAATCCACAATATCCTCAATTACAATCACATGCTTTCCCTTTAACGGTTCATCCAGATCCTTTACAATCTTAACAACTCCGCTGGATTTCGTCTCACTTCCATAGCTGGATACAGACATAAAATCCATGGATACCGGTATGCTGATACGCTTCGCCAGCTCACACATGAAAAAAACTCCGCCCTTCAGTACACACACAAGATGTACCTGCTTTCCGGCATAGTCCCTGCTGATCTGCTCACCGATTTCCCGAATCTTGGCATCTACCTCTTCTTCTGTCAATAGTACTCTGATTCTTTCAGCCATCTGCTTCTTCTCCTCTTAATTGTACTTGCAAAATCCGTCTGGTATTTGGATTTACTTTATAATATTCACTGATACGATGTCCAATAACCCACAGAACATGCTGCCCGTCTGCCAAAAGCAGAATTTCATCCCGCATCTGCTTCGGAATCTTTTCAGTGATAAAATACTCCTTTAACTTCTTTCTGGCAGGTTCCTCGCCCTCTCTCCGTATTGTCAGATAATCACCGGACTGTCTGCAGCGTATTATCATAGATTTTCTTATTTTATCATAATCAAACCATTTCGTATACGTCTTTTGCGGAATATTTTGCACGTTTTCCCTGCTTTCCTCCAAAGAAATCAACTCACAGATAAATTCCCTTCCATCCCCAAGCAAAACTCTCACAATTCCCTGTTGTTCCAGAAACTTCCGGTCAATTTCAACCCCTTCTCCTTTTCCTTTTTCTCTTCGCCGCGCCTCCTCTATAACAACTGTGTCATATTCTCTGCGCGCGATCAGATTATACGGTAGTGAAATCTGCCTGTTTCCCTCCTGCCGAAAAAGAGAGCACACATCCTCCACATGCACGGCCTGCATGTCCTTCCGACAGGGAGTCAGTTCTTCAAATACGGAAAGGATCAGGCTTTTCTGCAAAAAAGGATGTTCTTTTGCAAATTCCTGTACCGCTATCCCTGCCGCCCTTTTGTCCGTCCACGTGACACATTTGTCATAAAATCTCCTGATCTGTATTTCCAGATATTCCTCCGTTTCCATACAGATGTCTGCTGCTCTTGTAATATGCTCCATACTCCGGCTGCAGATTTCCTGTTCCGCATACGGCAGGACATGGTGTCTGATTTTATTTCTCGTATAAGTATCCTCCAGATTGGTCGAATCCATGCAGTACGGAATATTTTCTTTCGAAAGCCACGTCTCGATCTCGGTTCTTGTTATACATAAAAGCGGGCGAATCACCCGTTCCCGTACCGGACGGATTCCAATGAGTCCCGAAAGTCCGGTTCCGCGAAACAGATGAAATAAAACGGTCTCCGCCCGGTCATCCATATGGTGTGCCACAGCAATCTTATAACCTCTGCCCCGCAGACGCTCACCTTTACTCTCTGCTATGACTGCTTCCTGTTCCCGGAGAAGTTCTGCTCCCCATTCCTCAAACGTGCGATACCGTAGAAGCCGTCCCGCTTCCTCCAAACCCAGTCCTTCCTGTGCTGCGTACTCTTCCACATTCACATGCACTGTCCGAAGCGGAACCTGAAGCCGTTCACACAACTCCTTCACATAAGCTTCATCCTCATCTGCATCCTGCCGCAGACCGTGATTGACATGTACCGCCCGTACCTGTATGGAAAGCTCCGGTTCCAGACTTTTCAGCATCAAAAGAAGACAGACTGAGTCTGCCCCCCCTGAAACCCCGGTGATCACAACATCACCGGGAGCTGTCATATGATGTTTTACCATATAGTCAAGTACTTTCCTTTTCATACTCTTTACTATATTAGATTTCCGGAAAATTATCAATATATGCAGGAATTTTATCGGTTTTCCCACAGACTTAAGGTCAGTACCGTCATATCGTCACGTATTTTCCCCTGGCTTTGATGCAGTGCAAATTGCAGAATATTATTTGCAAGCTCCTTTGCGTTTTTAGTTGCCAGCATATCAATAATATCCCGCAGGGTTGCTTCCTTATTTTCGTTTCGTATGCAGTCTACTACGCCATCCGAAAGCATGATAATGCACTCTCCCTCTGCCAGACTGCATTCATAACGCTCAATATCCGGCTGTCCGAAAACTCCAAGCGGAAGCGTTGCCGACGGCAGAATCTCCACACCATCCTCATGCTTGATATAGGTATATGCCGAACCAACCTTCAGAATTTCAACACTTCCGTCATACAGATTCACATCACACAGATCAAGCGTGGACATATTTTCCTCGTCACTCTTTGCAAGCAGAGCTCCGTTTATCATCTCAATTGCCATCTCTTTGGAGAATCCGGTTTCCAGATATTTTTCCAGAAGCTCGATGACCACAGAGCTGTCCCTGCATGCCTTTTCCCCGGATCCCATTCCATCCGACAGCGCCATGATCATATGCCCGTTCACAGACTCCTCAAAGCTGTAATTATCTCCCGAAATCTTCTCATTTTCCTTAATGGCTCTCGCAGTTCCGGTCAGTACACCATAACGTGCACGCTCCTCAAACAGTACGGTTTCAAAATGACTCTTTAAAAAGAATACACTGTTTTTTTCCGGCAGAAGCTGCTTTTCAAACAGCACCGATAAAAAATCAGCAATCTCCTCCACCGTAAACACCTCTGCCCTCAGACTTTTCATCGTAATACTCAGTTTCAGTCTCTGCTCCGCGCTCTCCAACAGATAAATATCCTGTACCTGAATGCCCTGCTCCTTCAACGCACGTATAATCTGTCTGCGGTCACGGTCTGAAAGCGGCAGCGTTTGAAAAGTCTGTTTTGCTACAGACTCCATGATCTGCGCCATTTCCTTTAAGTGTCCTGCCATCAGGGAACGGTTCTGTTTCAACTGGCTCTGCCACAGACATTCTGCGCGTTCCTGTGCCGTAGCCTGTCCATAAACCATCACTTGCGCAGAACCGTCCGCTGTTTCCTTCAAAGCCGGCTCTTCTGCCTGAACCTCCCCTGCCTGAACCTCCTCTCCCGGACTCACATCCAGTGCATCCCCGGAAGAAAAAATCTGATCTGCATCCTGTTCAAATAACCTTGCCAGCCCCAGAAATGACTCTGCATAGGTCAGCAGCTTTTTCTTCCATAGCTTGGGAGAACCATCACTTCCACCGAATCTTTTCCCATTTTCAAGTTCATTCCTCCAATCTGCGGTTTTAGTTTAGCAAAAACGGTTCTCACTATTTGTCAAAAACGCTACGGAAAATGCCTTTTTTTTCAGACAAAAAATGCGGACAGCCCATTCAGCTATCCGCATCACTCTTCTTTAAATACAATTTCACCTTCATAAACCAGACCCAGCTTGTCCTTGGCCACTTCCTCGACATACTTTTTCGTCTGTGTATACTTCCGGTATTCTTCTATTTCCTCTGTCCGCGCCTCTTCTGCCTCAATCTGCTCAAGCAGTTCCTGCTCTCTTGCCGCATAGGACTCCTTCTTTTCCCGCAGTTCAAAGCTTTTTACAGCAACCACAACTAAGAGCATGGTCAGTACAGTCATAACAAGCAGCATACCCAAACGATTCTGCCGCTTTTTGCGGAACGCTATTTTCCTTCTTACCATAATAAAAACTCCAATCCACTCTGACAACAGACCCCTACTGTTTACATAATATTATTCTAAACATTTTCCATGCCCTCGTCAACTGCTTTTTCAGAAAGGAGCCTGCCATTCTTGCCGGTTTTGTCAGTGTTTTCAATATTTTCCCAAAAACTTCCAGCACTGCGCAGATTACCCTTGCTGTATACTCCACAAAGAAATGACTGAGGGTCATTTTATAAAACAGCATACCGGCTGCCGCACCCATGATTACAAACCACCTGAATACTCCGTTATTTTCATGATAAAGCAGCCTGAAAATGCAGACGGAGCAAAAGATCCAGAAAGCAAGATCCTCCAGAGACACCAAAAAGCTGCCATGCCTAAGCACCCGCCTGAAAATTCGGATGACATCATACAGGAAGGTAATCATCAAACCAAGAAATACTGACCGGAGCAGAAAATCCAGTTCTCCCATAATTTCCGCACTCATTCCTGCTCCTTATTTGAACAATCTTGCCAGAAGAGATTCGCCCTTCGCAGCATAGCCGCCCGCTTCCGAATAGGTCAGACTGTCAACCCTGCCGTCAATGTCCACCTCTCCCTTTTCCAGTGTCAGCCTGTTCACATGCAGCTCACTGCCTTTGATCATAAGCATTCCCATATCTGTCTCCAGTAAAATCTCATTTGGATCAAAGGAAAGCACATCTGCCACCCCATTGATCGTACACCCTTTACGGTTTGTCAGCATGATCTTATGCTGGCGCTGTTTCATTGCGGTCAGGTCTTCCATACACAAATCCCCCTAAGCATATTCTTGTTAGAGTATATTAGGGGAATTTTTATTTTATGAATTTTATTTCAAAAAACCAATCCGCTGCCATAGGGCTACAGATACCGAAACAGCTCCTTTGCCTCTTCCTTACGAACCGTCTCCTGTACATCCAGAACCTCTACCTTAACTTCTTTATTGCCAAACTGAATGGTCAGTATATCTCCCTCTTTCACATTCGCAGAGGCTTTTGCCGGTCTGTCATTGATCAGCACCCTTCCGGCATCGCACGCTTCATTGGCAACGGTTCTTCTTTTGATCAGTCTGGATACCTTTAAATATTTATCAAGTCTCATTTCCCTTTCCCTCCTATAGACGCAGAAACGGTTCTCCCGCCAATGAGAGAACCGTCTGTAAACATAGCTTGTATTGCCTGTCCGATTATGCGTTTACTAAATCCTTTAATGCTTTACCAGCTTTAAATTTCGGAGCCTTGGAAGCCGGGATCGGCATAGCCTCACCTGTCTGCGGATTTCTTCCTTCTCTTGCAGCTCTCTCGGATACTTCGAAAGTACCAAAGCCAACTAACTGGATCTTCTCACCCTTCTTTAACTCTTCTGCTACAACATCTGTAAAAGCCTTTAACGCTTTTTCAGCATCCTTCTTAGATAATCCTGCCTGATCAGCCATAGCTGCAACTAATTCTGTTTTGTTCATCTCGAACTCCTCCTCTAAATGAGTTTTTATTTTCTAGTTAATCCGGATGTTTCTGTTACGAAACGCCTATATATATTTATATCCAGTAAAACCCCTTTTGTCAAGGCATTTTTAGCATTCTCCCATAGAATACAGGGTTAAAATCAGCCTGTCCCCTTCTGTTCAGCCACCCTGCCCCGGAAACGGTTCATACTTTTCAATCACATCCTCCACTTTATCCGTCAGGATCTGCTCTGCTGATAACTTATACTGTGCCGCAATATCCGCGATCTGCATCAGAAGATCTCCCAGTCTTTCGCTGACCGATTCCCTGGAAACCTCTTCCTTATCAAGCTCTGCCTCCAGTCCGGCCACACATTCTTCCAGCGAGTATTCTGTTTCATATCCATAGAGCTTGTGCGCCTTTTTAAGCACCTTAGAGGCACGGGTAAGTGCCGGATGCTCCTTTGGTATCTCCCGTAACGGAGATTCGATCCAGCTTTTTCCCTCTTTTTCCTTTTTCTTGATCTCATCCCAACTCTCTACGACCGCATCCGGTGTATCCGCATTCCCTGTACCGAACACATGCGGATGTCTGCGCACCATCTTTTCGGAAATGCCCTGCACCACATCCTCCATGGTAAACAGTCCCTCTTCCCCTGCGATCTGGGCGTGCATCACCACCTGCAGAAGCAGATCGCCAAGCTCCTCACACATATTTTCCGCATTACCGCACTGCTCGTAGATTCGGATAGACGATACCAGTTCTGCTGCCTCCTCTACCACGCATGGCTTTAAGCTTTCATGGGTCTGAACCCGGTCCCATGGACAGCCATTTTCACTGCGCAGTGTTTCCATAATCTTCAAAAGATCCTCATAACTGTATTTCTGACTCATTTTTATCACCATGCTCTGCCGTTTCTTTTATTCCGATGTTTTCTCCAGTTCGGAGAAAGACCAGCTAATATCTTTTTTCTCCTCATCAATCTGGATCGTAAAGCTTCTGGTCTGATAACCACTCCTACGAAGCGTTACCACATGTGTGCCGGATTCCTTCTTAAAGTCAACCGGAGCCAGTCCCATATATTTTCCGTCAAAATACACCTCCGTATCCTTCGGAGAGGTAATATAGATCCGATATTCATCCGTTGCGTTTACCGTATTGGTGCTGTCCGGTTCTGCTGTGTTTCCGGATGTGGTATTCTCTTCCTCCTGCTTTTCATCTGCTGTATCATTTCCCGAGACATTCTTCTCTTCCTGCTCCCTGTCTTCCTCTGCGATCTCTAATTCCAGAGAAATATTGGCATTCTCTTGTCCGACCTTTAAGTACTTTGTCATGGTCTCATAGCCTTCTGCGCGCACGATCAGCTGATGAATACCGTATTCCAGAGTTACAGGACCGCTTATATCCACCTTATCTCCATCAATATAAACGGATGCACTTTCCGGATCTACCGTAAACACAATATTCCCAATGACAGGTTCCTCTCCCTTCAGATCTCCGACATCCAGTACGGTCTCCCGGTTGCGTTCTATCGTAACCTTTTTGGTCCCCCCGTTTCCCTGATTTGTAATCAGCACTTGATATTTTCCTTCCGGCACGGTTAACAGCATGTCCTCTGTTACCGGCTGGATCAGAGACTGTCCTACCTCAATCCATCCTCCGGTAAAATATTCCGAATTTTCAAGTTTTAAATAGCCGTGTCCTTTTTCGATTTCAATGCTGTAGATCGTATGACCAATTCCCTGCAGGATCAGTCCGTCACAGGCATTAATATCCATCAGACCGATCTGCTCCTCTCCGGAAACCACCATCACATTGTCTGCCAGCTTATACTGATCCTTGCCTACAAGCATGCCCTTCCCATTCATATTGATCTGGTAATTTCCTTCTGCGCGATTGGTCCAGACCTGAGAAGAAAGTGCAAGGCTTCTTAACTTCTTTTTGGACTTTAAAAAGGTAATATCCGTCACATCTCCAGCCTTCACCTGCGCCATGGACATTCCTTTCCCATACTTATCGGTAATCTTTGTCGTACCGTCGTAGTTCAGCGTATAATTCCGCCCTGTCGGAATGTTAAAAAAGGTAATCGTTTTCTCCTCTTCATTCCGCTCGACAATGACCGCCGTGTCTGCGCTGTCATAGCTGCCCGGCATTTCCGGTATAAAACCGGTACCGTTCGTTTCCTCTCCCGCTGTTTTTCCAGCAGAAGCTGTCCTCTCCCACGGAAGTGACATGCTGCAGCCTGCAAGCAGTCCGCCGCACAGAAGCACGAGACACCCTGCCAAAGCTCTCTTTCGCCATCCGGCTTTTCTTTTGTTCTTTTTATACATAGAGAAGCTTCTCCTTTGTTCTGCGATATTTTATCTACTGGCATTATAAGATAAATCAAAAGAAATGTCGAGGAAGACAGAAGTTAAAAATATACCTTTATACTACCGGATGCTCTCCAAAAACTTCTCTCGATTCTCCTCCTGCGAAAGGAGCTGCGTAAGCTTCTCCATATTCTTTTCGGGAATCCATGCCTTTCCGTTGTTATAATAAAAATTGACGATCTTCCAGAATTTTTCAGGGTAGGCAAATCGATAATAGAGCTGCCTGCGGTCCTCTGCCGTCAATGTCTTTTCTTTATCATAGATCTCCAAAAGCTCCGCTGCCTCCTGAACATCCCAGTTATTCTTTTCTAACATCTTACGAAGAAACAGACAGAGGTCGCGCATCTGACTGTCTACTATACACCGCTCAAAATGTATGACTGCTGCCTCTCCCCCGCAGAACATTACATTATGATATTGGAAATCCCCGTGACAGAGACTTCCCATCTTTTTTGAATGCTCCTGCTCTTCTGCCGTATATTCCTCCTGAACCCTGAGACTGATCTGTTTTGCCTTTTCATAAAAGGGCAGAAAATGATGCAGCAGGTAAAGCTCAAAATCTCCTCGCTGACCCTTGTGCTGTAAAAATTTATATACCTTTTTCAGTTCTCTGGTACGCTTTTCAAATTCTCTGGTCAAAGAAAACGCCCGGACTTCATTCTGGGCGCAGTAAGCAGGCAGATACATCAGTTTATGCAGTTTTGCCAGTGCCCTGACTGCCCTTTTGCAGTCCTGCATATCCCTCACAACACATTCCTGCCCATTAAAGTAATCCTTGAGCACATAGGCCGTCTGATCTGTATCTATACATAGGAGCTCTCCCTCCTTATTTCGGACAATGCTCTCTGTGCGTATCACTCCAGCCTCTTTTATATGTGTCAGCAGGGTGTCCTGCAAAATAATTTTTTCCTTCGGACAGGGATATTCCATAAAAATCTTAAGTCCCCGGTCCGTATCACATAAAATGGCTCCCCGGCCCTTCCATGTGCGATTCACTGTGATCTCATACTGCTCCAGCAAACTGACACTTCTGTCATTCACTTTCATTCCTCCCTCTCTTAGGTCATACCTTATCTTATGACCGTCAGAAAGGGATTAGAACCGGATATAGCCCATTGCAGCCGCCCTGGAAAGAAGCTGATCTGCGGTATTTAACTCCGGCTCCTCCAACACGGCATCCAAAAGCTCTGCCAATACGTTTCCGATTTCTTTTCCCGGCTTCATACCATGGGCAATCAGGTCGCTTCCATTAATGGCAAGCTCCTTTAAGGATACACACTGCTTTTCTTCCTGAATCTGCGCATAAATTTCCTTCAGACGGACAAGCTCTTCCAGCTTTTGTGCCCGCATAAAGCCACTCTGCGCACAGACATCCGCATATTTGACCGCAAACAGGTTCGCAAAAATATCCTCTCCCACCTTATAAATACCACGCCGTACCGATTTTGCCGTCAATGCCATCTTATAATCATGGTAAAGTACGGTACGGCTGACTCTGGCAATCGTGTCATTGTCAAATTTAAGCCGCCGCAGGATCTGTCGGGACCGCTCTGCACCAATCTGCGCATGTCCATGAAAATGGTCTATACCATCCTCATCCGTCGTCTTAGTCTCCGGCTTTCCCATGTCATGAAACAACATGGACAGACGCAGCACCTTGTCCGCTTCCACAAACAAAAGCGAATGCAAGGTATGCTCACCCACGTTATAGCAATGATGGGGATTGTTCTGCTCCGTTTCCATCATCCGGTCAAACTCCGGCAGTATCACTTTTGTGACACCCGTGTCATACATGACACGCAGTTTATCCGGATGCGGAGATACCATCAGCTTCACAAGCTCCACCTGTATCCGTTCTGCACTGATATGCACAAGATTCGGAGCAAGCTCTGTAATCGCCTGCTCCGTCTCCTCCTCAATCTGATAGCCCAGCTGTGCCGCAAAACGTACCGCCCGCATAATACGCAGGGCATCCTCCGTAAAACGTTCCTTTGCCACGCCCACAGCCCGGATGACTCCACTTTCGATATCTCCCATCCCATCAAACAGGTCGATTATGCCCTCTTCCTCATTGTATGCCATGGCATTGATCGTAAAGTCGCGGCGCTTTAAATCCTCCTCCAGGTTCGCCGTGAAAGTAACCTCCTTGGGATGTCTGGAATCCTCATATTCTCCGTCAATCCGATAGGTCGTCACCTCAAAGCCTTCCCGTTCCAAAAGCACGGTCACGGTACCGTGCTTTATACCGGTATCAATCGTCCGCCGAAACAGTTCCTTGACCTGCTCCGGTTTTGCGGAAGTCGTAATGTCCCAGTCATCCGGAATTCTGCCGAGTATGCTGTCCCTGACACAACCGCCCACCGCATAGCCTTCATATCCTGCCTGATGCAGTGTGTCTAATATGATTTTGACCTTTTCCGGAAGCTGTATTGTCATCCTGTATCTCCTGTTCTTAGTAATTCTGTGCCTTAATCTGGAAATAAGCCTGCGGATGCGAACATACCGGACATACCTCCGGCGCCTTTTTGCCAACACAGATATGACCACAGTTCGAGCACTGCCAGATCACATCTCCGTCCTTGGAAAATACAACATCACCTTCAATATTTGCTAAAAGCTGACGGTATCTTTCTTCATGCTCTCTCTCAATTGCAGCTACACCTTCAAACAACTCTGCAATATCATCAAATCCCTCGGCTCTGGCTTCCTTTGCAAACTCAGCGTACATATCGGTCCACTCATAGTTCTCTCCCTCTGCCGCCGCTTTAAGATTTTCCACGGTGGAACCAATACCGTCATTTAACAGCTTATACCAGAGCTTTGCGTGCTCCTTTTCATTGGCTGCAGTCTCCTCGAAAATAGCTGCAATCTGAACATATCCATCCTTCTTTGCCTTGGATGCAAAATAGGTATACTTATTTCTTGCCTCCGATTCTCCTGCAAATGCAGCCTTTAAATTTGCTTCTGTTTTGGTTCCTGTAAGTCTTCCCATAATAGTATCTCCTTTTCCTTTTTTATAATATTATAGTTACCGCCCATCTTCAGTACCATAATTTTCTTCTTTTATTTAACCACAAATAAGAAGTATCACTCAAGTAAATTATCCCAAAAAATTCAATTCACTCCCATGCTCCTTTAACCATCTGCGCTGTTCCCGGTATTCCGGCAGCACCTCCTCCACAGCCTGCCAGAAGTCCCTGCTGTGATTCATGTGTTTTAAATGGCACAGCTCATGTACTACCACATAATCGAGCACGGCGGGCGGTGCCAGCATGAGCTTCCAGTTAAAGGATAAGGTACCCTGGCTGCTGCAGCTTCCCCAGCGTGTCTTCTGCTCCCGGATTGTAATCCGTTCATAATGTCCTCCGGTATACTGCCAGAAATATGCCACCCGCTTCGGAAAATATTCCTTTGCTGCATGAATATAACGCTTTTTCAGCGCTTCTCTCTGTTTCTCCGTCAGGGTACTCTGCGGACTGTTTTTCAAAATTTCCTGCCGTTTCCGGTAATGGGTTATGATCCAGTCCTTTTTATCGGATAAAATCCGGCTGATCTCCTTTTCTGTGGCAAAAAGAGGTACCTTTAACAGTACCTCTCCGTTTTCTTCCACACTGATTGCCCAGGTTTTTCTCTTACTCTTTATGAGGAGAAATGGAATCGTCTCACCTGCATAGATGACACTTCTCCGCTCCTCTCTACGTCCTTTTTCCATCCAAAGGCATGCTCCTTTTCCTGTTTCGCTCCAGTGTCTGCAGCCATATTACCTTACGAGCTTCTCTGTTTCTCTTGCGATGGCAAGCTCTTCATTGGTCGGAATGACCATTGTCGTCACCTTCGCGTCCGGATCGGAAAGGATGACCTCTTCTCCGCGGAGTTTATTTTTCTCTGGATCAATATTCGTTCCAAGAAAACCGATGTACTGTCCAATCAGTTTACGCACCTCGGCATTGTTCTCTCCGGCACCTGCCGTAAATACAATCGCATCCACACCGTTCATGGCTGCCGCATACGCACCGATATACTTTCCTACCCGGTAAGCATAAGTCTCAAGTGCCGTTTCTGCCTTTTCATTTCCGGCAGCGGCAGCCTCAGCCAGATCCCTGAAATCACTGGAATAATTATCGGAAAGTCCCAGTACACCAGACTTTTTATTGCATATGTTCAAAACCTCTTCTGCGGATACACCCAGCTTTTCTGACAAAAATGTCACAATTGCAGGATCCATATCCCCGCTTCTCGTTCCCATAATCAGACCCTCAAGCGGCGTGAGTCCCATCGAGGTATCTACGGATTCTCCATTCAAAACCGCAGATACGGAAGCTCCGTTTCCAAGGTGGCATACGATGATTTTCAGTTCCTTTATATCCTTGCCGAGAATCTCAGCCGCACGCCTGGATACAAAATCGTGGCTGGTTCCGTGAAAACCGTAGCGTCTCACCTTGTATTTCTCATAATATTCATATGGCAGACCGTACAGATAGGCCTTTTTCGGCATGGTCTGATGGAAAGCAGTATCAAAGACGCCCACCATCGGTACATCCGGCATGATTTCCTTACAGGAATTAATACCAATCAGATTTGCCGGATTATGAAGCGGTGCCAGATCGTTGCATTCCTCGATTGCCCGGATCACTTCCGGCGTAATCAACACCGAACCGGAAAACTTTTCTCCGCCGTGTACGATACGATGTCCCACCGCATCGATCTCATTTAAAGAACGGATTACCCCTACTGACACATCTGTAAGTTTTTCAATGACAAATTTGACAGCTGCGGTGTGATCCGGCATGTCCACCTCTGTTTTCACCTTTGCTCCGCCGGCCGGCTGATGCGTAATCGCACTGTCATCGATTCCGATTCTCTCACAGAGTCCTTTTGCCAAAACCGCCTCACTCTCGCTATTGATAAGCTGGTATTTCAATGAAGAACTGCCGCAGTTAATGACCAATACATTCATGTTTTACTATCCTCCGTTTATATTCAGACTTTTCTGCATACCTCTACAAAGAAAGTATACAAATTTAGTATAGCACGCGCCATTCTGAACAGACAACCTTTTGTTGACATTTGAAATTTATGTCATATCAACCTTCCTCTATTTCTCTAATCAACACACAAGATTTGTTTTATAATATATACCGTTTCAAAGACTGTTTCGTGTTCAACGCATCTTCTGCTCAAACTCCTCCACGGTCATCTGTGCCCGTTTTGCAGCCTCCTCTATGGAAATCAGACCATCCTTAACCAATGCGGTAAGTGTCATGATGGTTCCCAGCTGTGTCCCCTGGCGGATTCCTTCTTCGCGACCTTTACAATGCCCCTCTTCCCGCCCCTTCTCCAAACCAATCTCCAGAATATTCATCTTCACAGCCTCCCATTCCTCTGATTGCTTTACTTCCGTTACAATACTGTCCAGTTCCAGGATCCGCTTATCCCGGACCATGATCTCCGGGTTTTCCCTTGCACGCTTTCTCACATCATCATGCTCCGTATCATTCTGCATTTCCGTATTGAACTGGCAGCTCTTCAAATCCACTGCCCAGGCATCCAGCCGGATCGCCCGCTTGCCGCTTTGGTTTAACACCACCTGTTCTGCCTTGACCTCTTTTAAGACCAGATCTTCTTCATCCAGTATGATGCTGAGCACATCCTCGTATGCCCTCTTGTTCTTCATCACAGATAAGAACAGGGCAAAATCACTTAAGTTAAGCTGGTAGTTCTCGGGAAGGAGCTCCAGCACGGCGCTTCCCGTCTTCTGTGTTTCTTCATGACTCATGGCATTTCCTCTCTTTCCATGGGGTGCAGAGAGGTCTGCCTTCCTCCCTGCCGGTTATTCAGTTGTAAGCAAGGAGTAATTCAGGCGAATTGCCTGATGAAGCACTGTATTTCAGGACTGATACCAGCTGACGAAATACAGGGTAAGATTGTGTGAGATCTTAGATTTGTTTCCTTTATTGCTTGAAGTTATTTTAACATGAAATTGTGATAAAATCAATCGGTTATTCGTTTGGGTGCATGGGCATTTTTAGATGCCCACACCTACGCTCCTTAAAGTGACTTTCTCCTTAGCCAAATCCACTCCTCCTTACTCAGCCGGCTGTACTGAACTGCCACCAGCTAAATATGAATATCCTCTACCGATATGTAGGTTGCCATCCATATCTATCACAAAATCAACATTTTGAACACCACCTTCTGTTGTATAATTAAATCTTTTCCCTACTTGATTATCATTTGGAAATCTATTACTTATTGTCTGTACAGAAGAATTAGGTTTTCTTAGACCAGCTATACATCGTGCATAGCTGGTCTCACTACCACCCTCTACCTCTGCAACTCCACCCCACATCTCATCCACAAAAAGGCCCATGCCAAGATCCACAAACACATTGCCCACCATATTCACTGCCAGCCGTTTGTAGTTGATCTCACCTTC